>JAFGKU010000104.1 GCA_016928415.1 Spirochaetales bacterium
ACACCTTCTGTCGTTTAAACGGTATCCCGGCACGCGCAAGCTCAACACAATAGGCTCCTTCGTACGCCGACTCAAGCAATCCGGGCCCCAAAATTTTATGCACCGTAATCCCCAACCCTACTACCTTCCTGGACAATTCCTCAAAAAGAACATGACTCATAAAAAAACCTCCTTTTTATTTTCCAGGTAGCTGCCCCGCAGGATTTGTCAAGGCTGAGCGAAGCGAACCCGGAGGGTTTAGCCTTGACGAATCCGAGGAGCAGCGTACAATTACAAAAAGGAGTGTTTTTTATTGCTTCTTCTTTTTTTTCTCCGAAGAAACCTCCGCAGGAACCCCAGCGGCCACTCCAAAGGCAATAAAAGTCTTTTTCCCCCAGCGGGTTACCCCCCTCTCTGCGCCCTTCAGCGTCTTCTGCGGTTTATAAAAATTCTTCAAATCAGCGGTAAGTATTGCAAGTATCCGTTCAAAGCAGTTAAACTTTTTCTCCGCACACCTTTCAGCGGTTCGCCCTGGTCTTCCTCTCAGCGGTTTTGTCCCTGTTTTTTTTCTTCTGTTCCCCCTGTTTTAATCCGAAAAGTAAAAAAAGCGCTGCTTGGGAGGGTGGTAATGGGCAAACGGCTAATCCTGGTAACAGATGACAGATTCGGTTCTTACGCTGAAGAAGAAGCAGTTTTAAGTGAAGTGAACGCCGAGATACACGTGGTTAAAAACTGGGAATCATGCTGCATGCCGGACCTGCTGCGGCAGGCCGAGGGTGTTTTCACCAACCTGTTTAACTTGAACAGTCAAATAATCCGGCAGTTGGAAAACTGTAAGGTCATTTCGCGGTACGGTGTGGGTTATGACAATGTGGATGTGGAAGCGGCAACGCGCAAGGGCATCTGGGTGGCCCGCGTGCCGGATTACTGTGTAGAGGAGATTGCCACGCATACGTTGAGCCTGCTGTTGAGCTGTGCCCGTCAGCTTCCCCTTTACCGGAAATCGGTCAGGGAAGGTGCGTGGGGCAAAGGTGAGCCTCTGCCCGTTTGTGACAGGCTGCAGGAAAAGGTTCTGGGCATCATCGGTTTCGGCCATGCCGGAAAGGGGTTTTTAAAGAAAGCGATGAGCATAGGGTTTCGGAAGATACTTGTCAATGACCCGTACGTAGATGAAGAGCAGATAGTCGAAGCGGGCGGTATTCCCGTTCCCTTTACAGAACTGCTATCCGAGGCGGACTGTCTTTGCCTCCATGTGCCATTGACCAGGGATACGTATCATTTAATAAGTGAAAACGAGATAAACCGCATGAAGAACGGCGTTATTGTGATCAATACATCCCGCGGTCCCGTTATCGACCAGGCGGCATTTGTAAGCGGTTTGAACTCGGGCAAGATAGGCTGGGCCGGGCTGGATGTGTTTGAAAAGGAGCCGTTGAGTGCGGATGACCCGCTTATGCAATGTCCGAATACCGTATTAACTCCGCATGTGGGGTACTTAAGCCGGCAGTCGTTGTCCGAGTTGAAGACCAAGGCGGCGCAAAATATCCTGCGCGTCCTGAAAGGTGAACGCCCGTTATACCCTGTTAACAGCCCCTTATGATTTCTCCGCCGTCCTGTAAAGGATTATCCTTTTAATCGTGATGAAAAGATAAACGGCAATGGGTATGCCTGCCAGGATGAGAAGGAAGACGAGGCCCGCCGTGTACCAGACCACCCGTATTTCCCGTTCACCGGAAACGTAGTACTTGTCCTTGTAATCCCTCACCTTAATTTTAATAACGGTAGACTTACCGTCCATGGGGAGGTAGAAGGACCGGAAGTCCGGTTCGAAATTTTTATGCGCGTCGTTCCTGTCATAGTAGACTATCCTGTAGCCGAACGGGTTTTCGCGTGACCTCTCAACCTTGAATTGTTCTTCCAGGGAAATTTCAGGCCCAGGTTCGGCACTCCTGTGGTATTCCAGCCAGGAATTGTACAATGGTTCGGTGATTATCCACTTGGTGGAGAGGGGGTTCCCCCTGCCGTCGTTGTTGCTCAGCTTTTCGTGGTAAAAGTCATTGAATTCGTTTTGTAAATACGGCCTGAGGTAAAGGTCGTGCTTGCCGTTTATGTAGATGATGGCCTGGGGGATGCGGGACTGCTTGGGCAGTTTTATCTTGTCCGTTGCGCTGTAGATGAAGCCGACGCTGTTGGATCGCTCCCGGCTGAACGTGATGATTTTCTTGTCCGAATTTTCGTACACGCGCCCTTCGCTGTCCAGAAGCCGTATCCTGTATTCGCCTACGGGAAGGTTGATGATAAAAGCCATTTCAAGCGGGTACAGTTCATAATGGATCCTGCCCGGGTAGGGGGGCGGGCTCTTGGCGTTCAGCTCCTGTACCAGGCCTTCGAAGTTTTTCCCCTTGAGCCGGGCTTCCTTTATCTTCTTGTTCATCTCCTCTTTCCAGCGCCTGTATTTGAACATCTCCTCCTGGAACTTTTTGCCTTCTTCCCTGATTTTTTCCCTCAGTTCCTCGAATGTTTTCCATTCGTCAAGGGCTTTCTGGCCAGTATAAACCTTCCATTGCATGTCCCATTCACCGGGAGTGACATAGTAGGTATAGACCGTCTTGTCGATATAGGTGACCTTGTTGTCAGTGCCGGTTACTTCCAGGCGGCCGGGTAATTCCTCGTTCACGCCCTGGGAATCGATACGCCACATGTTCAGCGCCGCATCATAATAGACGAAAGTTTTCCTCGGCATGAGAAAGCTCTGGTCGTCTGCCAGGAGATAGATGGTGGAGGATTCCTCCCGGCAGAAGGTTTTCTTGTACTCCTTCCCGTCATAGGCGTGAATGGAGTATAGGAATTCCTCCTCCTTCTCAGAAATCTGGGCGGCAAGGCCGGCCGACAGGGTGAATGCCAGAAACAGGGTTGTCAGGAATCGTTTCATACCTTGATGCTCCTTATGCGGGATAAAAAGTGGGTTGCGACCATCAGAACCGAAGTAATGAGGACGAGTGCGAAGACGTCCAGAAGGAACACGAGCCAGTTGCCGTGTTCGACGGCGGTGAGCGAGGCCTGCCAGTAGAAGAAAGGCGAGAAAACCTGCAGCACCAAACCGATGACGGTGGCCGGGTTGATCGTGTATTCGGATATGGTCATGAGCGAGCCTATGTAAAGTACGAAAAAAACGGCGACCGATGAGAGGTAAATGGACAGCGAGGTGAAGCCGTTGGATGCCAGCGAGGAAGCGAGTATGCCGTAGCTGAGCAGGGCTATCGCCATGAAGAAACTGGAGACGGCGGAGAGGAAAAACGTCGGGTCAACGACCATGTTGGTAACGAGGGAGCCGGCTGTGAAGAGGATGCAGACCAGGAAGATGTAGCCCAGCGTAAAAAAGATATCCCTGATGAGAAAACTCAGGTAGTAAGGCGTTATATTGACGGGGCCGAATATGACGAGTTGGCAGGCGCCTGTACTTTTTTCATTACCCAGCTTGAAAGCGGTGCTTATGCTCAGGTAGAGAATGAAGGGAAAGAAGATGACGATGAATGTAAAGAGGAACGGGCCGTGGGCAAAGAGGTTTTCGCTGGCCGTTCTGCCGAAAAACGACGTCATTAACCCGGAGACAAGTTCCAGGATGGGAGTCTTGGCCAGGTTCAGGCCATCCGAATCGATTGCATTGATGAAGTCAACGAGGCTGTAGTAAGTAAAAACAAGGGCGCCCGTTATCAGTACGTACAGCGCCGGGTTCAAAAGAGTTTCCTTGATGCGTGTCCTGGCTATAATGCCGATAACGCGGACCTTCTCGTTCATTTTTGGGCCCCCTTTCGCGTGAACAATGCCATGTTTTCATTGGTGATGGTCATGAACGCCTCTTCCAATGACGGATTTTTTTCCTGGATGCGGAGGGGGATGAGGCCCTTCTTGAATATGAATTCCGCCACATCCCTGCGGCGGTCCGTATCGTCATTGATTTCTATTTTCAAAGTCAGGTCTTCCACCTTGACCTTGTTAACGAATTTCATTTTTTCTATCTGGCGGATGAGTGTTTTTGGTATTTTTTCAACGTCTATTTCTATCTCGCGGTGGCGTACAAGTGTTTTGAGGATGCGGTCCATGTTGTCCTCGGCCAGGAGCTTGCCGCGGAATATGATGGCCACCCTGTGGCAGATCTTTTCAATTTCCGAGAGCTGGTGCGAGCTTATGAGGATGCTGCGCCCCTCCCGGTTCTCAGCGACTATCAGGTCCCGTACCTGCTTGATACCGAACGGGTCCAGGCCCGTGATGGGCTCGTCCATGATAAGAATGTCGGGATTTGGAAGGAGGGCCCTGATGATGCTAAGCTTCTGGAGCATTCCCCGGGAATAGCTTGTAAACCGCCTGTTGCGGAATTCGTGGAGCCCCACCTGCTCCAGAAGGAATTCGATCCTTTTACCCGCATCCTTTACCTCGAAGATGCTGGCAAAAAAGTTCAGGTATTCAAACGCCGTCATCCACGTCCAAACACCGACGGGATGTTTGTCGGGAACGACGCCGATTCTCTTTCTCAGCCCGGCCTTGTTCAAGGTATACTTCTCTCCGAACAGGAAAATTTCGCCCTCCGTGGGGGTTAGGGTGCCGAGTATCATGCTGATGGTTGTTGTTTTCCCGGCCCCGTTTGGACCGAGGAAGCCGTAGGTTTCCCCGGGCTTGATATTGAGGTTCAAGTTGTCAACGGCAACATAACCGCCGAATTTTTTTGTAAGGTCTTTTGTTCTGATCAATCCGTTCCTCCTGGCAATACGCGCATCCTCGTTCAGTTCTCCGTGAAGGTAATATCATGGTTGGATGAAATGTAATAGGAAAACTCGTCCCTGTACTTGTCGAGATGTTCCCTTATTTCCGTTTCTTTCGTGAGCCTGGACATCCCCGTAATAATTTTATCCAGTTCCTCAGCCTTTATCTTCAATGGGTCGGGCACAATGATGAGGTAATCAATGACCCAGGGGTACGGTTCATTGGGGATGTCCTTTCGGGGTATGGAAGCGGAATACTTGTACGTTGCCGCTGCATCCGGGTTCCATTGCCATGGGGCTACCCCGGTAAAAAGGAGTTCTCCCCGGCCCCCTCCGGCTGTCTGGCGGGAGATTCTCAGGATTACCCTTATGTCAAGGCAGGGATGGTTGACAACGGCCTGTTTTTCTTTCGTGGCGGGCCGGAGGTCAAGTATGAGTTTTTCCCCCTGCATCTGTTCGAAAATGTAAAAACGGTCGATGCCCGGTATTCGTATGCCTTCCATGCGAACTGACTCGTCGATCACGTTGCTGCCAAACCCCAGGTCAACGTCAATGCTCTGCGGGAGGTAGTTGGGTGCCGATATCTTTAATTCGGCTTTACCGGGCTTCAGGTGAGTGAAGGTAAAGTGTGTTCTGTGGTAGCCCTTGATTACCCTGTTTTGCAGGGTTATGGTGGAGTCCCAGACGCCGGACCCGGAAACGGCATCCTCTATCACGAAGGAGCACGTCGTTTCCGCCGTAAAGATAAACACCAGGACGATTATTAAAACAATGGTTACTGCGCCGCCTGCAATCAGGGCGACCGTTAATTTATTCGGTTTATTCATTGGCGAACCTTTCAATTCCTTAATCCATATCCGTAGGGGAACAGGGGATCGTAATTTTTATCCCCGAAATTAATGGGCAGCTGCTCCGTCGACCTGGGCCAGGAAAAGGACAGCCTGCCGGTGAACGGGTAATCGCCGAACAGGACATCGGTGATTCCTTCCCCTTCCGTTCCCGGAAGCCACGCCGCCACGAGGGCATTCCAGGATTTCAGGTGTTCGGCCACGAGCATGGGCCTGCCGGATATGAGTATGACGACAACGGGGACTTGGGCCCGGTTGCAGTTTTTAATTGTTTCTATGTCCGACTGTGAGATGGAGAGGTCCTCCTTGTCGCCGCGCATTTCGGCGTAAGGCAGTTCGCCGATAACCACGACGGCCACGTCATGGCCCATGGCCCCTTCACCGTCTTCATTGTAAGTTACCTTTGTCCCGGGAGATACCGCTTTCCTTATGGCTTCAAGAACGGTGGTTCCTTCCGTAATGTCCCCTGACAGGCCCTGCCAACTGA
Source organism: Spirochaetales bacterium (assembly GCA_016928415.1). Lineage (GTDB taxonomy): Bacteria > Spirochaetota > Spirochaetia > SZUA-6 > JAFGRV01 > JAFGKU01. The sequence continues at coordinate 6,075 of JAFGKU010000104.1, forward strand.
TCGTCCAGCCGCCGCATTGGTTGCCCAGGTCGTCGGCGTTTTTTCCGGCAACGAATATGCTTTTTATCTTCCTGGATAGGGGTAAGATCCTGTTCTTGTTTTTTAAAAGCACGAGTGACTTCCTGACCGCTTCCCGGGCCGCCTTCCTGTGTTCGGCTGAACCAATCTGGCCGGTCAGACTTTCATCCGCGTAGGGATACTCAAAGAGCCCTGTTTCGAATTTAACCCGCAGTATCCTCCGCACAGCATCATCGATGCGTTCCTCGCTTATATCGTCACTGAATTTGAGCGCCTTCACCGTCAGCAGGAAACGCTGGTACCGGAAGGGTTCCATGACCATGTCGATTCCGGCATTTACCGCGCGTTTGACGCAATCGGGGTAGCGGACATCAATTTCCTCGATGCCGCCCCAGTCCGAAACAACGAAGCCCCTGAAGCCGTACTGTTTTTTAAGGACATCCGTTATGAGGTGCCTGTTGCCGTGCATTTTCTGGCCGTTGACGCTGCTGAACGACACCATGACGGTTTTTGTACCGGCCTTCACTGCCGCCACGTAAGGTGAAAGGTGTATTCTTTCAAAATCCTCTTCCGGGATGATCGTGTTGCCGCGGTCAACACCATTGTACGTACCGCCGTCACCCGCGAAGTGTTTGGCTGTGGCGACCATGCCGTAGTTGCCCCCGGAAAGTTTCACACCCTGGAAACCCCTTATGAACGCGGCGCCCAGTTCAGCGGTGAGCGGGGCGTATTCGCTGTAACCTTCGTACGTTCTGCCCCACCGTTCGTTCTGCGGAACGGCTATGCAGGGGGCAAAGGTCCAGGTAATGCCCGTACCGGCCACTTCAAGCGCGGTGATTCTGCCCTCCGTTTCCACCATTTTTTCGTCATGGGCGGCACCCATGCCGATATTATGGGGAAAGATCACGGCGCCTTTCACATTATTGTGCCCGTGAACCGCGTCTATACCGTAGATCAAGGGGATTCCGAGGCGGGTCTTCAATGCCATGGCCTGATACCGGTTGACCATTTTTGCCCATTCTTCAGGCTCGTTTTCAGCAGGCCCCGAGCCGCCGCCGCTTAAAAGCGCCCCTAAAAAATAGTCCGTTATATCCGAATCTTCCCTTATGGCCTGTCTGTCCGGGATGACCATCTGGCCCAGTTTTTCAATGAGCGTCATCCGGGTTAAAAGGTCTTCAACCCGCTCCTCCACGGGCGCGGACGGGTCCTTGTACCTGGCCTTTTCCAGATTTTCGGAAAAAAAGGATTCCCCGCAGCCCGCTGATAGGAATAATATTAAAAGGATAATGATTATGCGTATATACTTATAACCCACGTTTCTTCTCCTGGTAAACGGCGATGTGCGGCCTTTAAAAGCATTGTTTTTTTAAAAGAGCTGCTAACCGTAAAACAAAAATTGGATATTCTGAGGTCCCCCAATACGTTCAAGTGTGAAGATAACGAATCCGGGATAAAAAGTCAATCACGCATTCCGGTGAAATGGCGCAATTATGATACAGGCACCTCGAAAAACCTCCTTTTGGAACCGTTAAAAACGCTACTGCGTTTTGGCCTGTGCGCAGGCAATCAAAACCCTTTTAAAATAGGAGTTTTTAAAGGTTGCCCAGGATAGTATAATTGCTTTTAGAGGTGCCCATATGTTATTTTAAAGTATAATTATTTTCCCTGAAAAGTTTCAGGCAGACATCCACCACATCAGCGTCGTAGAGACTGCCCCTGTTTTTGGTGATTTCCTCCAATGCCTTGTCTATACCCAGGGCGGGCCTGTACGGCCTGTGGGAAGACATGGCTTCCACGACATCGGCAACGCAGATAATCCGTGCCTCGATGGAAATTTTTTCCTTCTTCAGGCCCAGGGGGTACCCGGATCCGTTCAGCCGCTCATGGTGCTGGAGCACTATTTCGGCAATCGGCCAGGAAAAATCCACCGGCTTCAGGATATTGAAACCTATCTTGGGATGGATGCGGATCAGGTTTATTTCCTCTTCTATCAGTCTGCCTGGTTTGTTCAGGATCTGGGTGGGGATGTAGATTTTTCCCACGTCATGGAGTATCCCGGCAATCCGGATGGCTTCTATCTGGTCGGCTGATAATTCCATCTGGGATGCTATGGCCCTGGCTAAATCAGCGACACGGTTTTGGTGGCCCGCCGTGTATGGGTCACGGGTTTCGACCAGGAGGGACATGGCCCGTATGAATCCGCCCATGATACTCCTGACCCTGTTGAGGGTCCCGGTTAATTCCTCCTTTTGCCGGAGGAGGTTATTCGATTGGGCGCTTACCTGTTCAAACAGGTCGGCGCCTTTCAGGGAGGCGCTGATATGGCCCTGCAGCGTTTCATAAATGGTAGTTTCAAAATCAGGCTCGAAATTGATGAGAATGAACCCGAAATGATCTTTCTTTACCAAAAGAGGAAACACGGCGAAGTCCATTGTTTTCAGCTTTTTTATCAGTTGTTCGGGCAGCAGTCTGTTCGAGGGAAAAACGCTGTTGCTTTTACTTAACTGTTTAAAGGGATAGCTGAAGAACAGCCGGGAGACGGGGTAGGGTTTGACATCGCTTTTACCCAGGTCATTGTAGAGGGCGATATAGCAGTTCTTGATGTTGATCTGGGGGAGCAGTTCTTTCAGTATTTCCTTTGTCGCCTCAAAATCAAACGAGACGCTTAAAGACTGGGTAACATTGCGTAGCTTCCAGTTCAAGTCCCGAATCGTGATGAATTTATTATCCGTTTTTTTGTTGATGGCTTCCAGGAGCAGTCTCTGCCCGTTCTGGTAAAAGGCATTGGCCCTGTAAAACTCCCCGGAGGAATCTTTCAGGAATGGCTGGAGATAAGTGAACGAATTGGTTAAAAGTTCTTTTATCTGTTCCAGGTTAAAATCCAGGCGGTCGGATGATGAAATAATTTTATTCACCAGGTTCAGGTACCGGTGTTTTTTATCCTTTATGTCTTTCATCAGCGCATCCAAAGATTTATCAAGATACTGGATAACGGTTTTAGGATTTTCATTCTGTTGAATTATATCTTTTTGAAGCTTATACAATATTTCGATTTTATCGTATCCCTTTAATTCCTTTGCAGGTCCGTTTTCATCCATTGTATTGTTCTTGTTGATGAAGGTGGACTTGAGTTTGCAACCGCAGGACTGGCGTGTGATAATTTTCGCCGGTAAAGTAATGCACATGGGAGTTTTTTTCCCCGCCATCTTTTTTATGAGCAATTCGGCGGCCTTTCTTCCCTGTTCATAGAGGGGTTGCATGACCGTGGTAAGCGAGGGGGTATTTATCCGCGTTTCCTCGATATTGTCGAATCCTCCCAACGCCACGTCACCGGGAATGGCGATTTTTCTTCTTTCCAGTTCCTGGAAAACGCCCAGTAACATGTCGTCATTGGCGGCAATGCAGGCGTCGAATAACACTTTGCGGTCGTCAAGCAATGTTTTGATGGCTTCGACGCCGGAATTCCATATAAACGTACCCTCGTAAACGAGGTCCGGGTCAAAGGGAATGGAATTTTCCTTCAGTACTTCCTTATAAGCGGCAAAACGCAATTCAGCCTCGTCGTTGGTACTCGGGCCGCGGACAAAAGCGATGCGCTTGTAGCCGTGTTCAACGACGAAATGCCTTACCAGCTCACGCATTCCGGCCTTGTTGTCCACCATTATGGTGGGTATGCCGTTCACACCCATCGCGATATTCACCATGGGGATGGGCCTGTACTGCTTACAGAATTCCCTCAATTCATCATGTGATACAAAATTGCCGATTGCACCGGACAATATAATCAAACCGTCGATTATCTCCGGTGTAACCAGATTGTAGATGACCGTATGCTCATTCTCGAACATGTAGGGGGTTTTCAAGGATTTTCCCACGAATATAATCAGGTTCATACCGTTTTCCCTGACAACGTCCACGATTCCGGGCCAGATGAGCGCTTGATACCGGTCCGTAAGCTGATTAATAAGGAATCCAATGGTCTTCCGGGATTTTGTTGGCATATTCGTTATATCTCTCTCTCAATAGAATTATAAAGGGCCTTTGAGTAAAATTCTAATGAAATTTTTATCTTTATTATGGTGCAGACTGCGAATTCCGTTATAATTACCTTATCAGAATGTCCTATGGCCTCAGATTGTGTAAAAAATTGAGGAATTCATAGCTGATCTGATTATTGTATGAGGCGTTTTTTCCTGTGGATTCGAATTGGAAAGGGATTCCTGGCCGGTGCGAAAGTGGTACATAGACTGATTAATTATTTTTGTGTCATGGATCTGGTGAATATACTGGAAAAAACTCTATATATGAGAAATAAAAAGGAATAAAAAATGAATAAGAAAACAGTACTCATAACGGGCGGAGCCCAGGGAATCGGGAGAACCATGGCCGCCGCATTGTTCGATGACGGTTGGCATGTAGCCGTCATGGATAGTGATGCGGAGGCCTTAAACGAGTTTCGGGACGGTTGTACGGATAAAGGACGTTTTTTGTTCCTGGAAGGGGATGTCTCCGTAGAAAACGAAGTGGCTTCTTCTATTGATGAAATTTTGAAATCCTGGGGGCGTATTGACGGGCTTGTCAATAATGCCGCCATTGCGGTGAACAAACCAATAAAGGAAGTCACCTACGGGGAATGGACCCGTGTTATAAACGTGAACCTGTCCTCCGTGTTTTTAACCGTAAAACACGCGGAAGATGCCTTGAAAAAAGCGAAGGGCGCGGTGGTGAACATCTGTTCGACACGCACCTTCATGTCCGAACCGCATACCGAGGCTTATTCCGCTTCCAAGGGCGGGGTCTTTGCGTTGACGCATGCCCTTGCCTTAAGCCTGGGCCCCCATGTCAGGGTGAATGCCGTCAGCCCGGGCTGGATAGAGGTAGGCCATTTGAAAAAGAAATCTGCAGCGCGGAAAGTGGCTTTATCCGACGAAGACCACAATCAGCATCCCGCAGGCCGGGTCGGGAAACCGGAGGACATAGCGTCACTCGTCAGGTTTCTTTTATCCGGTGAAAGCGGGTTCATTACCGGGGCGAATTTTATTGTTGACGGCGGCATGACCCGTAAAATGATTTACTACTGATTATACGGGGCGCATTGACAGCTTTGGGAATTACGGGTATGGTTTCCCTGATGAATCCTTTAGCCGAACAATTGAATGCCGTTTTAGCCGGTACTTCCGCATTGGAACTGTTGTCATCAATGGGAAAACGGTTTTATTTCCCCAGGGGAATCGTTGCCCAGGCCGGGGAAGCCGGAGAAAAAGCCCATACATATAACGCGACGGTGGGCATGGCCTGCGTCAACAGGGAGCCCATGCATCTTTTCTCCATAAAAAGGCATCTGCCGGATTTAAACCCGGATGAAATTTTCAGCTATTCGCCGACGGCAGGCATTCCGGGGCTGAGGGAAGCCTGGAGAAGGCAGATATTCGAAAAGAACCCGGGTTTGAAAGGAAAGACCATCAGCCTCCCTGTCCTCGTCAGCGGGGTTACCTGCGGCCTTTCCGTTGCAGCGGACCTCTTTGTTGATGCCGGCGACGCGGTGCTGCTCCCCGATCTGCGGTGGGACAATTACTCTCTGGTATTCGCAGACAAGATGGGGGCCGAATTGATAACCTATCCCCTGTTTGATGAAAGCGGTGGGTATAATACGGCCGGTTTGGGCAAAGCACTAAAAAAATTTAAAAGGGGAGAAAAAGCGGTTGTCGTGTTCAACTTCCCGAACAATCCGACAGGCTACACATTGATGGAAGAAGAAAAGGACCGGCTCCTTGAATTGTTATTAGAAACGGCTGAAGCGGGATGCCGTCTCTGCCTGGTCCTTGATGATGCGTACTTCGGCCTTTTTTACGGCGAGGGGACAATCAGGGAATCCCTTTTCGCTTCTTTTGCCGATCTTCATGAAAATGTCCTGGCCGTGAAGCTGGACGGGGCAACCAAGGAGGATTTTGTCTGGGGTTTCAGGATAGGTTTCATAACGTACGGCGGCAGGGGTTTGAAGGAACGGCAGTACGATGCCCTCGTTCAAAAGACAAAGGGAATCATCAGGGCCACGGTATCCAATTCAAGCACACCGGCTCAGAACCTTTTATTGAAGGCCTACTCGTCCGACAGGTACGCCGAAGAAAAGAAAGCAAGCCTTGCCCGGCTTACAAACAAGTACAGGCTTGTCAGGGAAATTCTGGACGGGATGACGGGAGATGTGCCGCTGAAAGTCCTTCCCTTCAACTCGGGGTATTTCATGTGCTTTGAACTGAAAAGGGGAAATGCGGAAAAGCTTCGGCGCGCCTTGCTTCTGGAAGACGGTACGGGCACCATTGCAATGGACGAAAAACATTTAAGGGTCGCCTATGCGGGCATCGACGAACAGGCAATGGGTGATTTCTTTGGAAAGATTTTCAAGGCCGCCGTCAGGGTGCTGTGATTCTATGGTATGGGGATATCCGGCGCCATTGACGGATTCCGCATGTGGGAAGTTAATCGAACCAACTCGCTTATTTTTTCAACCTCGCTGATGGCCACTCCCGCTTCTTGAGCTATTTCCTCAGGCGCAGCCTTTTTTGAAAGATTATAGAGAATGAAATCAACCTTTTCGGCGTCCAGGTGGAGTATGTCCCTGTATTTATCCGTAACTCCTGGCACCAAGTCCGGATTGGGGGTTCTCGAAACAATCGCATCGGGAATTTTCAGGAAACGTGCCAGCTGTACTATATGGGTGCGGAACAGGTTTTTCAACGGCATTATGTCGGCAATGTCATCGACACCGAATTTCACGTACAGGCCCACCAGGTCTTCGGACTTGTGGGCGCTGCCGGCGACCAGCAGGTTGTTTTCTTCGGCATACTTGTAGACGACAACGAGCCGGATCCTCTGTTTGATATAATAGCTGGCAATGCCGTGGGACAGGAATTTATTCTGTGTACCCTTCACACCTTTTATGAACATGCTTTCCTTCTGCGGATTCAGGTAGGCGCGCACCAGCTTTTCCCTGATTTGTCTTGTCGGTATCCTTGAAAGAACAAAATTGTACGCACCGGCCGCTTTCAAAATTTTAGAAATATCGATTTTAACGGTTTTAATACCCAGGTGTCCGGCTATGATACCGGCATACGGGACGGCATCCGGATTGCCCTGTTTTTCAGGCAGCAGAAGACCCGTTACCTTTTCCTTGCCCACTGCTTTGACGCACAGCGCGGCAACAACGCTTGAATCCAGGCCGCCGGAAACGGGCACAACGATACCGTTCCGCCTTAATTTCCCCATCTTGGCATTAATGAAATTCAGGATAATATTTACAGTATTGTCAGGATCGATCTGCATGGCATCTGCCTTTATAATCATCAGTAACCTCTTGATTGTGTATTGTAATACATATGAACGGAGAAATAGAAGTACCCTGGCAAAAAAAGGCACATGCTTTTATCAGGTATGTGCCAGTAATTCAGTATAAAATTATTATTCTTTAACCAATCCCAGGCCAAGTAAAGTTTAGCGGCAGACTGCTGTAGCTGTGTTTAAGGGCTAAATAAGAAGTTCACCTACTTGTTTCAGTTCCGGGATGGTTTCGTAAACACATTTTCTTCCTTTATGTGTGTTCTTATCTTCTTCAACTGTTTTTATGTATAAATCATTGATAAGATCTGAGAAAATGGAGAGGTTAGAATCAAAATTGCTTATCGCCATATCTTTCAGAATTTTATCCTTTGCATCTTTAAGTGCTCTTTCACTGTTTTCAATACCGCCGCTTTTTGAAAAAACGGTGGTGGAACCGGCTGCCAGTATTATTTTTAAATTGGGTCTGATATCCTTTTTTGCCTTTGAAACAAACATGGCCCCCGCCATTATTATTTCGTACAATTCATGGTAATGAAGTCCGTCCAGCTTGTAATATGTTTCCCTGTCGTTCAAACCGTCCAGAATATCCCACATGGATTGTGGTAATTCCATTTGAAGGAATGCTTTTCGAAGGAACCGGTTGTTCAGATTATTTACATAATGGTCGCTGATTTTCGCTACCAAAGTTAGTATGTCGGCATTTTTTACTGGCATTTTCAAATCCTCCGGATAAATGGACGTCTCTGAAATAAAATTATAGGAGACCATTCAAGCTCCTGTCAAGTAAGCAATTTTATTAATAATCTGTTTTATGGAGAGATATACTGGTTAATCAGGAATTTATGGCGGAATATACAGTTTTCCCTGCCACGTGGACCTTTCGGCCATTAATGATTTTACAGCCGTGTTGAAACGGCTTTTATCCATAAATTTTCTGGGAGCAGCCAGGTCCCGGGATTGGGTATCCGTTGTCAGCCGCATGATGACCGTGTCGGGAGGAAGGTGCTCCAGCGTGTAAATGACGAGTTCCCTGTAAAGGACGTCGGAGAGAGGGAGAATTTCCCCTTTCAGGAAATCGGTGAATAACGGTGCGCCGAATCTTATATGGAGATTGTGCAGCTTTATTCCGTCCGGTCTCAAATTTGAGACGAATTGCACGGTTTTCTGCATGTTTTCAACCGTTTCCCCCGGAAGACCGAAGAGGAGATGAATTGTGAGCTTGATTCCCTTTTGCCTGAGAAGATGGTACGCTTCCAGAAATTGATTTACCGTGTGCCCCCGGTTCATCCTCCTGAGAGTGGCGTCCATTGCGGATTGAAGTCCCAGTTCGACCCATACCTTCAGGGAATCCGAATTATACGAGTTGAGTAAATCCGCCTTTTCCGGTGTTATGCAGTCCGGTCTTGTGGAAACGACCATTTCACAAAAGGGGTGCAGGGATAAGGCAAAATCATATATCTTCTTTAATTCCGGTGTTTCGGCATACGTATTGGAGAATGCCTGGAAATACAGAACATAACGCCTGGCGCCGTAACGCTTTTCAAGGAACTTGATGCCTCCTTCCACCTGCTGCCTTATTCCCTTTGTGTTCCCCAGGTACGGGGCCCGTGACCCGTCTTCACTGCAGAAAAGACATCCGTGATTTTTCCTGTCAGCGCCCCGGTTGGGGCAGGAAAATCCCGCGTCAAGGGAAACACGGTATACCGGTTCCCCGTATTCTCTTTTCAGGTAGAAACTGTAGGGATAGAATGTCAGGTTTGGATATTCGGCCATCCAGTCCGGCTTGTCTTTCATCATTGGAAATATACACATTTTCGGTTTACTTGGAAACCGGCTGACCTTCATAGAGGCATTTACGCAACGCGTAAATACCTCATACTTGACCAGCTTTCCTGAAATCCCGATAATGCACAATCATGGACTTTAAGTATTTTATTGCCATCGTTCTGGGTATTGTCTCCTTTTCCCTGAAAAACATGGGTTATGTCCTCCAGAAAAAGGGGGTGAATGAAATAACGGCCAATGGGGCGGCCACGGTTTTCAAGCATTTTACCAACCCGTCCTGGCTCGTTGGCCAGGTTCTGCCGTTTGCCGGTGCTTTTATCCTGATTGTTGCCTATTCTTACGGACCCATTTCCGTTATAATGCCGTTCTCCGGTTTATCCTTTATTGTACTGCTGCTGTTCTGTCGTTATTATTTAATGGAAAAAATATCCAGGGGTGAAATTGCGGCAATCCTGGCGGGTATCGGCGGATTAACAATGCTCAACGTTTCTACCCTGAATATAACGGACCGTTTAACCGGATTCCGTTATTTTTTTCTGAACACTTTCAATGGTTTTTCCCTGCCCGTCATGGGGGCCCCTGTTTTATTGGCCCTGGGATTTGCCCTGATTTGTCTTAAAAGGAAAAGCCGGTTCAGGGGGCCGGCCTTCGGCGTCCTTGCCGGCATGGTAGGCGGTGTTTCCCTTATTGTTCAAAAACCTTTTTCCATGGGACTCAAGGAACTGTTCCCATTTAATGACTTGGGGATAAATTTTGTACTTCTCCTGGTCTGCGGTGTTGTTTTTATCACCTGTGTGATTTTAGCCATCTACTTTTTAAATTTGGGCTACCATTTTGACAGGGGTGTTATCGTGACTCCCCTCTATGCCGTTCTTCAAATCGTGGTCCCGGTCCTGGGCGGAATAGTTTTTTTCGGTGAATGGAATCTCCTGGAAGGTTGCATGATAGTGCTGTGTATACTGGGATTATCCGTCTCCCTTGTATCCGTGGGTTTGTTCACGTATTTCGGCGAAAAAAAGAGGGAGAATTGACAATCCTTACAGGGAGAAATTCCAGTCATCCCTGGAATATTTTTCCTCGGCAAGTCGCCTGGCCTGTGTGCACTCATCATCCGTCAGCGACGAGGTTTCGGGAAGAAAGCCCGAAATTTCCCTGAATCCTTCAACCATGGTTTCCATTATTCTTTGCCATTCCGGTACGGCGCCGGTTTCCTCTTTCAACGATGTAATACGGCTGCCTGCCTCGTGAATGGTAAAGCAGGGCAGAACGGCCTCCGGGTTATAGTCCAGGAGGATTGACCCCTGTTCAAGCATGTGTCCGTTCCTGAATAAATGGGCGCATCCCGCTATCTTTTTCCCATGTACCGTGATTTCATACGAACCCCTTTCGGTAAAACAGAAGGCGGTGCCGCCTGTGACGCTCGCTTCATCGCCCAACTGTGCGGGGCATCCCAGTCCGTTAAGCCCTCTGGCTATGGAGCCTGTCAGCATTCTTATCCTGTTTTTATACACCGCGTTGAGACCTGCGCCGGGCAGCATAACCGCGTAGGAGAGGTCGTTTTCGTGCAGTACGCCCCTGCCGCCTGTGGGCCGCCTGACGACTTTGATCGATTTCCGGGAAAGGTAGGCATGGTTCAGGGATTTTCGGGTTTCCTGGTAGCATCCTATGGATAAGAAGCCGGGTTCCCATGTATAAAACCTGAGTACGGGAATACTGCTCTTCAGCAGCACCTCATCTACGGCCATCGACAGATAACCGTTTATCCGTCTGTCGACCAGGAGCCTGCAATCTGTCAATGATTAATTCCCCTTATGTTACCTTTTTACCCAGTGCCTCTTCGATAATTTTTATCAGTCTTTCTTTTTTTACCGGTTTTGTCAAACAGTCGTAGGCGCCCAGTTCCATGACGGCATCGTAATATTTTTTATCGATGAATCCCGTTAACATGATAACGGGTGTGTCAGGGTAGTCGGTCTTGAGGTTCTTAAGGATTTCCATACCGTTTGAATCCTTCATTTTTATATCACAAATGAAGATGTCAAAAGAGGTCTTTTTTAAATGCGCCTCCGCTTCAATTCTGCCTGAGGCAGCCGTCACTTCGATGCTGGTCTTGCCGAGTTGTATCCGGACAATTTTCCTGATATGAATATCATCATCAATAATCAATAGCTTGATCATAAGGCATCCTTGACTAGCTGACCGGGAACTTGATTATGAATCTGGTTCCCCTGCCTTCCTGGCTTTCTACGGAAATTAGACCGGAATACTTGGTAACAAGCCTGTACACGATGTTCAACCCCAGGCCAGTTCCTTCGCCTGTGGTTTTGGTTGTAAAAAAAGGATCGAAAATTTTGGAGATAATTTCTTCCGAGATTCCCGAACCCGTGTCCTCGACTTCCGTTTCGATGAAGTTTTCGTTTTTTCGGCTGCGTATGGTGAGGGCTCCCCTCCCGCCCATCGCATGCACGGCGTTATTGACGAGGTTCATGTAAATTTGCCTTATTTCACCGCCGAGCGCCACGATTTTAGGTATGGGGCCCATGTCCTTTTTGATTTTAATGTCTATGAACTTGGGGCTGTAGCTGACTATTCTCAGGGCGGCTTCTATGGCTTCGTTTATATCGATTTCCGTTTCCTTCTCCTCTTTCATGCTCCTTGCGTAGGAGGATAAATCCTTGACAATGTCGGCGGCCTGCGTTGTGAAATCGATTATATCACTGGCGAAATTCCTGATTTCCTCCTCCTTGGCCTCGTCGTGGATAATCTCCGCCGTACCAAGCACGCCGTATAATGGGTTGTTCACTTCATGGGCAATGCCCGATACAAGTGTTCCGAGTGCGGCCATTTTTTCCGCCCTGACAAGCTGGTCCTGCATCTCCTTCTGCTCGGTGATATCCTTCATTACGATACCGATGTCTTCTTCCCGCCCGAATTCCTTGGGCATTTTAAACAGCGTGTACCCGACGGTGCGGTTGTCGCTCGTTTGGAGTTCCTGGTTGTCCAGGAAATTGGTGACCATCACTTCATTGATCTGGTTGGCGAATTTATCCCTGTAATGCTCCTTTGCCATGATGACATCCAGGATATTGTTGCCCAGAACGTCCTCGGGATTTATATAAAAACTTTTTATGTAGGACTTGTTGACAAATGAAATTTTCAATGACTTCCTGTCAAAAATGACTATGGATGAGGGTATGTTGGCCAGGATCGTATGCGCCGCCTGGGACGTAAAAATATTGTCCAGGGCAATGGCCATCTGCCGGCTTACCGTATGGAAGAAATCTATGTTCGCTTCCTTAAGCGGCTTTGCCGTTATGTGGTTGTCGAACGAGACCAGGTAATTGAGTATGCCCTGCACCCGGATGGGAATGATGATCCTTTCGACGGGCTTGTCGCCGAGGATATACATGTGATGCGTCAGGAGGAAGGGATGATCGGGTTCAAGAATGCCCGAAAAGAAAGAACGGCATTCGGGCAGGTCGTCCACGATAACCGGACCGGATAAATCAAACGAGGATTTGAGTTTTACCAGAGTCGGCTTGTAAATCCTGTATTCGGAATTGAGGAACAGTACGATACCGCGGTCGAAATCCATGCTCCCCATGATGATATCCAGGAATTTCTGCAGCAGGATGTCTTCCTCCGTTGCCTTTGTGATTTCAACCGCTATCATGTTTATGATTGAGAGCTTGTTGGCCTTGTCTGTAATTTGCTGGTTCGCCTCATGCAGTTTCTCATATTCTTTCTTGAAAGTTGTCAGGGCCATTTCCAGTTCCAGGGACCTTTCTGTGTGAAGTTTTTCATTTTCCTTCAGGATTTTCCGCGACTGGTATACCCTGTTGAGGAAATACACAACGGCAATGGATAAACCCGATATGATTATAGTTTTCAAATCCAGGACAGGTGAGGGTTGAAAAAAATAAAAAATAACCTCGAAAATCATGAAACAGGTGCTGAAGATGGCGAAAAGAACGTTTTTAAAGGGCCGGGGCATCCAGCTGAATTCATAGATGCATGACTCGGCGCCATGGGCGGCGCATTGAGTTTCCTTTATCTTGGCGCGCGGCAGGTTCCAGAAAACAGGAACGTTTGCCAATTGGCCTTTTACGGCGAGGCAGTTGAGCTTCGTTTGCGAATAGCCCGGAAAAAATTTCAGTTCGACGATTATTTTGTTTTTTTTCATGGAAATGACATTGAACCGGCCGACATTGGAAAAACTGGAACCCAGTTCAAAGATTCTTTTATAAGTAAGGCCGGGTGAACCGAAAAATTTCAGGATAATGAGGAGGGAATAGAGATAGCCGTAGGCTTCCTTGGACAGGGCATAGGCGCCGGCTTCGTAGGTGGCGTTCGGATTTCCCGTATACTCGACCAGCTCCTCCAGGAAGAGATTGTAATAGTCGTAGGCAATCCAGTTTTTTTCATCCTCGAGATAACTCAGGTTCATCGACGTGGACCTTACAAAATCCATCAATTCCTGCCGGTTGTATTTCTTTTCGAAGTAAATGAGGATCGGCTTTAGTACCCGCGTGGAAAGCTCAAATTTGATTTTATCCATTTCCAGAAATTTATTCCGCTGCATTTTCCTCTTTTTCTTTCAATGAGAGCAATAATACCTTGATCTGCTCCCTGACGGTTTTATTATGGCCAAAGAATTTCAAACCTGCGGTGTGGCCGGATTTTAATTCCTTTGACCAGATGATTTTTGCCGGAATGATGAATATATCCTCCTCGTTGAAGGGAAACTGGATCTCTACTTTGCATTTTCTTCTGGATTTAAGGGGGCAGGGTGAGGAAACAAACATACCCCCTTCGCTCAGGTTTTCACCTTTTGCCCTGCACCGGTGGCCGTCATAGTACAGGTGGATTTCAAAATCTGAATAGACCCGCTCGTAATACCTTTTATTGAAAACGTGCTTCCATAATGGTCTGTAAGGGGGGGTAAGGTACTTGAAAAGGGTTGTGAGAGGACGGTTCTTCAGGACAGAGATATGCTTCATGAAACCGTAGAGAGGATACATCCGTGCGCCCACCTGCATCTTGGGATTCAACGTGGTTATGCCCGTTTCAACGTATTTTTTCCCGTATTCAATACCGATTTTTATGCTCTGATACAGTATGGAAAAATAGAGGTTGTCGTCAAAATGATAATTGTAATCCATGCCTATGAACAAAGGACGGAGGGTGAGGTCGTCTATCAGGAAAAAAATGAATCCAACTATGATACCGTCCTGGTGGAACAATGCAACCCTGGATTTGCTCCCCAGGTATTTGTGCATATTTATGAAAAATTCGGGGGTCAATACCTCCCTCTTGTATTCCTTGGCGCGCATGTAAACATGGTGCCATAATTCATGGAGCCGAGGGGCAATATCGGAGAAGTTATCCCTGATTTCTATCCGCAGGATGCCTGCCTTTATGCTTTTCAGGCATCTTTTTATTTTCTGCCTGTAATGGCTTTTAAAATCCTTGATGTAATTTTCGAAAGTATCCCATTTAATTCTTACTTCCGAGGCGGGGAGGTTGTTGACCTTGTCAAACCCCCTTTTTTTCAGCTTATAAAAAAAGGGAAGGTCTTCCTGCCTGAAGTCCCGCAGGAGTATAATGCCGAATTTCTTTTCACGTGCGAATTCCTCCATCGTGTCGATCATTAGGTTCAGTACTTTTTCCCTGTTTGTGCCGTTGATGATGGTTATTGTGTTGCCCAAAGCAGCTGGTGTGCCGCATTCAATCACCTTTATCCTCAGGAATTCCGGATAGAAGATTTTCCTGAACAGGCTGATGTATTTCTTTGTCCCTCCCCCGTTCAGCACATCCAGGTCAAAGCTGATGGCATAAAAACAGGTATGGCCTACAAGCTCCCCGTTATCAAAGCAAAGGGTATACCTGTATTCACAGTCATTTATGTTCGATTCTTCGACGGCAAGCAGGTGTTCGTAGGAGGAAATAATGTGGTCAGGTTCCAATATGGAATTCCAGAGTGCCGGATCTATTTCCTTCAAGCTTTTATGTACAGAGACTCTCATCATTCTACCGAACTCCTTAATATAGATTTTAATTCAAATAATTTTGATTTTCCACACACTTTTGTCCCCTTGATCACGGTTGCCAATAACCTAAATTCCTTGATTTGTTGGCCCCAATAATTGAAAGGTCTTGATTAGTTAAAGCCAATATCCTATAGTAATTATATTGGATGAAAGAAAGCGATGAATTCAGAAAAAGGTCCCATCCCCGTATTAACGTGCGAATTCCGGCGATAATTAAGGAATTGGAAGGCGCCGGACGGACGGAAAAAGGCCTTATCATTAACATTTCCCGTGAAGGCCTGTTTTTAGCCGTCAAGGAGCCGTTTGAAAGGGGGATAGCGGTGGAAATCCGGTTCAGCATACCCGATAACGGCACGGATGTGGCGGTAGATGGTAAAATTGAATACATGATGGAAGAAAATGAGTTGAGGGGATTCACCACCGGTTTGGGTATTTCCCTGAATTCGAAAGACATTCCGGAAGATATAAAGATAAAGCTTAAGGATTTTTTTAATTCCATGCATATCTATGGATGGTTCTGTTGAGGACGGCAATAATATGATTAATTCCGACGATTATTCCCTGATTGATTTCATAGAATATGCCGACGATAATCTTTTTGCCAAGGCAAACCTCTTTTATGAATATGCGGAAGATTATATCGATAAAAAGTATTTCACGTTTTTCAGGCCGATGCTGACTTCCTGCAGTCCGCGGGTCAAAATATTTGACAGGTATTCCGGCAAGCCGAAAGACATGATAATGATGGCTTCCAACAATTACCTGAACCTTTCAACGCATCCGGATGTGATACGGGCAGGCAAGGAAGCACTTGAAAAATACGGGTCCGGGCTTTGCGGCAGTCCCATACTCTGCGGATATTCGGAAATTCACAGGCAGCTCGAAGAAAAACTGGCCCGGTTCAAGTCCTGTGAGGACTGCATGATATTCCCGGCCGGTTTTTCGACTAATTTAGGTATTCTGACATCCCTGCTGAGAAAAAACGATGTGGTGATCACGGACCGCCTTGACCATGCCAGTATTATGGATGGTGCCATTTTTTCCGGTGCGCAGTTCAGGAATTTTTCGCATAATGACACGGCGAAGCTGGAACGTATACTCAGGCAATACGAGAAAAAGGAAAAAACGGGCAAACTGATCGTCGTGGAAGGGGTGTACAGTATGGACGGGGATATAGCCCGTCTCCCTGCCATAAAGGAGCTGGCTTCCCGTTATAACGCCCGCTTAATGGTGGACGAAGCTCACGCTACGGGTGTTATAGGCAAGACGGGCAAGGGGAGCCTTGAACACCACGGCCTGGAAGGCCGGATTGACATAGTCATGGGCACCTTCAGCAAGGCGCTCGCGGGAATGGGTGGTTTTGTCTGCTCAGGCAGGAAAGTGATAAATTACATACGGTTCTATGCCCGGTCCTATTTTTTCTCCGCCTCCTTGTCTCCCGTGGTGGCGGCCTGTGTGTCCAAGGCCCTGGATGTTATTCAAGCAGAACCTGACAGGCGGGAGAGACTTTTCGAAAATATCAGGTACATGGTTGAGAACCTGACAAAGCTGGGGTTTAACGCGGGACAGACGCAATCCGCCATTATCCCCGTTTTTATAGGAGACGACCTTGTCCTGAGAAAAATGTCGCGAGATATCCATAAGAAGGGAATTTTTCTCAATTCCATTTTCTTCCCTGCCGTTCCCCGAGATTCCTCACGCATCCGCTTAAGCCTTATGGCTGATCATTCGCGGGAGGACCTTGATCAAACCTTGAACGTTTTGGAGAAGACGGCCCGGAAATACGGCGTTATATAATCAAAGGTGGTTATTTTTTGTTCACAGTCTGTTCTTCGATATCTTCGTTAAACATTTTCAGGATGGTTTCCAGCAGTTCTTCCCGTTTTATGGGTTTCTGCAGGTAGGCCTTGTTTCCGTCTATGATATCAAGGCTTTTCTTGTCTATGTCATTTGCCGTGATAAAAATGATGGGAACCTCACTGTCGATTTTCCTCATCAGGGCGGCCAGTTCAAGCCCGTTGAAATCGGGCAGACGGATGTCCGTTATGACGAGGTCGGGCAGAATCTGCTGGAAGAGAATGAGGGCTTCAATGGAGTTTTTTGCCGTAAACACCTCGAAGTGTTCCTTCTTTAATACGTAGGACAGGGTTTTTGTGATATAAGTTAAATCATCGACAACCAGGATATATTTCAGGTAAAAATTTTTTTCAAAGGTCAGGAGCCTTGCCATCACTTCTGTTTTTATCTGGTTGACATACATTTTCAGTTTGGGGTCCATGATCGAGGAGATGAAATTGTTCAGCTTGCTTTTAACCCTGTTCTCATGGGCCAACTTGTCTATTTTCTGGATTTCCGCGATTTTTTCGTCGATGGAATTATTTCTTTCGATGATTTCCTGGACTTTCTGTTCATCCTGAGTACCCCGTTTTCTTTTTAGGATATTTCCTAAGGTGATGTATTTTTCAGATTCCATAATAATATTTTGAGCCATCATTCATAATGTTTTACCCCTTAAATAATACTAAATTACCAAAGCCAATTCAAGTCATTAAAATATATTGTGAGCAATTCTCATTTTGGACCATACTAGTAAATAAAAAAAATTCTTTGTATGTTATAGTGCTTTATAAACGTTCAAAATGAGAATTGCATCTGCATATTTACTAAAAAAACCATTCTCAATGTAAATTGAGACTTGCTGTGTATTGTTGTTTTCGTTAACTTATTCATGCTTTTTAAAGTACAATTTTGTAAATCGAAGTCAGTATATTATAAAACGGCACAGGCTATCCCCGCGTTATACTTTTTGTAAGCCTCTTCAAAAGAATCATTGTAGGTATAGCAAATGAGGTTGTCTTCCAGTATTTTATTATCATCTGTCTTGAAAAGCATTATGGGATGTCGTATTGCTGAAAATATTTGATTAATATCTATGCCTCTTTGCATGAGGTAGGAACAATAGTTGATTTCCTTGAGGGAAATATGGGACCCGTCCGGATGGTAGAGGTACCCGATGGCGTCCAGTACCTGTTCAAAGGGTCCCTTGGAATAGTGAAAAACACGTGAAAAAGGGGCATTGCGTGCCAGTACCCTTGATTGGATCAAAGCCCCTGTCATTTTTTCCACAAGAATATGAAAATCATTATATTCAAGATTTGAACGGAATATCATGACGGCTATATCGGCCTGTTTATAGTTTTTATGCAGCAGGGCGGGAATATCATAGTTCACTACAAAAAGCTCATTGATTTTCTTGATATTCTGCCCATTAATCACGAGCATATCCTGCTCTTCAACTATGTATCTGAAGAGTTGATCCTCGGAAAAACCCAGAATATTCAGGGCTTCATACGACCCGACAATGGGGGCCTCTTCAAAAGACCGGTTAAAAAAACGCACGAATTGTTCCTGCATAAAAGGCGTAAAAAGAGATTTTCCCTTCCGGGCGAATTTTTCCTTTAAAAGGTAATGCTCCTCCACGATTCTATTCGTCACGATAAACGTTCCATGGATATTGGCAAGGTAAATGAGTTTGATGCCCGTATTATAGTGCGGGTCGTTCTTGATTACCTTTAGAAGGGTGCTTTCCACAAGCACTCCGTTTGATTCGGGCCTTAAATATACGAAAATGTCCTGGCAGCCTGAATCCAGGGTGCAGGGTCCCGGGTATGGAATGAGAATATCCGGTTTACCATATGTTCCCATGACTGTCAATTATAACCACTTGGCGAACGGAAGGGAAGAGAAAAGGAAGAGGAGGTGAATTTTATTTAGCTTTTATTATATTTTGCAAAATAATCAATACTTTATTATATTTAATGTCGGAGACTATTATTTTGGCAAAACAATCACAGGTCAGAAAAAACAAGGGATTTCTCTTCGGATTGAAGGACCTGTTTTCCTCCTTTTTAAGCGCTGTCACCAATTACAGGGATGAATTGCGGGGCAGCCAGGAAATGCCTGAAAAGAGCGCCTTCAGCAAGTTGATTGACGAGGAGGAAGCCGCTGTTGAATCGGATACGCCATTGACGAAAATTTACAAGGCTCTTAATAACAAAACGGCTAAAGATGATTTCGCGGCCTATTTCCTTGAAAACGAAGGGCCGCTGATTGATGAGGCTGAAAAATCATTGATAGAGAAATACGAAACCCGCTTTAAAAAAAATCTGGATTGGAAAGACAGGCAGACGAGTGAGATTTTGGCGCAGGGTGATTTTAGCAGTTTAAAATCTCTTTTAGATGAGATGAAGCGGGATAAAAAGATGCCTCTCCTTCTTAAATACAATACACTCGGCGCCGTTATTGAGCGCCTCTCGGAAATGGGTGTGGGAGAGCAGGGGGCGGCCGGAATTGTTCTTAACGATGCCATAAAGTCCTGCAAAAGGATGGAATGGGAACTGGACGGCGAAAAGAGGATAATCGGCTATATTTTAAAGGGCTTGACCTCGAAAGGAACCATTGAGCGTAAAATTGATTACATTAAGAGGATAGAGCCGTATGTCATTGATAAAATCAAGGATGATACCCTCTCCGGTCTGGCCGAAACAATATTCTCAAACCTTGTCCAGTTCTATGAAAAAAATAATCCTTCGAACGGTGAAATGGCGGAAACCGATGACGGGCTGGTATTGCCGGAATTCGGCGAGGAAGAGGATGCATTTATAGAAAAGCTGTCCCGTATGGGCACGGACGAGGAAATATCCCGTGCTTTGGATGAGTTGAACGAAGGGAACAGAATCGGTGTCATAGAGAAGATTGCCTTTGATGATAAATTCAGCAGCCATTTCAGCCCCATAGTCGACCACCTGAACGTGAAGGATATGGGGAAACTGATCGGGTTGATCCACAAGAAAATCAAGGTTGTTGAACAGGAGTACGGCGTCAAGTCGGGCATCAAGTTTGTCGAGGAACTCCATAGAAGGGTCAGTCACCTGCTCGGTCCAACCAATATCATATCGGAGAAAATCAAGAACATAAAAAATAATCTTGAGAAATCGGAAATTTCCTTTACGAACAAACTGGCTGAAATGAAAAGGAGAATTGCAGGGAAAGACAACCAGGAAAAACTGCAGGTGCTGCTGGACATGTCCAAAGACCCTGAATTTCAGGGTATTTTCGGTACGGTGCAGAATCTCGAACGGATAATGCTCGAGGATAATTTTACCGCCGTCTTTGAAAATTTGCCGCTTGAGACTCAGAAGATTGTTGCCGGGGAACTGCTGTCGGACCTGGGTTCTTTAAGAAAGTATCACCCCAAGCTTATCAAGAAACTCGAGAGGAAATTAAAGGAAGTGACGGAATTGCTTGGGCAGGCGGATACATTGAGGCCCAATGTCAATTACGACCTGATAGATGCCTTACTCGGCTTTGCCGAGGACCCGGAAAAAGCCAACGACAGCCTTGCCATGGCGGTGGACGAACCTTTATCGGTCAATCCGGACATGGAAGACACGAAAGTGCAGTTCAAGTACGAAGAAGTGATTGAGGAAGTCCTTTTTGCAGAGGAAGCGGGCGACTATAATGAATTCAAGGAATTGGGCGAGGTCGTGATGGGGGGCTCGGCCAGGCGCAGCCCGGAACAGCTTCTGGATTCCATAACCGGATATGCGGAAAACGCGGAAACCGGTAACGCGGAGGCGAAGGGCACGCTTTTTGAATCGATAGAAATAATGAAAAAAATAGATACCATTCCGACAATCGGGGAAAAAATAACTGTTATACGGTACTGGCTGAAAAACGGCGTTTACAGGGATAAACCTTATATCGTTAACGTTCTCGAGGGAATGCTGGCCACATTATTGCAGGATAAGAGCTGTGAAAACGGCCTGCTGAGCCGGCTTTTCCGGCATCTGGAAACCCTGGGCTCAAATGCCGATAAAATAAAATTCATTGAAGGCAAACTGGAAGATCCCGAATACAGGCATATTCGCCAGATACTCGGGAATATGATAACCAACCTGGAAAACGAAAGCGTCACGGAGCCCAGGGATATTTCCGAGGCTTCCATTGATGACCAGCTGACTGATCTTCCCAATGTAGAAGACAGGCTGAACTGGCTGAAGGAAAGAAAGCATTTCCCGGCCTATTTTCAACACGTTGATTACATTGACAGGAAAATAGAGGAGCTGGAAGGTGAACAAAGTGATTCGTTGAACGAGAAACTGGACGAAGAATTCCAGGAGGAAGAAATCAGGGACAGGATTGCCGGGAAAAAGGCGGACGGGACAAAGGTAAGAATACATGACAACATCATTACCCTGGCGCGCGCCGTAATGGAAATTCCGGACAAGGTACAGCGCCAATTATACATCAAGGAGCAGGAACAGCTGAAGGAACTGCCCCCTGATAATTTTTTCTTTAAGCTGCGGAAACTCCTTTATTATTTAACCGGTTGCGACGTTAAAGAGAAACCTTCCGATATGCTCAAGAGTCTCTGCAGCCGCGTCCTTCTGTCTCCAAAACAAAAAAGGGAATACTTGAAGCAATTGAAACTGGCGCGGTTCAAGGTAAAGGATGAGCACCTGACACTTGGCGGTGAACTTGGATTGACGGACGAGGATATTGCCTATTATGCCGCCTATATTATCGGATACGATAAAACACTGGCTGAAAAGCAGTTGCGGATAATCAGGAATGTGAAGAATGGCTCCATAAGGCTGGAAGACGTAAGTTATGCCGGTAAGGGGGGCAAAGAAGTCACGGTCGACTACAGGACGTTTTTCGGCATAACGGATTTTGATTTAAGTCGAGTCATCTCCGATCTAGAAAAACTGCTGTCTAAGAAAAAGGCCGGCAGACGGACCGTGGAAACGGTGGACGAAGCAATCGAGGAGAACGGGGCGGACATTTTAACCGGCATGGAGAAAGTAGCGGCCGGTATTCCCGGTATGGATAAGGACTCGGAGGCCGGTATTGATCTGGATGCGGGAACGGAAGCCGGCGGTGAATTGGGTATGGAAAACGGTCAGGATGTGGATGGGGGGCTGGGCATAGACACGGGTATGGATTCGGAGATCGATATAGGTGTGGATTTGGGATTGGATGTTGATGCCAATGTTGATGGGGAATTGGAAACCGGTACGGACATGAATTCGGAAGCGGGTATCGGTGAGGAAGGTGATTATTTGGAAGCGGGAACGGATATCGGTTCTGACATGGATATGCTGACGGATCTTGATATGGATTCGGATAAAGGGAGGGAAACCGGTAATGATATGGATATGGGGACGGATGCCGGTATTGACCTGGATGAGGGATTGGATATCGACACCGGAATGGATACGAAGACGGATATAGATGCCGATATGGATGTGGATTCAATAGCCGGTGAAGGACCCGATAACTCTGCGGCGGAGGAGTCGGCGCCGGCTGTTAAAACAGGGGAATCCGACGAGGGTGTTTATGAAAAGAACAGGATGAATGTCGATGCCAGTGTCGCGGAACGTATCCGGGAAAAGGGCAGGGAAGAACAACAGAGGCTTTCCCCGGAGATGGAAAAGAAAACGGAGGATGCCGTTGCCAGATACAAGCCTGATTTAAAAGAGAGGATGAGAAGCCTGCTTACTCATCTTTCGGGGTGCTTCCCCGTTGCCATTCCCGAAATCATAGAAAAAACGATTGTGCCTGTACTGATAAAAAACCAGGATTACGAGGCACGTGACCTAATAAACATCCTGAACCAGAATATCTTTAATCCCGCGCTGTATGCCGGGGCCGAAATCGATTTGAATACCAGCATAGATTCGATAGAATCATTCCTCAAGCAAAAGGATATTTTAAAATCAAGCATGGACCTGATATCCAGGATAATCGAAGATATCCAGAAAGCCAGGTCAAATGAAATTCACGCGGAAGTAAAGAAGGAAGCGGTCAAGTATGAAGCCCTGAAAAGCGCCTGCGCCAGCGGAAAGGTTACGGATATAATTGTTAACCTGTTGAAGGTGAAACAGGAAAGCAGGATCGTGCCGGAACTGGAAAATATTTATTTAAAAGAAATTTCAGGCAACCCGAAATTCAATTCGCTTTTCAAGAAGCTGAATCTGGTGAAGGATATCATCATGAGCCACAGGGAATACAATACGGCGGACCTGGGAAAATTTTTTGACGCCAATGCGGTTCCCTTGATATTAAGATTAAGGGAAAGGGTTCAAGGACCCCGGGTAGCGGAAAAGGCCGGATTCCAGGGTTCCAAAAACCAGCAGCCGTCGGATGCCGGTATAATCGAAGAGACGGACGTATCCTCGACTTCGTTTCATGATAGTGACGATAAGAAAAACGTGTCTATCCTGTCCAGGGTGTCCGGCAAACTGCAGGAATTCATGAAACCCTTGACCCAGAAGAAAAGTACCCGTAAATCTTCGAATATTTTTGATATATTCAGTATCAAGCCGAAAACCAAAAAGAAGACGGCAGGTAAAACTTACAGTATTACCAGGGGTAAATCCCGTACAAGGACTTATGAGCCTGTCAAAAAGAAAAAGCCGGTGTTAAGCAGGCCGAAAACACAGGCCAAAAAGAAAATTTCGAACGTTACAAAGGAATTCCTGGAAAAGGCGAACACAATCATAACCAATAAGCTCATTTATCTCATCAGGTCGTATAACACCAGGCAGCTCCTGGAAATGCTGTATTCATCTTATTTGGGCCCGAAGGCGAGGAAAAGCAATCTCGTGGCATTGGTTGATGAAAGGGCTCACAAGGTTATATACGATGCCATAAAAAACGATCCGGATATACATCCCCGGCTGAGATTCGATATGAAGAAAGTCATGAATGTCTATAACAAAAAAATCAAGAAAGTAAAATAATTCCGGTTCAGCCCTATTGTTCTTCCTTTAAAATTTCCTTGAACCCCTCGTTAATGTATTTGAGCTGGTTGGCTGCTTCCGTCGCTTTTTCCGCATTGGCCGTCAGAAGCGTAAGGTTGCCTGAAAAGGCCTTCAGGGATTCCAGAATATTGTTCAATGAACCGACCTGCTGGTCCAGGTACTTTTTCATTTCTTCCTTTTGTCCCCGGGTGCCAAAGGACCGGTACCGGTCGATGAGTTTCCTGTGACTCAAGGAAAGGTGGTAAATATTGGATTTAAGCAAAGCCAGTTCATCGTTATATGCTGTTTCATCGAATTCATCATTTATTTTTTCCAGCAGGGAGAGACACGCAAAAGCCGGTTCCTTGAACCGGAATATATCCGGCATCGCATTGAGAATCTTTCTAAGTTCCCTGTCCTGTTTTTTATCGGACATCTCATTAAATACTGTTCGAAAGGATTGCGACTTGAAGGCGGCAATGAACCAGAGGACCAGGGTGAAACCGTCCACACCGGCTAAAAGGAGTGAATAGAGAAGTGTCACGGGAAACCATGCCAGGAACATGATGTTAGCCGCGAGAATGACTGTCAGCAGTATCCATGTATAGGGGTATTTCAAAAGAGAAAGTACTGCCGCTGTGCGTTTTCCGCTCATATCCTTTTTACCTCCGTATTAAAAATACAGGATGAACATGATTTTTGTCAACCGTTCCATTGTATAGGTATGGAGAAAACTGACCATTCCATTGCATAGGTATGGAGAAAATCATACCTTTAGCTGGGCAGCGAGAAGTTCTTTTCCTTGAATAGTTTCAGACAGGCGTCCACGACGGCGGAATCGTATTTTATTCCCTTGAATTTTTTCACCTCATCCAGCGCCACATCGATACCCAGGGCCTGTCTGTAAGGCCTGTGCGAAGCAATGGCCTCAATGACATCGGCCACCGCGATTATCCTGGCTTCGAGGCAGATGGCTTCCCCCTTGATCCCGTCAGGATATCCCTGCCCGTCAAGCCGCTCATGGTGTTGAAGAACAATATTCGCGATCGGCCAGGGGAATTCAATCGTTTTTAAAATTTCAGACGCTTCCGGCTTTCGTGTGGACGCTCCGCTGACAAATTTGATAGTATTGGGCTATGGATGATAAAACATTATACCAAAAGATGC
>JAFGKU010000105.1 GCA_016928415.1 Spirochaetales bacterium
CGCCCGGCTGGAACATCAACTGGTTCAGTGCCGATTCGGGGGTTTCCACACCCACTCCCACGGCTACTTCTCCAATTACAACAACAACGTCGACACCCACGCAGACACCGACAACCACACCGACCGGCGCTGTCAATCTGGCCCTCGGAAAAGCCGTTACCGTCTCCTCTATTGAAAACAGTTCACTCGGGGGGGCCAATGCGGTGGACGGCAGCACGGGGACACGGTGGTCAAGCGCCTTCAGCGATCCCCAATGGCTATACGTGGACCTCGAGGCCCTAACCTCCATAACAAGGGTGGTTTTAAAATGGGAGGTGGCATACGGCCGGTCCTATCAAATCCAGGTATCGGACGACGGTTCGGCCTGGACTACCGTTTACTCGACCACCACGGGTGACGGCGGCACGGATGACCTGGGCGTTTCCGGAACCGGCAGGTATGTCCGTATGTACGGCACGGCACGGGGAACGGCATGGGGCTATTCCTTGTGGGAGTTTGAAATTTACTGAAAGCCGCCGCCTTCGACGATGTTGGTTGACTGACAAGGAAAAGGGGCCGGAGCAAAGAAACCGGCCCCTTTTTTAATCCCAAGCAGGCAGGCCGCGCATCAAGGTGAACGTTTAATGCCGCCCTGCCGGATCAGGAGTGCGTTCCGCCGTAATTCCGGTACGTGGCCATGACGTTATCCGCGTACTGCTCCGCGTAGACAGGACGGCCGTACGCATCCACGGTTCCCGGAACATAGTTCGGGCCGCCGTTGTATTTCAGGCAGCCGCAGCGGTATTGGCCGCCGCAGTAATTGACAATCATGTCCTTCAGGATCAGCGCGCCCATCGCTATTTGATCCGAATTGCTTGCATGGTTGTATCCGTGGCCGAACGTTGAGCTGAACGACCCCGAATAGGCGGACCGTGTCGCCGGCTGCACCTGCATCAGGCCGTCGCCTGCGGACACGCTGCCGGCAAGGCCGGCTCCGAACGAGCTTTCATGCTTGCATACGGCGGCAAGCAGCCGCGCGTAATCGGCAGGCATGCCCAGTCTTGATGCCGCGCTTACCATGTTATTCCAGAGGTCGGACGGGCATTCACCCGGTCTGGACACACTTCCGCCTCCGGTGCTGCCTCCACTGTAGGGTGTCGGGGTGGGTGTAGCCGATGAACCGCCGCCTGACGCGTTCACGGCGAATTTTTCCCAGCTGCCGATGGCCGACCGGTTGGCGATCAAGGCGCTTGAGCCGGCATTCTCGGCGCAGACATACCTGTTGTTCGCCATTGATAGAAGCGATATGGTACCATCGCCGTTGGACACCTGCCTGAACTTTTCCCATGTACCGACGGCCGTCCTGTTGGCGATCAACGAACCCGCTCCCGCGTTTTCGGCGCAGACATACCTGCCGTTCGCCTGGGCAATCAGGGAAATAGTACCGTCCGAGTTATAAATCCTGTTGAATTGTTCCCAGGTGTTGGCGGCACCCCGGTTGGCAATCAACGGGCTCGCACCCCCGTTTTCGGCGCAGACAAACATGCCGTTCGCCATCGATTTCAGCGTGATGATATCTGCAAAGGCCAGGCCGATAGTGCAGATCATAATCAGGACGATGAGAAATAAGCATTTCATTTTTTTCATTTTATACTCCTTTTTTTAATTTTTTTGATTCAAATCGTAAATTCCTGCCCCTTAGATTAATGAAAATTTCCCTCCTTTCTTGCCCCCAATAGTTAGCCGGAGTCACAATCCTCACAGCCGCTGAAAAATCCGGCTCCAAAGCTAATTCAATCATTTGAAAATGAGGATTTTTCCAAAAGACATTCTTCCTTTAGAATTATGGAACGGGATTTCACAGGCTATAATCAGCAGTAATAAATAAGTTTTTGATTTTTTTTCGCTAATGTTTTCGTAAACAGATAAAAATCATTATAGACCCCCAAAATTTAAAACATATATATTCAGTTAGTTCACCATATCAACCAACTAGATATTATTATATCATTGAAATTATAGAAAGCAACTCTTTTTTTACTGGAAGTCAATTTTCAGGTCTGAAATGGCATATCTTTAGTCACCCGTCACAGGTTCAGCGTTTAAAAATTCTACCTAAAATGCCTGTTCAGTTTTACAACGGCCAACACAATGACAAACACCATGGTAAAAAGGCCGACCAATGCCGTGGCGGTCATGATATCACCCGTTACCCAGGTATGGTTATTGAGTGCCTGTATGGTTTCCGATTTCTCAACGAACGGATTTATAAAAAGCCGTAAACCGACAACGCCGTAAAAAATGATGGGCTGATAAAAGTTTGCCCTGTTCTGAATATAGTCTCCATGAGAGGGTGTTCTTTTCTCCTTCAATCTCAGGTAGAGGGCAAAAAGAATAAGAATGGTAAAGACACAGAGGAACCATCCCATGTAGTTGGAGAAAGGTACGCCGAAATACGCGCCGCCTTCCTGCCATGTCCAGTATTTCCGAATGGTTGACGCGTAGGGATCAAACACGAGGTCCCACATGACCATAAGGAAAGAGGCGATAAACGGTATACCGAATATATCCATGCCCTTGATTTTCATGGAATATTTATCAAGAAAAATATGGGTAATGATCCACGAACAGTAGAGAACCCCGAAGTAGGCGGGCATTATCACCAGAGGAACAAGCCACAGCTTGAGTCCAAGAAGTTCCGTATAAAAATAATGGCCAAAGGGAAAACCCGTCAGGATACTTAAGGTCTCATAGCCCCAGCTGATTATGAAAGTAACCAGGAAAAAAACAACCATATTCTTAAAACCAAAGTTCATGCTTCCATGGATAAAGGAGAAAACAAGAAACATGATGACGGTAACAGCTGGGGCTATTGTCTGCACGGCACCGCGGAACGCCAGGTCTAACAGGCTGGCAACAATAATGATGGCTATCGAAACCCACAAAACAGTTTGTAATAGCTTGTTATTCTTCTCTCCCATTATTAAGCCTCCTTTTTAACGCGAATTGGTACCGAATTAATTTAAAGTATAATATATCACCGTTTTTCGGCGAGGTCCCCTGGGGCCTTCGGCGGTTAAATATCTTCCCCCCCACGGCATTCCTGAATTCGGCGGTGGGGATCGTGACGGTCGTCCTTCCCGCCGATTTCAGCCAGAAGAATACCGAAAGGTCAAGAACCCTGCAGAAGTTCGGCATTACCCGTGACTTTAAAAATTTTCGCTTTATATTTTTTCAGGAGCGCGGCTACTTTGGAATGTTTGCAATTATTCGCGTACCACAGGGCGGTCCGTCCGGATTTTGTTTTGGCATTAACAGCCGCCTTCTTTCCCAACAGCAATTTCACGGTGTCATAATCTCCATAAAAAGAGGCGAACATCAGGGGTGTAAGGCCGTTTTCCGTTTCAACATTCACGTCAGATCCTTTTTTAACCAGGAAGGAAACTACGTCAAAACGCCCGTATTCGGCGGCGGACAGCAGGGGAGTCATTCCTTCTTCGGTTTTTATGTTGACAAGGGCGCCTTTTGAAACCAGGTATTCCACAACTTTCAGCCGCCCCTCGCTGGCCGCCAGAACAAGGATGGTTTCACCCTTGTTGTTCCGGGCGTTTACGTCGGCACCCTTCTCAACCAGGATTTTTATAAAATCGAGTTCCCTCCGGTCCAAGGTCATGAGCATCGTATTCCCTTCCCCGTCCTTGCCGTTCAGCTCCAGCTTGTCATTTTCAATGAGATTCATGACATGATCGATAAGGTCCTTATCTTTGCTTCGCATAACGTAAGTCAATGTCGATTTCCCGTCGTTGTCGATTATGTTGATGCCCGCGCCCCTCTCCAGCAGGAAATACGCCGAAGAAATCCGCCCGTTCCGTATGGATTCCATCAAGGCGGTTCTGCCGTCATTGTTCCGGTGATCAATGTCTATTCCTTTTTCTATGAGGTATTCCATGACAGGCTCATAACCATTGACCGCGGTGACCGGCAATGCCGTATCTCCATTGCTGTTTACCGCATTGACATCCGTCCCCTTTTCAATGAAATACTTTACAACATCGAGTTTTCCGAAAATGGCTGCCCTCATCCACGCCTTTGATCCATATGAATTTTTAGCTTCCGGATCCGCTTTTTTATCAACCAGGTATTTTACAATGGAAAGATTACCCGCTCCGGCGGCAGTCATCAATGCTGTCATCCCGTCGTTGTTTTTCGCGTCCACTTCGGCTCCCTTTTCCACAAGACACTCCACGATACCCGAATTCTGGAATTTACACGCCTTCATCAATGCGGTCCATCCGTATCCGTCAGTATTGTTGATGTCCGCGCCCTGTTCAACAAGATATTTCAATACATTGAGCCTTCCGTAGGTGAAGGTGTTTTCCAATACCTTTTCTCCGTTGTTGTCTTTCACCGTTATATCCGCGCCCTTTCCCAGCAGATATTTCACGACTTCAAGTTGACCGTTATAAGCGGCCCACATCAGGGGTGTCTTGCCGCTGCTGTTCCGGGCGTTTATGTTCGAACCCTTGCTTAAAAGGTATTCCACGGCTTCCAGGTTTCCTTTTGATGCGCAGGTATGCAGGGCTATGGTATCCACATAATTCTTATCCACGGCATTCACATCCGCCCCGTTTGCCACGGCGGCCTTGATCGCCTCAAGATCATTTTCCCTGGCGGCTTTGAACAAATCCTCGTCAGGATCGGCAAAAGCAAAACACGGAATGGTTAAAAGCAGAATTATTGATATCGCCTTTATCATTATCAAACCCCTTTTCTGATAAAATATCCATTGATGGCAAGTGATTCACTTGGCAATCACGGTGAAATCATTACTCCACATGAAGGCGGCCGGATCCTCGGCACAGCCATAATGCATCCGGAGCTGATATGTCCCGGGCGGCAGATCTTTGGGAATCTCGTATAAAAGCATGCCCGGATTCTGTTTCCCGTTAACGGGAATATAGCCGCGAACACCCCAGAGCCAAAAGGTTCCCACTGAATAGAGCCAATCCCTGGTTTTCTCATTCCGCTCGAAATTCTTATTCCCGTGAGGGAGGTCAGCCCTGAAAATTGCCACATAAGGATCCATAAATGAATCTCCCTCCCTGTAAATAACCTGCGAATGGGCATAATAGCGTAAGAAGACCTTCTGGCCGGGCTTCACGCCGCCGCTGCCTGTTTTCACATTCATATAATCCTTGGTCTTGGGTACCTTGTCCGTGCTGTTTAAATACCTGAAGAAGGCGTCATCGACGGGCAGTTTTTCCCTTTTCATGTAAAGCGAAATCTGGTTCAGCATGGCCTCCACCGTCTTGTCCGAAGAATAGAAGAGGTACAATTTGTTGAATATGTCCGAGGCGAATTGCGTGATATTGATCGCATTGCCGACGCTCGCAGCGATGCTTTTGCCCAGTTGGGTCAATTTTGATTTTACATAGGCGCAGGCCTTGTCAGTGATGGTTTGAAAATACAGCTCTTTACCGAGAGAGAGCACTTTTTCCTCCATGCTTTTGGGAACCACGGCGAGGGACTGCCAGTCCACCTTCGGTTCCACGAAATTATAATAGATGAAATATTCCATGATGGCGGAACTTGAACCGAGCCGCCCGGAAATATTCTTGCGGATGCGCAGCATCATCATTTTTTCCACGGCAGTACCGATGATTTCCGTATAGTTTCCGGTAAACACATCAAGCACGATCGTGTCCCATTTCTCCCACATCGAACTGGCAAACGCTTTAAGGTCTTCAAGATTCCATTCAACCTGTTTAGCGATAATCGAAAACACGGCATTGGGCGCCTTCTCCACCGCATTCTTGTATTCATCCGCCTTTTTCTGGAGGAAGGCGATTTTCGAAGATAATTCCCTGTACTTGAGGTAGGCGGGATCGTTTGCGTCATTGGGATTGAAATCGGCGTATTGGTCCCGTTCCTTGATTAATTCCTCCGCCTTGTTGTTGTACATGTTGTAGGAATAGAGGAAGTTCGCCCTTTCCATGTCCGAAAGTCCGGAAAGCGGAAAAACGGCAACGCCGAAAAACATCACTATCATTATGCGGATAAAGCTTTTCATTTTATACCTCCATTTGGAATTCTTATCTCTATCTCCTTGTCTTCCGGGCTGATATTGGTGTCGATGATCTTTGTGTACTGGGCTTTCTTATCCTGCCGGGGTTTCAAATAATAAGCCTTGCCCTTTTCGCATGGCAGGCTGAAGTACCCCTGGGAATCGGTCTTAAGCGTGGTGACGGGCGTGATGATAAAGTTCTCAACATCAAGGATCTGAAAAACATCAATTTCAAAATTCGCAACCTCCTTTTTGCCGAACGTTGTCACCCGGCCTTTGTAGCTCAAAGCGGCGGATGTTTTTTCAGCGGCAAGAGTCTTTACCAGCAGGTTGTCGAATTCAATATAAATATTCTTGCTTACAAAAAATCCATACCCGCCTTCGGTAAACGAAGCGTCCCTGATATCAAAAAGCATTGCCAGGTTGGCATACCCCTGGATGCGGTCCCCGCTGCATTTGATGCTGATTTTATTGTTAGTTTTCTTATGGATGGACGGCGAGGCTGTCCACTTGACCAGGGCGGTATAAGCACCGTCTACCTTGCCTAAAGTGTAAAAGCCGTTCGCCGCAATGAAAAAAATGTAGAAATGCTGCCGGTCGGCAAGGCGGAAAACAAACCCGTACCCCAGGTCTTGGGCGCCCTTTACCCATCTGGCGTCAGCAGCCATTTCAAAATCCGCCAATTTATCGGTCCGCCAGGCGCTGCAGTCATTGGCCGGGTTATAATAGACGTATTTACCTTTACTGACCTTGATGAAATCATCCGTATACCAGCCGTTCTTGTTATTCGTAAAACTTTCGTTCCAGATCGTCTCACTGCATAGATATTGGCTGAAAGCTCCGGATAGAATAAAGAAGACGGTGACATAACATAAATACCTCGAGAATTTCTTCATTTTGCCTCCTAAAATCCTTGATAATAGAACAGTTAATATCACTTAATACAGTAAAAAGTATAATAGATCGGCACTGAACATTCCAATTTTTTATTTTATTTGTGAAATCTAACTGTTTTTATTGGAAATTGAAGAAAAAGAATGCCGGTGCACAGAACATCGAAGCGTAAAAGCGATTTTTTGATTCGGTGGTTAAATAATCTTCCACTACCAAGAACATTTCGCGCCGAGCCATTTCCGGAGCGGGGTATATTCTATCCTGCCGCTTTTTCCGAACCAGCTGAAATCTTCAAAGCCGTCATAGTCTGCGGTAATCACTAAAAGCCTATCTCCTGGGGCCGATGGCCACCATGATGATATCCTTGACCAGTTCCTTGATTTTCATGTCCTGTTCCATGTACTTTTTCTCAAGGAATACTGCCAATTCCGTTTTCTGAATAAGGAGAATGTCATTAAAATTCATAATGATAATCATTCATTATTTCATGAAATTCAACTACAAATTACGGAAATTCTCGATATAATTACACCATAATAAAATTTAATTTAAACAAGCCGGATTTTAGTATCCGCCTTGTTATTTGATCCCTTTTTATTTAATATTTCATTCAAATAAAAGACAGCGCTACTCTCTTCTGCCCCAAAAGGAACCCCAGTGGCTTTCCCGGTTCGGCACCGTCGGCGGTCTATCAACATTCTCAACCCACCCGACCATCCACCGGCATAAAAATCTAGTTACGAGGACTTAAAGTTGGTGTGGGGGTGGGATCGGGAGCCAGAAACATGACTTCAATTGTAGTACCTACTTCAACCTCGACAGGATTGTTCCTGGTTTGTATTCCATTATATTTCCAATGATCTAAAAACGCCCTGCCATCGGTATAGGCATGTAATAGAACGCTATGGCTGTTAGAATAAAACAGATCATATTCATAAATTCCATAACGTGCATCAATCCTTGAAATTCCGTTTATTAATACGGGATCGAACAGAATCCATCCATTCCCCGTTCCCCCGATATCGTCATTACCGATTACGGTCAGATAGATATGGCCAATACCCGGCGTATTGGTGGGAATGGAAGTTGGTGTATTCGTTAGTGTATCCATGGGTGTATCTGTAGGTGTATCCGTCGGTGTAATTTCAGGAAACGCAGGTTCATGATTATTGAAGTTACTGCAGCCTATGATAATAAAAAATAAAACCCAAATAGTTATTACCCAATTCATCATATTTGCCTTAATTCCGCTTATTAAAGACATCATCATCTTTTTCATTAATTACTCCCGTTAAAAATCTTTGACTATATTCATGGTCACAGGAAATGTACGGAAATACACAGCTGGATGAATATAATAAGTATTTTTTTGGATGTATTATATTGCATTATGATAATATGCACAAGTACAGGCAATTAAAATCAGGTGAATGCTCCCCCTCCTTAACCCGGTAAAATTTTCTTTCTCCCCCAGCGGGTTACCCGGTTTCGGCGTTCCTGGCGTGCCCCGCTCAAGACCCGGAATCCGCGGTTAAAAAATCTTCAAATCCAAGTTTACCCAACCAACCACCCCTCCCTACCATCCAGGATAAAACCCGGCATATAGCCATTTCCCGCCATATAATTGTTAAAATAAAAGTAATAAACCAATAATTAATTACTAAAATTAATCATAATAATTGCTTATAATAAAGTAACAGGTAGCAGTGAATGACCGAAATCGTATTTTCCATTATCTTACCGGATGCAGACAGTGAATCAGGATATATAAAGGAAGTAAAACAGCTATTAGAGCCGTTTGAACAATCGACAAAAATCAGGGTAAAACTGGAGCCGCTTGACTGGCCCACTTCATGGCAAAAATTAATGGAATATTCTCAAAGGGGAGACGGCCCGGATATATCTCATGTGGGGCAGACATGGGCCAGCAGCTTTGCCGCAATGAACACCCTCATGCCCATACCTGATGACATTGCAGACTCCCTTGGAGGCCGGGAAAAATATCTTCCTTATTTATGGGACAGCGGATACCTTCCCGGTGAAAAACAGTTATGGTGCATTCCCTGGTATTGCGGCACGTGTCTTCTTTTTTACCGGCGGGATATCCTGCGTAAAGCGGGAATCGACGAAACAACGGCTTTCAATTCGCAGGAATCATTGAAACAAACATTGGAGAAACTGAAATCGGGTAATATAAAGACACCATGGCTGGTTCCCACCCAAAGATCCGTAAACACGGTCCATTATATTTCAAGCTGGATCTGGAATGCCGGCGGGGATTATATTACACCGGATGGTAAATTCCCCGTCTTTAATGATAAGAATACCCTGAAAGGATTGGCGGATTATTTCAATTTAGGGTCCTATATATCCGACGATGTATATAAATTACAGGACAGTGAAATTGAACCGTATTTCTGGAAAGGAAATGCCGCCATAGCCGTCCAATGGAATGGAGGACCCCTCGTTTACAGGGAAATAACTGAACCCGTTGTAATGAACAATTTAGGAATAGCCCCGATTCCGGGTTTTTCTTTTGTAGGGATTTCAAGCCTGGTGGTCTGGAGGCATAACAAGAATACCGAAGCCACATTGAAATTACTTCACTTCCTATCAGGCAGGAAATTCATGACGGAGTTTTGTAAACTAATCGGATATCTCCCATCGCGGATAGATGCTCTCAATGCTCCCCAGTTTAAAAATGATCAATTATATTCCACCGTCATCAAGGCATTGAACAGCGGCCGTGCCGTTCCCAGTATCATATTCTGGAGCGTGGTCGAAGAAAGATTAATTGAAACCTTCGGTCAAATATGGCAAACATTACACACGAATAAAAAATCGGACACTAATCAGATTATTAAAAACAAGATGGATGAAATAACCGGCTTTTTGAAATTTCCCCTGCGAATTTCGGCGGAAACGCAGAGAAGGGCCAGGGAATTCCGGCTCATGTATGAAGTGGGGCAATCCGCTGTATCCCAAATGCACCTGGAAAAAACCCTGCAGATTATACTGAACCTGCTGGAAACATATGATATCAATGCATGGATAATGCTTCCGGACGAGAATAAAAATGAACTGAAAACCCTGGTTATGTCCGAATCATTGCCAAAAGATATCATGAACCTGGTTATTCCTGCCGGTAAAGATATCCAGGGATGGGTCTTATCAAACAAAACACCGGCCCTGATAAAGGATATCCAGGCTGACCCGGGATCCTTTGGTAATATTCCCGGTATTTCTTCATTACTGGTTGTGCCGCTATTCTGTGGAACGATACCCGTCGGCACACTGAATATCGCGGGGCTTACCCCGGATTCATTTACGGATGATGATTTACAATTACATACAATCCTTGCCCAGAACATGGCCATGATCATTGAGCGCACACGTTTGTTTGATCAGCTGGAAAGTGTTCAGCTTAAATTACTCCATCAAGCAAGCGAACTGTCCCGGTCCAATAAAGAGCTGGAGGAATTTGCCTATATTGTATCCCATGACCTGCAGGAACCCCTCAGGATGGTGAAAGAATATTTAAAGCTGCTGAAACGAAGATATCACGATAAAATAGATGCGAATGCGACCGATTTCATTAATTTTGCCGTAGACGGTTCTGAACGGATGCAGACCATGATTAAGGATCTTCTGGCTTATTCACGTATTTCATCACAGGCAAAAAAATTTGATTCCATTGATGTATCGCGAGTGCTTGATGAGGTCCTTACCAATTTAAAGTATACCATCGATAAATCGAAAGCTGTTATCAATTTTGATAAACTGCCTGTAATCAAGGGCGACAGGACCCAATTAATCCAGTTGTTTCAAAACCTAATAGGAAATGCGGTCAAATTTCATAAACCGGGGAAAAACCCGGTTATCAATATTCATGTAGAAAAGAAAAACGCCGAATGGCTATTCTCCGTTCAGGACAATGGAATCGGCATTGACTCCAAAAATTTTGAAGAACTCTTTTTTATTTTCAAGCGGCTGAAAACCGGTCCAGAGTATCCGGGCACGGGCATTGGATTGGCAATCTGCAAGAAAATCGTCGAACATCATAACGGTCGAATCTGGATTGAATCGGAACCTGGAAAAGGAACAACTTTCTTTTTTACAATCAAAACAATGGTTTAAAAAAGAATCCCCGCCTCAGTCCGGGGTTACCAAAGACATGGCAAACCGCTGCAGAAGAAATTTCACGCAGAGACTGTCACCCCAGCGAAACCCCAGCGGCTCACTTTAAATGAAGAATCTGCCGGCTACAGCCCGATGACCTTCCAAGATCACCGGGCTGCGTTTCGCACTGGCTTTCACCGGCCACCGACCGTTTTCACAATTACTGTAACGGCGGCAGATGTCCATAGATGTCAAGATAGGCATAACATAAAAGCGCGGCCGCGGCGCTTACCTGGGATTGGAGATCGACTGTTGCCGGTGAATTTTTTCCGTGGCGATCGACTGTCCAATCCATGTCCCTTGTCGGATAATAGCCGCCATTGTCCTTGCCGTGGTTCATCAGGTAATCGCAGATATCCTTTACCGCGTTTTTATATTTTGCTTCCCCGCTGGCGGCGGCAACCTGGCATAGCGCGACCACCGATCCGACGCCTCCCATGTGCGGCTTTGCATTAAAACCGCCTCCCGCTATGTACCACTTTTCCATCAACGCATCGGCGAATTTTTTCGCTTCATTCAGGTAATCGGCAGTACCGGTTTCGTTATAGAGCAGGCATCCCAATGTAATCATATGGGAAGTGGCACCGGGTACAGGACCGCTGTTACTTTCCCAGACACCATTTATGAATTGCGACCCGTTTTTGAACAGGTTTCCCGGGGTCCTGATACCCCTGGCGGGGTCATTGAGCCTGTTCCAGAAACCGACGGCTCTATGGCGGTCCGTAGCGCCTCCGGTTACACTGGAATGTATGGCAAAGGAGATTGCCTGCGAGGTGGCCGGCCCGGTATAAAACCGGCCCTCTCCAAGTTTATCCTCGGTTTGAGGCAGACCCCAATTGGCGTCCTTGTTATTCCAGCAGAAGTACAATCCGATTTTACAGGCATTCATGGTGACTGAAGATCTGGCCTTGGTGGCCCACGCCCTCATCAGGTGCGAGGCCAGAAGGGCATTGTCATCAAAAAACCTTTTCCCGCCATGCGTGTAACCATACCCCGGACCATTGACATACCAGCTCAACGCACCGATATACGCGGTAAGCCGGGAGGTGTATTTATTATTGTTCACCGCGCCCCAAATCAGCGCCTGGACGGTGTTAGCGGCCGGCCAACAGTCACAGGCCTTCGACTTCGCGCCCGTGC
Source organism: Spirochaetales bacterium (assembly GCA_016928415.1). Taxonomy (GTDB): domain Bacteria; phylum Spirochaetota; class Spirochaetia; order SZUA-6; family JAFGRV01; genus JAFGKU01. The sequence goes on from JAFGKU010000105.1 coordinate 12,257, forward strand.
CGGTATTGATGCTTTCAACATATCTGCCTTGTGCATTGTAAAACTTTGAATTGATCACATCCAGCAGCCGCATGCCTTCGGCTTTATATACGTTAGCTGCCGCGGCCAGGTCATCAGAGGAAAGTTCTCCAATGGACGGTATTGATCCGGAATTCCCAGAAGGTGAATCGTTCCCGATTACTGAACAGGAAAAAAGCAATGTAACCGCAAACAAAATTCCACAACACCAGACAATTTTCTTTTTCATAAATCACTCCATTTCTCAAGTAAAATATTATATAGCGATTTATTCTCCTACCCCACTACAATTCTACTGTGTATCAGCAGCCTGTATAGTATGAAAAATTATTCATTTACTACACATATTTTCATCTATGGGAGATGTATAGCCGAAAAATCAAGAAAAAGGTCTTCTTAATTTAACTTTTAGTGCTGTTTTTTAATATCAAAGAAATACCGCGAATTTCCGAGATAAGATAGAGAGGTGGATATATTTCAACAAGTAATTCACCGGCAAAATCTCCGAGGTGATCAGGATCAATGGTTATCCTGTCGGAATCGATATAAATCTGGCAGCCATATGATACTCCAAACATAAACGGCGGAAGTGTGGAATCCTTATTATCAAATATCGCATACAATAGATTATTCAGGGCATCGAATACTCTAAAAGCGACAAATTCCTGTGTAAACTTCAAAAGCAGAAATCGAGCTTATGACTAATACCGAGTTGATTCGGGAGCCATTCATTTGTTATCGAGTCAAAATTAAGTAAGCGGGTTCAGCATTACTACCTTATTCCCCCCAAAAAAATCCACAGGCCCGTAATCGGCGGTTAATAAAAATTTTCCCCCAACAGAAAAAATCATTCATAGTATTCAATAGTTCTGTATTCCCCGCGGAATTCCCTGAAATAACCCTTTTTCCCTTTTGGGGTTTTATATTCATACTGCATGGTGGCTGTCATGTTGTCATGCGAGTCGTATTGATAGGTGACTTTGCCAAGCGGAGCTTTATCAATATCTGTTCTTAATTCTTCAATAAGCAGGCCTTTATCGTTATATGTATAGACTTTAACACTTAAAAGCTTCGATTTTCTTGTGCTTATCTGCTTTTTAAGAAGACCACCGGCATCATATTCATAAGTATAATCGGTTTTCTGGCCGAAAGAATCCGAAGTCTCCCCTGTTTTCTGTCCCTTGTCATTATAGGAATACGCGTTATGAAAGACGTTTTTTCCTTTTTCATTAATTTCTAATTTTTCGACCAGGTTGCCCTTTTCATCATATTTCCATACTTTACTGCGGGATCGGCCTGATACCAGGTAGGTCGTGATGTATTCAATCAATCTTCCTTCACTGTCATACACTTCAGTATACTTTTTTTCTTTTTTATTCTCGCGGTTCGTTAAGGTAATTTCAACATGGTTCTCCGTATAGGTGTATTCTTTTTTGATAATATCAAAAACGTCGTAATTAGCCTCAATTTCTTCCTTCTCAACTTTTCCTTCCTTATTATAGCTTAAGTTGTTAATGTAATATGGTGTCTTCTCTTTCTTGAAATACCATTTCTCCTGGACTTTCAGGGATTTGTCGTTATAAAAATATTTCATATGGAATTCGGTCGGGCCCTGAACGGTTTTATATACAGCCACTTCGGTAACAAGGCCTGAAGGATCATAAAAAATATGTTCTGATTTCTCCCTGTCTTCCTTCCGGTTCCCTTCCTTTCCGGAAAAATACGATTCCTCTATCAACAGGGATTTTATATGCCCCTTTAATCCGAATTTCTCAATGGAACGGTCAATATCATCGGCATGGATAAATGCCACCAGGGATAAAAGTATACAGACAACCTCTCTTTTCATCGCGATCCTCCCCGTAAATATATTCCCCATTTAAGCATAGGGATTGAAGGAAAATTTACAAGAAGGAAAAAGGATTATTAAAAAGATCCGGTAAACCAATCTTTGCGGGCTTTTCGTCTTTGCAGGAGACTCCCGCCCCAGCAAGGTACTCGCCTATCGGCGTTCTTAGACGTAATCAGCGGTTAATTAAAATTCTTCCACGCTTAAAATCTGTCTATAATTTTAAATCCTCTACACGGTGGTAAAGGTTATACTGGTTGTCCACACCCTTCTGGTTCATGCTCAGTTCATTATTATCACCCGATAGTTCGATAAAATAAAATTCCTTGTCACTCATTTGGAATAAACGCAGGACATTTCCGTTAATAACCCACTCCCCTTCTATGGTATAAACAATAACCGTGCCTTCAAGATTCCCGCCGAATTGAATAATTTTCTTATATCTTCCATCATTGTAATAAACGTACCAATGATTTACAAAATCAAGGTGATCACTGTCACTATTCGGATCCTGCAGGACCGGGCTCCAGGTTCCGGCAAGACGCCTGGCAAGATCGATGTCTTCTTTGGTCATCTTTTTTTGAAATTTGGTCATTTCATCCGGCGGCAGCAATGCTGATGAACGGTCTATAACAAATGTATAATCCTCATTTTCAAGGAATATTTGGGAATTATTTTCCTTAAAATTAATCATAAAAGGTTTCTTGAACTGCGTTATATTATCCCGCTCCGCCTGGATCTTCAGGCTCGAATTCTCTATTATCCAGGTAAACCGTTTCATTTCCCACTCAGATTTATCATTCTCCCAGACAATCCTGCCCTTACCGTCTTCCATAAATTCAAACATCACCTTATCCCGGTTATCAGCCAAATATCTGCCGTCATACTTGGTCCGCGCCAGCATCCACACGCCGGTTATCTTTTTAACAGGTTTATTATCCCTCGCAAACAGGAATGCAATCGGTATTAAGGCATATATCATACCGATGGTTATGACGATCTTAAGTGTTCTTTTCATATACTTCTCCACCGTTAACTTTTTACTTAACGAATTTGCATTTTGGTCATGTTATCATATCTCCCGTTTGCGGGTCAAACATTGTCACTTTATGCTTCTTGACCAAGTTTAACAGTAAATCATGTACATATTCTGCTTTTGACCAGACACAGCTTATTGAAAGGCAATCGGCATCCTTGCCTATTTCAGCACTCCACGGACAATAATCCGTATCATCCAATTTACTTTCCGGAACATCGTTTATTTCCGGATGCATACCTGTTAATTCAACATAAAAATCATAAAGCATGGAATTTTCATCCAATGGAATGTTACTGTCAAACTGTTCGGGCAGTTTATTTCCATCCAATTTCGAAGGATTAAAAATAAAAAAATCACAGCTCATACACCCCCTCCAATAGATTTAAATTTTCCTTCTTTTTTTTTACGTATGCCCTCGTAGAATATCTGATAAATAATATACATTGCGAAATAAACATACATCTCACAATCAAATATGCAAATTCCGTACCAATGCAGATATATTTGACTAATTCCTTGTTGAATAAAAAGTTATTACATTTGATCATGAAACTCTGGTTTCAGTATACGGCAACCTCGTTTGCAGGTTGCTGCAAGATAAGTTGCAGTATAATCAGGTTTCCCGAAAACCTTCGGGGTAGTTTATTTACCAGTCAATCACCCGGAAGCGCCGCTAAGCAGCAGGGTCTTATTATCGATAATGGAAATTACTTTCACTTTCCTTCCGTCTTTCAGATGCAAAGTAAACTCCACCTCGTCTTCAAGAATGTTGACATCAGTGACTTTTTCAATGTCCTTCACATCATGGCATTGATTGCCATAATCCCTGAACATGAAACACCAGTTAAACAAAACCCCGTTTATTTCTTTCTCCGTAAAGGAAAATGAATCCATAAATGTATCTATATTACTTGACAGATGCTCCGGATCAAAATAATTCAGCAGGGATCCGAAATTATGCTCTTCAAGATCTTTAGCCAATTGATTCATCTTATATCCGGTAAATTGGCCCATGAAATTCTGCGAAAAAGCCGATGCTAATACCAAAACAAACAAGAGACAAGAAACAATCAACAATTTCTTCATCTTCTTTTCCTTTCTATTATATTATATAACCTGCACCACCGGTAATCTACATAAGTATTTTATTCTTCCTCCCCCAGATGTTAACTACTTTATCCTTGGAATCGAGGGCAGATGGATAGAAAAAGTTCATCCATTTTTTCTCAACCTGTACCCGAAAATTTTACGCACGATGAACTTGATCGGTATAATCAGGAAATAGGTCAAACTGCTAAAAGAAGGAACGAATATACTTACAATAGCGGCAATGACAGCAGTAACCGGAAGAATCATACTCATACATGTTTCATAATTCAACTCCTGTCTTGTTAAATGCTGTTCCACCAATCCTCTCCATATGGCATAACCCCAGCTCAAAAACGCGAACAAGCCGATACAAAACAGGTTAATATGAAAAAACAGTGAGGCAACGGTCAAACTGCCATGCTCTCCTACCAGCGAAGAAGAAAAAGGCACTATTACCACGGTAAGAAACCAAATCATGTTAATCCCCAAAAGAGTCTCATCCAGGCGATTAATCCAATGGAATTGACGATGATGAATTTTCCAAAATGACGCCAACAATACAAAGCTAAGGGCAAAAACATAGAATCTGGGAATGAGTTCTATCAGTAATTTAATAATCCGGGGATTATCCGCTTTACCGGGTAACTCCGGAATTTGTATTGCAAGGACAAGGAGTGTCATAGCAATGGCGAATATCGCATCGGCCAAACCCTGGATACGCGCCGTATTAAGGTACTTTAAAAATTCCGTTTTATGTTTCATATATACTCCCCATTTCCGCGGTTAATACGAATTCTTCCCTCATTCACCCGGAAAACTTACACCGGTTATCTGCTCACATGCGGAAAGAAATTCCTCCTGTACACGAAGTTCCCCGGCCACAGGCAGATAATTCTTTTGTTTCTTGTGGAAAAAATAACAACCCGTAACCTGTGCGTCCTTATCCTCACTTACGGCGAGCCATGACTGTGTCCGGTACCCTTTTTCCAGGTCGTCAGGTGCGCCGGCGCCGCCCATTTTTGTCGGAACCCAGCCGGGATTAACGGCATTGGCGTACACAGTGGGCCACTTGCGGGCCACGGCCAGGCACAGCATGAGGACATGCAGCTTGGTATCGGAGTAAGTCGGATAATGACTGACCCGCTTGGCTGCATCAATGAACCGTTCCATGCCGGGATTGCCCCCCTCGTGCATTCCTGAAGTGAGGTAAATAAGCCGCTTTGGCCTCTTAACCAGGCATGTCAGGATATAAGGAGCCAGGGTGTTAACGGCAAGAAGTTCCTCGTTTGACACATGATAGACTCCGGCATTATGGATAACCGCGTCGAAAATCCCCATGGCGTTAACGTCTGCGGCCAGTTTTCCGGTTTCTTCCATGCTTGTCAGGTCTGCAATCAATACCTTTTCAGCACCTGTCAATTTTTTCCGCACCTGCTTCGCCCGGCCCGCATTGCGCGCATGTAAAACAACCTTATGTCTCCGGTTTATCAGGAATTCGGCGGCCAGATATCCCAGCCCGTGCGTTGAACCGGTAATGAACACTCTTGCCATTGAAGTTCTCTCCTTATCTTTGTTTGTCGTTTATTACGCAATGCCGGTTTTCCAGCAACCTTCATTCAATTCTAAAAATTAAACGGCCGACAGTTAATTTCAATTCCGGTCGTCATACTCTAAGGGTACCACGTCGCAGGTCTCCTGGTAAAAAGTCAGGAGGCGTTCCTTTAAAGTTTCCCCTACCCCTTTGAGCAAAGGGTCCTCGATACGGTTCACGAGTTCCCCGGGGTCCTGTTCCAGGTCGTAAAGCTCATCCTGCTCGTACAGCCTGCGGACATACTTGTATTTTTTCGTACGGACCATGACCGCCTTGGTGTGCTCCGGTCCGTCCTCCCACTGCCAGCGGAGCCTGGGCCAGTACAATCCCTCTTTAAGTTTATCAATTTCATCCGGGTGCCGTTCCTTTGCTTGCTCCTCTCCCTTTAACCTGCCTCCTTCGCAGAAAACGGCATTCCTGTGCCGGAGAGTATCGTCTGCAAGCAAAGGCAGAAGGGACCGTCCGAAATGCGTGTGAGCAGGCGGAATTCCAGTCAGCGCTTCCACTGTTGCAGGAAAATCAACAAGCTCAACAAGGGCATCACGCACACCGGGAACCGCCTTTACTCCCGAAGGCGGTTTTATCAGAAGCGGAACCCGTGTCAAACAGTCCTCAAACGTGTTCTGCGTTTTTTCCACCAGCCCGTAGTTGCCCGCAAAATCGCCATGGTCAGAAAAAAAGAACACCGCAGTTTCGTTATATATTCCCGCTTCTTTCAAAGCGTTCATCACAAGGCCAAACTGGTGATCAACCCTCGCGCACATACCGTAATAAACGGCCCTTAACTCGTTCCAGCAGTCTTCGCTCCAACCCTCTAAACCCTGCCCTTTCCGGATGGCCCGGAGCATGCTGGGTTTCATGGACCAGTCATCGGGTTCCGGGATGCGCAGTGGTATTTTACCGCGGTCAATCATGTTGAAATACGGTTCTTCTATCCCATACGGCGGATGGGGATTGCCGAGGGAAAGATAAAGGCAGAGAGGTTTATTTCTCGGCGGATCTTTTAAAAAGTCAAGGACCCCGAGAATAATAGACCAGTCAAAGTCGCACCGGATCTTTTCACCTTTTAAATCCAGTTTTCCGGCAAAGAAGGAATAATAGTTATCTTCTCCGGGATCTCCCCGCCAGCTCAAATCATCATGCAGACCCGGCCTTTGAGTCATACCCCAGCGCTTGTAATCTTCTGGACCCGGCTTGAAACGGACCGAACAATGGTCCATCACATTATCCGAGGCGGGAATAAGATCATTCTTCCCTCCCCACCAGACGTAATAACCATTCGTCTTGAGGGTCCGCAAGAGTTCCGGCTCATCCCTGTGGAGCATGTGATGAATGGTCCGGTGCCCCCTGACATGGGGGTACCAGCCCGTCATGAAGGAACAGCGGCTCGGCGTGCACACGGGATTCTGGCTGAACGTATTGCTGAAAGAAACCGCATCGGTTTTGACCATAGCATCCAGGTTGGGAGTTATTGCCGCCGGATCACCCAGGTGGCCCATGATACCCCCGGACCACTGGTCTGGAATGAAAATTACTATGTGGGGAAGTTCGGAAGGCATACGAAAGCATAATCGGGAGTGATTAATAAGTCAAGCGCTCCGGTCCCGCCTGTAAATCAGGAATTCCGCCAGCAGTTTTGCCATCACCAGGACAAGGGCAAATTGCGCCTGGGCTTTCAGCAGGACAAGGCAAAAACCGCCGAAAACAATGATCAGGTGCGGCAGGATGATCGGGGTAAAGGCCTTTTTTTCGAATACGGCCAGGTCCAGCTCCCTGTATTTTTTCTTGAACAGAAAATCCTTGAACAAGGCAACAAAAGCCGCGAGCAGGCTGACCGGGACAACCAGGAAAAGGCTGTTCAGGAATTCCGGTTCAAGGGAGTAAAAACGCCCCGCTATAAAATAAAACACACTTTCAAATATCATCTCAGCATTGGCATCCGCTTCCGCAAAAATACCGAAGAAAATCAACAAAAATACCAGGTGGCCGAACATGAAAAAAGCATAGGCAAAAAGGACTCCTCCTGCGCCGGTTTTTTCCCCTTTGTGCGAAGCTTTGAGTATGATGTATTTTACCGCTAAAAAAATAAATCCAATAATTTCGTCGATCCAGTATCCCCAGAGAACGAATGCCGTTGACCAGTTTAATAACAAAAGGCCGACAATAAAAATCGAATTAGAAAAAACAGCGGGCAGGTTTATTTTACTTAATAATGGTTTTTTGTTGTTTTGGGTATCCGTTTCCATAAATGGAATTATAGTAAAAAAGAATATTAATAAAACGGGTTTGGGTCGAAATTGTTGAATGAAATTACAATAAAAATGTTGTATATTTATAAATAACTGCTGAACACGGAGAAAAAATAGTGAAGATAATATATATTTTATCCTTTTTAACAGTTATCATGCTGGCCTCCTGCTCCCTTTTGAATTCCCCGCCCGCTAAACCGGGGGCTCCGGTAATCATCAGCGGGGACAGTCAGGTGTTCGTGTACTGGCAGCCTGTAGCCAAGGCCGATTCCTATGAGGTATGGTATGGTACGGAAAACAACACCGAAGCCGCGGTAAAATACGGGGATGATGTAGAGGCTTCGAACACTTTTATTACCGGCCTGGTAAATGGTACCGGATACTATGTCTGGATCAAAGCTAAAAATACGGCCGGCTCCAGTATTTTTTCAGATCCGGGAAGCGGAACGCCGTCAGCGGGTGCGTCTACCAGCCGTGTGTATGTCAGCGGAACCGGATTTTACGTAAACGGTTCACCCATCTGGATGAACGGGTGCAATACCCCCTGGGACAACTGGAATGATTTCGGCGGGGTGTACGATCATTCGTTCTGGGAAACACATTACGGGGACCTTCACGACAACAAGGTGAATGCAAGCCGGGTTTGGATTACCTGTTCCGGTGAGGTGGGGATAGATATTGATGCGGCCGGGCATGTATCCGGCGCCACTGCCGCACACTGGAACGACCTGGATGATTTTTTTGCCATTGCCCAGAATAATGGCATCTATATTATGGCAACACTCATATCCTTCGATCATTTCAAGAATAGTTATTCTACCTGCCAGAGATGGCGTAACTGGCTTAATTCCGATACAAACATCGATTCCTATATAGACAATTACCTTGTTCCCTTTGTCGAACGCTACGGCGGTTTTACCAGCCTCTGGAGTATCGACCTGGTGAATGAGCCGGATTGGGCGACGACCAGCGAGGGAGGAACGTTAAGCTGGGACCGGTTCCAGACCTACTGGGCCAAAGCGGCAAAGGCAATTCATGATAACAGCCAGGTACTCGTTACGGTGGGGATGGGAGTGATAAAATACAACAGCGATACCTGTGCCGGGGCGATAGGTAACAAGATAAGCGATACCGCCCTGCGGGCCAAACTTGATGACGATGCCGTGTACATTGATTTCTATTCTCCCCATTACTACCCGTGGATGGACTCGTCTTGGTCCATCCCGATGTATGTCACCCCGGCAACCTACGGGTTGGGTACTGCAAAACCCGCTGTTATCGGCGAATGCCCCGTAGCCGGTTCAACAGACCACACCCTTACCCAGGATTATGAAAACGCCTACACGAATAACTGGCGGGGAGTGATGCCCTGGACATCGAACAGCGTCGATGCGTTTGGCGGAATAGAAAATCTTGCCCCGGCAACCAATGCCTTCTGGACCAATCACCCCGATCTGGTTTTTCCCTGATTTTCACCGGACAGTATGAAAAAAAATTAATGTATTCCTCCCGAATTTGGCCTTGGTTGCGGTGTTTATTGGTCATTTCGATTCAATTTTTCAGAGATTTTTCCTAAAACAGCTTGTACGGATTTTGCACTTTGACTATCATTTCAAGCTATACATTGCTGATTTGTAAGCAAAAAAAACGAGCAATACCGGGGTGCTCCTGTTACCCGTCGCGGCTTGAACGGGTATTTGTCAGGCTAAGAAAGCGGGGAATTTATTTGAAAATTTTATCAGTGCAGGGAAGTCCGAACAAGAACGGGAATACTTCGACTATTTCAAACATGTTCCTTGAAGGATTACAAAGCCGACAGGACCTGTTTATAGAAACCGTATGGTTGAACGATTTGGATATTAAGCCTTGCAACGGCTGCTTCGGCTGTACCGGAAAGTACCGGTGCATAAAGTCTGATGACATGAATGAGATTTATGGTAAAATTGAAAGCAGTGATTTATATGTCTTCGGGGTGCCGATTTATCGGTGGTTCATGAACGCGCAATTCAAATTGTACATTGACCGCTTAACGGCTCTCTTATCCGGCGATGAGAAAATCAATGCCATGGTCGGAAAAAATCTCGTTATAGGAATGAGCTGTAATTTCCAGGAATGTGCTGATTGTACGACAAAAATGTTCAATGACTTCGGTAAATGGGTTAATATGAAATGGGCCTGAAGTATTCCCTTTAGTTGGAGCTCGTACAAACCCTGAAGCAATTTTTATTCGGTGCCGCTTGAACCTTTAACCGCGCTGCTGGTTTCTCCCGGTGCTCTGTTGATCCATGTGGGGTACGATATTATTTCGTGGAGTCTTCATAAAGAGGCTTGAATTTTAAAGATAAAGAATAATTTAACCGCCGAATACGCCGAACCAAGAATCCCGCTGCGGGGGAAAAAGATTGGCGTTTGGGTATACCTCTGCAAGCACCTTCGAAGGTAGAAAATAAGAAAAGAAAAAGATCAATGCTCCTTTTTTTTAATTGTACGCTGCTCCTCGGTAGCGTCAAGACCAAGCCCTTCGGGCGCTTCGCAGTCTTGACACTACCTGCGGGGCAGTTGTCTAGGAAATAAAAAGGAGGCATTGTATGAGAGATATTATTTTGAGGGAACTTGCGGACAGGGTTGTTGGGCTGGGGATTACCGTTCACAGGCTGCTCGGACCGGGGTTGCTTGAGGCTGCCTATGAAGGGGCGTATTGTGTGGAGCTTTGCAGGGCGGGGATACCTTTTGAGAGGCAGAAGGTGTATCCTTTGGTGTATAAGGATGAATATATCGGGGCTTATTTTGCTGACCTGGTTGTGGCCGGGAGTATAATCGTAGAGCTAAAGGCGGTAAGCCGGTTTACGCCTGTTATGGAAGCGCAGTTGATAAACTATCTAAAGCTTTCCGGGATACAGGTGGGGTACCTTATGAATTTTAACTTCGTAAACCTGGTTTTCAAGCGGTTTGTGTGCAGTAGAGATGGGTGCGGTTAAGAGGGGGGTATCCCCCTTTTTTGTTCTGAAGACAATCGGGTTAATTGAATTTGTGGTTGGGGGATGGGCGAAACAGGTATAATTATGAATTTATGAAACCGCCGAATAAAAAACTCTACTGCTTTTCAGTGTCCTGTGCGAAAGCACGCCGAACCCGGTATCCCATTGGGGTTCACTTTATTAACATACAAAACGTTAATAGAAAAAGCTGCCTAAAAAAATTACGTATGACACGATGGTAATAAACACGATAATAGCGCAGACCTTGAAAATTTTCTTTTGAAATAATACATACAACACGTAGGCTGCTATTAAAAGTACAACCATTGAAACAATTATCCCAAAAGGCAATGGATCAATCTCGAAGCCGGTCTGGTTATATACGGAAGGTACTTCACCCCAGGAAGTAATGTCATCCCCATTCCCCTTTTCATCAATACCGTTTTTGCCAATGGAATAAAGGTCATACGGCCTGTCAGGATTCACTCCAGGACTAATGTATACATACGCGTGTCCCCAGGGATCGGCCGCAACACTTGTGCCGTCCAGATATTTTACCAGCACCTTTAATCCTATATTCGTTCCCGGATATTGAAAATTGTTTTCCATTGCATACATAACCAGAGCTGTTTTAAGGGAGCTTATGTCTGCTATACACCTCCTGGCCCTGGTGTAATCAATGGATGGTCTGCAGGCATTGAATAACAGGGTGAAAAAAATTATAATGGAAAAGCAGACAGGCTTAAATATTTTCATATCGTTTTAAACATCCGCCTATTAATTACCTCCCCATTATCCGCCTAACAGGTCTTTGAGTGCGATAACGTTTTCGGCATTCGGATCCACCAGTTCGGGGCATACGTCCATATCCGTCTCCCGGGTGCCCAGGGCCCCGGCAAAGGCCATGCAGGTGGGGAAGCCGCAGGCCTTGCAGTTGTTTCTGGGCAGCAGCTTGTAGATGCTAAAGGCCGAAACAGGGGAATACATCGTATGATCGGGTGTGATGGATTCTTTCCGGGTTTCTATATCGTTCAGGAATTCAAGCAGTTTCCCTACTGCGGTCCGGGCCTGTTCCTCATTGTCAACCACGGTCATAATGCCTTTTTGGGCATACAGGACGCAACGGTAACCTTCGTATTCGAATTTGATGTAATGCGGCGAATCAAAATAGTATGCCTTTTCCACAATGGCGTTTATATAAGGAAGTAAATCCGAGATATCACAGAGCAATTTAAAAACAGCCCGGAATCCCACGCTGCCGGGATGGCAGGCAATCTGTTCCAGGGCAAGGTCGCTGTAATTTATACTCATACTATATAATAGAACATTTTTTGCAGTTGTGAAAAGGTTTGTAACGGAAGTTTTTACCTTCTCTTAAATCTCCAGGAGTTTGTATAGAATTTTATCTTCGATTATCATAATAGCAACTCAATAGGAATTGTTCCTGTTCCGACGTATCCGTGTTGATAAGGAGGTTCAATGGAAACCCGGCATTGGATTCTTGAAAATATGCGGGAAATGCCCGTTATAGATACGCATGAACACCTGGAATCGGAATCCGCGCGCCTGGCAGACCGGCGGGATTTCATCGCCCTGTACATGACCCATTATGCCAGTACGGATGTCATGCTGGCCGGGCTTTCAGCGGAAAAAATGGCGTTGCTCCAGGGAAACTCATTGGATGTGCGGGAGAAATGGGACATCCTGAAACCCTACTGGGAACTGTGCCGCAATACCGCCTATTTCCGGGCGCTGGAGCGGGCGAATGCCGACCTGTGCTGGGTCCATATCATTTCCCAGGAATATGCGGTGCGGGTCCTTGAGGAAATGCTCGAGGTGCTGCCGTCGAACAAGATTCTTGGTTTCGGCGGGGACTACATTTTTGTGGAGGGTACTTATGCCCATCTGCAGTTCGCGAAGGAGAAAGTCGCGGAAGTGCTTGCCAACCGCATCGAAAAGGGGCGGCTCAATAAGGCGGATGCGGTTGTCCTTACCGAACAGCTTCTGCATGACAATGCGGAGGCACTGTTTGGGGGATAGGAAGATTAAATTAACCGCCGAATTCCGTCCCCATTTTTACCTTTTTTGATAAATTTGACAATATTGTGCTTCTTTTGACAAATCTTTCGCCTATAAAGAGAATGATAACCGTATTATCTTTAATTCAGGAAGCAAGATAGTGATGCAACAATGGTACAGCAAACGTATACAACTGCTTGAATTTACAAATTTTAATAACAGAGAGGAATAAAATGCAAAATACCGGCTTAACCTGATAAGCTTTTAATTAAGTAAAACGCAAAATATTAATGAAAGGGAAAAAAAATGGAAATTTTAAAACGATTTTTACTGTGTGCCTTTTTCATGATGATGATAGTCACCTTCGGCACCGCGCAGACAAATCTTGCCCTCAACAGGCCCGTAACGGCTTCATCTGTTCAGGACGGATTACCCCCTGAAAACGCCGTGGACGGAAACACGGAGACCCGGTGGGGCAGTAACTGGGCGGATAATGAATGGATCCGGGTGGACCTGGGAACAGCCACCGGTCTCAACCAGGTGGTTTTGTTATGGGAAACCGCCTATGCGTCCGTATATTCGGTGCAGGGATCGAATGATGATGCCAATTGGACGAATCTCAGCAGTATAACCAACAGCAACGGCGGAACGGACCAGATTATAGTTTCCGGGACGTACCGTTATGTCCGGATTTACTGCACAACCCGCGCCACAAGCTGGGGCAATTCCCTGTGGGAACTGGAAGTCTACGGTTCAACCGCGAACCCCACGGCTACATCCACACCGGTCCCCACTTCAACACCAAGGCCTACGTCAACATCCACACCGACCAACACGCAGGCAGCCACGGCAACACCCACAAGGGCACCTACGGCGACCCCTACACAGGCAGCGGGACAGAATGGCGTTAACTATGAATACTATGAAGGCAACTGGGACGCATTGCCCGCGTTTGATTCATTGACGCCGGTCAAGACCGGCACGGTGGCCAACTTCGACATCACCGTACGGAATGTCAATGACTATTTCGGTTTCCGCTTCACTTCAAACATAAGTATAGGAAGTGCGGGAACATACACTTTTTACACCTCGTCCGATGACGGCAGCAATCTATACATCGACGGTGTGCAAATAGTGAATAACGACGGACTTCACGGAGTTGTGGAGCAGTCCGGATCACTCAACCTGAGTACCGGAACTCACCGGATTGTTGTTACCATGTTTGAAAAAGGCGGGGGTGAAGCGCTGGAAGTCAGGTACCAGGGACCGGGCATATCCAAACAGCTTATCCCGGGCAATGTGCTTTTTATAGGGGCTGCACCGACATCCACATCGACACCTGTCCCCACAAACACGCCGACAAATACACAGGCGGCCACATCAACTCCCACACGGACGGCAACTCCGGCAGCCACGGCAACGGCGACCCGTACCCCGGCGCCGACAGCCACTCTGGCTTCAACGGCGACACCCGTTTCCGCATTGGTTGACATCACTAACCTGGGCGGCACCATATCGGCCCAATACACCGATTCGCCGTCAGGTGAAGACATTGCCAAATTAATCGACAATTCAACATCAACCAAATACCTGACGTTCCATGCATCCGGCTGGGTGCAGTACGCCGGTATAAACGCCGTTGTTTCCCAATACACTATTTCATCGGCCAACGATGTTCCGGATCGCGATCCGTACAGCTGGACACTGGCGGGTTCAACCAATGGCAGTACCTGGGTAACGTTGGATGCGCGCAGCGGGATCGATTTTCCCAACCGGTACCAGACGCTCAGCTTCTCTTTCATTAACGGGGCGGCTTATTCATACTACCGGCTAACCATGAACAACAATGCCGGAACCATCCTGCAGCTGTCCGAATGGGAACTGTACGGTACGGTCCAGTCCGGACCGACCGCGACTTCCACGCCTACCAGGACGGCAACTCCCGCGGCAACCTCCACGCCCACGCCGACACAGGCGCCAACGGCGACACCCACGCAGGCGGCGGGACAGAACGGCGTGAATTACGAATATTACGAAGGCAACTGGGACGCACTGCCAGCATTTGATTCATTGACTCCGGTTAAGACCGGTACGGCGGCCAACTTCGACATTACCGTCCGCAACGTCGATGACTATTTCGGGTTCAGGTTCACGGCCAACATCAATATCACGGCCGCAGGAACATACACATTCTATACGACGTCCGACGACGGCAGCAACCTTTACATCGACGGCCAGCAGATCGTCAATAACGACGGCCTGCATGGAGCGGTGGAACAATCCGGTTCCCTGAGTTTAAGCACCGGGTTGCACGGCATTGTCGTCACCATGTTTGAAAAAGGCGGGGGCGAAGTCCTGGAAGTCCGCTATCAGGGCCCGCATATCGACAAGCGATTAATTCCCGGAAGTGTCCTGTATACAGGCGGGACCCCGTCTACCCCGACACCGTCACCTACCCCGGTATCGACCACGACGCCCACACCGACACCGACGCAGATTAACGCAACGGCTACGCCGACCTCCAACAACGGAGGCAAGAGCTTCAAAAAAGGCATGGCGTATAACATGACAAACCCGGCGGATTTCGACGCGGTGAAAGACGGGCTCAGCTGGTTCTATAACTGGGGCATTGAACCGGAAGCGGCGGACGGTTTCTACGAAACGTACGGCATCGAATACATTCCCATGTTATGGGGCAATCCAAGCGACAGCGACATGACAAGGGTCAAGAACTATATTCTGGCAAATCCGGAAGTAAATTACCTGCTGGTAATGAATGAACCGAACCTCTCTGACCAGGCCAATATAACACCCACAAATGCGGTACCGATCTGGATCAAGTACGAGCAGGTAAAGTCCGACCTGGCCGCACAGGGCAGGAACATCAAGATTGTGGGTCCGGCCATGACCTGGGGCGATCAGCCCGGTTACGAGGATTACATCGCCTGGCTGGATGCGTTCTATGCGGCATTCAATTCCGCCTACGGCAGGGATCCCGTCATCGATTACCTCGCTTTCCACTGGTATGATTACGGTCTGGAGAGCATGCTGAACGCGTTTTCCAAGTACGGCAAGCAGATCTGGGTAACGGAATTCGCCAACTGGCATACGGAAACGGGATTCACTATCGACACGATGGCCGAACAGATGGCGGAAATGACCAGCATGGTTACCATGCTGGAATCGAGGCCGGATGTATTCCGGTATGCCTGGTTTATCGGCCGCTGGGATCCTGATCCCCATTATACGAGCCTTTTCACCGCCAATCCCGGTGAACTCACCGAGCTTGGTACTCTCTATATGTATCTTCCCGATTCACCGCCCCCACCGCCGACCCCGGATCCGATTATTGCTGACCTGGGGCCGAATGTGTATGTATTCACCGACGGCATGAGTGACGCGGAAATCCAGGGCACCTGTGACACGATCCACGCGAGGATGGAAACGAACCAGTTCGGGTCCGATCGCTACGCACTCCTGTTCGCACCCGGTGATTATACCGTGAACGTGAATGTGGGCTACTACACGTCGGTAATAGGCCTGGGACAAAACCCGGACGATGTGGTCATCACCGGTTCCGTGCGGGCCGAGGCGGACTGGTTCGGCGGCAACGCCACCCAGAACTTCTGGCGGTCAACGGAAAATGTCAGTGTCATCCCGACCTTTGTTTCCAATGTGCTGGCCGGTGCCGACATGAATACCTGGGCCGTTTCCCAGGCAGCCCCGTTCCGGCGCATGCATATCCGGGGCAACCTGGAACTCTGGGACCCCTACGGCGATACCGGAGGACAATGGGACGCCAGCTGGTCCAGCGGCGGATTCATCGCGGATTCCGTCATTGACAATCAGCTGCAGGCCGGTTCACAGCAGCAGTTCTTCACTAGGAATACCCGGATGGGATACTGGACCAATGCGGTATGGAACATGTGCTTCATGGGCGACATCGGCGCGCCCGCGGCATCCTGGCCCGATCCGCCGTATACGGTAATCGGTTCCACGCCGAAAATCGCTGAAAAACCGTACCTCTATATCGACGGCTCGGGAAACCTGGCCGTGTTCAAACCCGCCTATCAGGCGAACACGGTCGGTACCACCTGGCTGAACGGGCAGACACCCGGAACATCGATCCCGATCTCCGATTTCCTGATCGCCAGGCCCGAAACCGATAATGCCGCGACCATAAATGCGGCGATCAATTCCGGCAAGCATATACTTCTTACACCAGGAATTTACCGTGTCAGTGAACCGGTCAACATAAACCGGGCCAATACGATCGTCCTTGGCATCGGTTATGCGACCATTATTCCCGCCAACGGCAATATCGCCGTCAGAATCGCGGATGTCGATGGAGTGAGACTCGCCGGAGTCCTCTTGGACGCCGGGGCTGCCGCTTCCCCGACACTGCTTGAAGTGGGGCCCGGCGGCAGTTCGGCCGGACATTCGGGCAACCCGAC
>JAFGKU010000106.1 GCA_016928415.1 Spirochaetales bacterium
AAAAGTATGGCAGGACGGTTCTGCCGAACCTTCCAACTGGCCGTACACATGGGCACGAAGCGGACGGACCGGCTACCCCGCCTTGAATGGCGGAACAAGCGGCCACGGCGGCTCCTGCACCGTGTTCTTCGACAACGTAACTATAACGAGTCCGTAACACATTGATGTGTAAGGGAGGCGGAAGCCATGGATGGCTGTCTGTCAAAGATTGAACAGTGTTCATCTGTGAAGATTGACGGTATTTCATGACATCCGCCGACCATAAGGTAATGAACAATAACAGTTATCAACGGGACGGGGTTAGAAATAGCCCTGTCCCGTTTTTTTGATAAGGAACGATTCTATTGATGAAAAAGTGATTGACCAAGAGACCCTGGAAGCTTTAATCTGATGTCACTAATAATTCAATTTTGGAGCAATAAAAATGAAAATGGTGGAAGTGTTTGGAGAACTGACCTTCAATGATCAAATAATGCGGGAAAAACTCAGCATGGAATTATATACCGCCTTTATGGATACAATTCACATAGGGAAACCTCTGGAAAAAACAATAGCGGACAATATTGCGCACGCCATGAAAGAATGGGCCATTGAGAAAGGAGCTACCCATTTTACCCACTGGTTCCAGCCCCTGAGGGGCGGTACCGCGGAAAAGCACGATTCTTTTCTGCAATACGACGAAAGCGGGCATGTGATCGAACGTTTTTCCGGGGCCCAGCTTATCCAGTCGGAACCGGATGCTTCCAGCTTTCCTTCGGGCGGCATGCGTTCCACCTTTGAAGCGAGAGGATACACGGCCTGGGATCCTTCCTCGCCGGCCTATTTAATGAAGGGGGATAAAAAATATACCCTGGTGATTCCATCGGTTTTCCTCTCCTGGACCGGGATGGCAATGGATCACAAGACGCCGCTGCTTCGCTCTCACCTGGCCCTGGAAAATTCCGCCGTCAGACTCCAGAAGCTGCTTGGCAACCGGAACGCGAAAAGTCTGAACGTATTTATGGGACCGGAACAGGAATACTTCCTGATTTCCAGGGCCCTCTACGAGAAAAGGCCGGACCTGAAAATCTGCGGCAGGACGCTTTTCGGCGCCGCCCCGGCCAAGGGTCAGCAGATGGAAGATCATTACTTCGGCGCAATCAAGCCCAGGGTCCTCCATTTCATGGAAGAGCTGGACCAGGAATTATACAGGCTCGGTATTCCTACAAAAACCAGGCATAACGAGGTTGCCCCAAACCAGTTCGAAATTGCCCCCCTGTACGAAGAAGCCAACAGGGCCATCGATCACAACCTGCTGCTCCTGGATGTAATGAAAAAAACGGCAGAAAAACACGATTTTGTCTGCCTGCTGCATGAAAAGCCGTTTGAAGGGGTCAAT
Organism: Spirochaetales bacterium; assembly: GCA_016928415.1. Classification (GTDB taxonomy): domain Bacteria; phylum Spirochaetota; class Spirochaetia; order SZUA-6; family JAFGRV01; genus JAFGKU01. The sequence goes on from JAFGKU010000106.1 coordinate 1,379, forward strand.
GGTTCCGGGAAACACATCAACTGGTCCATAGGGGACAATACATGCAATAACTACCTGGAGCCTTCCGCCTCTCCGCTAAAAAATATCACGTTCCTCAACACCATTGGCGCGGTCCTGTTGGGCGTAAAGAATTACGGCGAGTTATTAAGGCTTTCCGTCGCCGATGCCGGCAATGATCACAGGCTGGGAGCCAATGAGGCGCCTCCCGGGATCATGTCTGTATACCTGGGTGATTATTTATCACAGATGCTCGACAGCATTGAAGACATTAAATCCATAACGGAAAAAAAGCTTTCCGAGATCAGCCTCGGCATCCGGCGGCTGCCAAAGATAGTACGGGATGCTTCCGACCGGAACAGGACATCTCCCATTGCTTTCACCGGCAATAAATTCGAATTCCGCGCCGTCGGTTCGGCACAGAACTGTTCCGAACCGGTCATGATGATCAACCTGATGGTGGCTTACGGCTATGATTACATCCATGACCGCCTGAATAAAATGTCAGGCAATGTCAGGGAGAACGCCTTGAGGGTTTTAAAGGAAATTCTCCAGCAAACAAAGAATGTACGCTTTGAAGGGAACAATTACGACCCGGAATGGCACAGGCTCGCCGAAAAACGGGGACTGCCCAACCTGAAGGATACTCCCGGCTGTCTGCATATCCTCACGAACGAGAAAACAATACAATTGTTCAAATCGTATAATGTCCTATCGGAGGTTGAATTACGTTCCAAGCAGGAAATCCGTTATGAAACATACATAAAAACCAAGGTAATGGAATACAAGGTGGCGGCCGATATCAGCCGCACCCTGATAACACCGGTAATTCTCAAACAGCTGACATTGCTGGGTAATGCCGCCGTCTCTACGAAAACGGCCGGAGTTCCCGTTGCGGAGATTGATGAAGATTTAACAACCTTCACGAATTTTTACGGCAGGATAAAGCAGAAAACCGGTGACCTGGAAAAGGTTTTAAAACGGATTATAGATGAAACTGATACGGAAAAGGCAGGCCGCCTCTGTGCGGCCGAAGGGGACAAGGCCCTGGATGAACTGAGAAAAATCGTGGATTCCGTGGAGGTGCTCATTCCGGCTGACCTCTGGCCACTGACAAAGTACCAGGAATTACTGCACTGAGCCGTCTTCCTCCGATTGTTTTTTCTCCTGTTCGAATTTTTCGGAGTCCATGTAAAACACTTCCCAGGCATGCCCGTCCAGGTCCTGAAAGACGTGCCCGTACATAAAGCCGTGGTCTTCAGGTTCATCATACGCCGTACCACCCGCCGCCACCGCTTTTCCGACCAGTTCATCAACCTCTTCCCTGCTTTCAACGGATAAAGCCAGAAACAGTTCCGCCGTTTTTCTGGCATCCGAAATTTTTTTCGGCGTGAAAGACATGAATCTCTCCTCGGTTAACAGCATGACGGATATATCGCCTGATAACACAAGGCATGCCGATGTTTCATCGGCGTAGGTCTCGTTGAAGCTGAAACCCAGGGCTCTGAAAAACCTTGTCGATTTGTCCAGATTCTTGACAGGTAAATTTATGAATACATGCGCAACCATAAAATTCTCTTTTAAATTTTAAATTATAATCATATTTTTTTCAAATCATTTATACCGCATGTACAACAGGACACTCTCTTTCACGGTTGGCCGGCGACGGGCAGGGTTATTATCACCGGTGTGCCGCGGCCCGGGTCCGATTCAATATTCTCACAATAATAACCCAAAATATATCCTTGTATTCCGGAATTGAAAGCACTAAACTGAATATGACATGGAAAGGACCCGTCATGTACGATATTGAAGCCTTGTTATACGAATTAGATACGGAGCTTTCAGAAAAAAATTATTCAATTCACCACGTCTACGCCCTGGATATAATCGATGAAAACACATTGGCCATGGGAGACGAAAGGATCCCCCTTGAAATAAGCCCGGAACACATAAAAAAAATAGCCATCGTTACCACCGATTGGGGTCCGTTCCTGTGCGATGTATACCTGGTTATTTATACGGCGGACGGCAAGGCATTTATAACCGAGCAGGAAGCCCCTTTCTACATGGTTTTATACAATACCCTGGCAAAGCTTGAAGGATTCGATTACGAAGCCGTTATCAAGGCAATGGGAACAACAGACAACGGCCTGTTTGTCTGTTATGGTTTTCAAGAATGATTTATCAGTTCCTTGAACGGATCCACGCCACCACTCTTTCCACCGGGAAATAAAAAAAGAAGAGCACAACAATGGTGACCACCTTTCCCAATCCGGCCATCGCGATCGGGGCCAGGATAAAAATCAAAATATGTATCCTGACGACGTTCTTGTACGGCAGGATCATATAATTTGAACTGGACGGGTTTTTCAATGCCTTGATGTAATCGGGGAATTTGGCCAGTCCGACCGAAAGGACGTAAGGCCAGTAAGCGGCAAACAGCAACTGAAAAAAGGAAAAAAAACTGTTGCGTATACCTTCGAATGTCCCGGCGTCACCAGAGATCTCCAGGGTTACGGGAACCAGAAAACTGAGGACAAAGGCATGCCCCAAATGAAATATCCCGAAATGACCCAGGAAAAAAAAGAATAAAAACAAGGCTGTCGGAAGGAAGAGGATCACGCGCACGACAGGATGCTCCGGATTTAAGCCCAGGCGCCGCTTCGGCGCCAGGCCATTGACTATAATCCCGATAAAGGCCAGTCCAATCAGGACGAACAAAATAATCTGCAGCACCCCCGGTCCTGCAAGCCAGGCAAGCAGGCCCATGAAGCCCATAACGCCCAGGCCAAGACACCCCGGCCCGGAACCTTCTTCCTCCTTCAAGTGGACACCCCGGGCCTTATCCCTTGAAAGTTTAATCGTCATTACGAAATAAAATGACAGGCCTATAATGAGGCTTCCCAGCCATGCCGCCCATACCACGTCGGCGGCTTTCCAGTCCTGGAGCAACGCGATGACCAGGATCCAGATAAAAGCAGCCAGGTCTAAAACCAGCTCCTTCCAATTGGGGGGTGTTTCCAGATCTTCGAAAAAGAAATTCCTGACTTTCCCTGCCATTTTATTCTCCTGTCAAAACAAAAGGATGGATTAAGGGTATCATATGCAGGAACAAAAAAACAGATGACCTGGCTGGTAAATTTAAGCTTTTATTTCTCAAATTATTACACTATCATAATATGTATAGATGTTATTATGAAAGTTATGCAATGCGATAATTTTGAACTGGACCTCTTTTTCCGCATAGACCTGTGGGCAATGCGGCCCATAAACGGTTACGGCATGACGGCCCAAGATTTTGAAAACCATTTTAAAAGGCATTGGGAATTTTACAAACTGCCGAAGGGATACGAGTATGTGTATCATTATGCCCGGATGGATGACCTGGAAAGCGATCCCTCCCCCTACATAAAGTACGTCAGGGATCTGTTTTTCTGGGGCAACCGTGACTGCTTCATGAAATACCCGGTTTCTTTGAATTGATAAAGCCGGAAATTCTTAAAGTCACGCCAATGGAAAACAGGAACATATATGATATTTTTTTTAATATGCCATTACATGATTAGTAAAATTGCATTATTATTATTTTGAGGAAGGAAAAAACCTATGACTGAAAACATGCGTAAACGAATTATCCAGGTAATTACCACGTTCTTCATTCAGGGAGCCATTTTATTTTTATCAGCCTGGACTATTGACTGGCTGTGGGCATGGATTTTTGCGGCCTCAGGGGCGATAACATTAATTATAAATTTTATTGTTATCCCGGTTGAAGTAATCGAAGAACGGGGCAGAAAAAAAAAGGATGCCAAGAAATGGGATAAAATCATAACTGCTATCAACATCATTCCTACTCTCTGTCTCTATGTTTGCTGCGGCCTGGATTACAGGTTTCATTGGACCGGAGATTTGTCTTATTGGGTAAACCTTTCAGGCCTGGCACTGTCCTTCGCCGGCTCGATGCTGTTTACCTGGTCCATGGTGTCCAATAAATTTTTTTCAACCATGGTCAGGTTACAGAATGACCGCCAACATAACGTTGCCTCGGGAGGGCCTTACAAATACATCCGGCATCCCGGCTACGTGGGCTATATATTCATGTCTGTTGCCACACCAGTTGCCCTGGGCACGCTATGGGCTTTGATATTCTCCGGAATTACCTGTATTTTATTGATAATAAGAACGGCACTGGAAGATAAAACCCTGAAACAGGAACTGCCGGGATATGCCGAATATACGACCAAAGTAAAATACCGGCTTATGCCGTTTATATGGTAAATTATCGTGATTTTGCAGTTGTATTGCCTTGAAGGGCAATAAAGTGCAGAATTTTATCCGTTAAATCATAAAATTTATTGACAAAACTGCTGATATTAGGTAATTTCCCACATATTCTATTTACAAAATAGAATTACTAAACCTGGCCCACAAGGCCGGGTTTTTCTTTTTATTGGGGTTCTTTAGTTCCTTGTTATGCCTGTCCAATTCTCTTGTTTATCATAAGAACGTTGTTAAAATAATTTACGACTCTATAAGCGCAATTTCTGGCTTTTCAAAATATTCCAGCTGTTATAAGATAATTTAACGCAATATCTGAAAAGGACAGGAAAATGATTTTAATTTCTGATTATAATAGAAAATACTCAAAGATTCTCAATCTTTCGTTTTTTTTGTTTTTAATAATGATTTTCAACCCTCCCATTTTTGCGGAACAGCCCTGGATGGATGCCTCGATAACCGCATCCGAACGTGCCGACCTTCTGCTTGAAGCCATGACGGCCGAACAAAAGGTGGCAATGTGTCACGGTGCCTGGGGTGCCTATACGGGGAATGTGCCGGGTATTCCCGAACTGGGTATTCCGGCCTTATGCCTGTCCGACGGCCCGCAGGGCGCCCGTATCGGGCCGGACGGCAATGTTACCTGTTTCGCCGCACCCATTACCCTGGCCGCTTCGTGGAATGTTGACCTGGCACTTGCCTTTGGCCGCGCTTATGGAGCCGAACAGAAAGGAAAGGGAACAAACATAACACTGGCCCCCATGATGAATTTGTCCCGCATTCCGCAAGGAGGCCGCAACTGGGAAGGTTACGGCGAAGACCCCTTTTTGAGTGCCTGTATGGCAGCCGCCGAAGTGAAGGGCATTCAGAGCAACGGCATCATTGCCTGTGCAAAGCATTTCATAGGGAACGAACAGGAAACAAACAGGGGAAGCAACAGCTCTGCAATAGACGACCGGACTCTGCATGAGGTCTACTTACAGCCGTTCAAGGCATGCATTGAAGCGGGCGCCGGTTCATTAATGGGAGCCTACAACAAGGTCAACTGGACGTACTCCTGTGAAAACTCCTACATCATGAACACGGTCATATACGGGGAACTGGGATTCAAAGGTTTCATAATGTCCGACTGGGGCGCCACGCACAGTACCGTTCCCTCGGCAAATAACGGTTTGTCTTTGGAAATGCCCGGCAGCGGTTATTTCGGAGGCAGTCTGCTGAGAGCCGTTAAAAACGGCGATGTATCACCGCAGCGGCTCAACCTCATGGTCAAGCGGATATTGGTTCCCATGTTTGAAGCAGGCCTTTTTGACAGAAAACCTGAAGGAAGCACCTCTGCCAATGTAACCTCGCCATCACATACGCAGACGGCACAGGACATGGCGGCGCAGGGGCTGGTGTTATTAAAGAACACCGGGAATTTTCTACCCCTGGGCGGTTCCATAAAAAAAATTGCATTGATCGGGGAGGCTGCCGACAGCCGGCCTATAGTCACCGGCGGAGGATCCGGCAATGTGCCATATACATACATGCAACTCGTTACAGCAAAGGAAGGCATAAAAGACCGGGCCGGCAGCCAGTTTGATGTTGCCTACGATGCCGGAACTGTTCCGGGCAGGGCTACGTCAGTCGCTGCCGGCGCAGATATAGCCGTAGTGGTAGTCGGTGTAAATTCCAGTGAAGCATTTGACCGATTGTCCCTGTCGCTTCCCGCCGACCACGGAAACAGATTGATAAAATCGGTCGCGGCTGCCAGGAAAACAATCGTCGTGGTTTATTCCCCTGCACAGGTTCTCATGCCGTGGGCGGATGACCCCAATATCGTGGCCATCCTCTGGGGCGGGCTGCCAGGCCAGGAACAGGGGAATGCACTGGCCAAAATTCTGTTCGGTGACATCAATCCTTCCGGCAAACTCCCCCTTACTTTCGCGGAAAAAGCTGCTGACTATGTACCTGCAGGACCCGAACACGGCCGTACGGTCTGGTACAGCGAGCGGCTCTTAATCGGTTATCGCGGATTCGACAGCCGGAATACAGCCCCTCTTTTTCCTTTCGGCCACGGATTGTCATACACCACGTTTGGATACAGCGACCTGCAATGTTCTTCCACATCGGTCACTTTTATGCTTACCAATACGGGAATCCGTGACGGGGCGGAAGTGGCACAGCTGTACCTCGGTTTTCCGGAATCAGCCGGCGAACCTCCCAGGCAGCTAAAAGGATTCAAAAGAATTTTTTTAAATGCAGGCAAATCACAGGCGATCGATATTCCGCTTACGGATAATGAATTAAGCATCTGGGATATACAAAAGAAAAAATGGGCTGTTCCGGAGGGAACCTTCAAGGTTTATGTAGGTTCCTCGTCACGGGACATACGCTTGACCGGATCCTTTCAGGTTGATAAATAATCACGATGACAAAAAAAGCGGCCCCCCCGGACCTGCCGGGGAACCGCTTAAATGAGGTAGCTTCGAGTCATTTCAGCAAATCCGGATATTTCTTTTCCAGATCAGCGATTTTTGGTTTGTCCCAATGCACGATGTACGGATAATTAGGATTTCTTTTCATAAAATCCTGGTGATACGCTTCTGCCGGGTAAAATCCCTTATTCGGGCTTACTTCCGTAACGATTGACAGTTCAAACACCTTTGCTTTGTCCAGTATACGGATATAGTCCCCGGCCACCTGTTTCTGGTATTCGTCCTGATAAAATATGGCCGACCGGTACTGGGTCCCGACATCCGGTCCCTGGTAATTCAATTCGGTCGGATCATGGGCAACTGAAAAAAAAACTTTCAACAGGGTACCGAAACTGATAATCGATGAATCATAGGTAATTTTGATTGACTCGGCATGGCCGGTCTTTCCCGATCCGACCGTGTAATATGATGCCGTTTCCTTTGTCCCGCCGCTGTAGCCGGAGACCACATCCCTGACACCGTTTAACTTCTCAAAGACGCCTTCCATTCCCCAGAAACACCCTCCTGCCAGGATCGCCGTTTTCACTCCATGCTCTCTCATCGTATTCTGTGCAGGCGGGTCCGGGAATTCCGAAGACATACTTTTTGAACCGGAAAGTACTGCCACACCCAGGATAATCGATGCAGCCGCTATTATCAAAAAAATGTCTCTTTTCATGTTATTCTCCTTTCTCTCCTCTAATAAAAGGTACATATTCACCGTACCCCTCTCTTTCCATGTCCTTCAGGGGTATGAACCGCAGCGAGGCCGAGTTGATGCAGTATCTTAAGCCGGTAGGCGGCGGCCCGTCTTCAAAGACATGACCCAGATGGGAATCCGCGTAGCGGCTCCTCACTTCAACACGACGCATACCGTAGGAAGTATCCACCCTGGATAATACATTGGCCGGGACAAGGGGAATGATAAAACTCGGCCAGCCCGTGCCGGATTCAAACTTGTCCCTCGAACTGAACAGCGGTTCTCCTGAAACGATATCCACGTAAATCCCTTCCTCATGGTTGTTCCAGAACCTGTTATTGAAAGACGGTTCCGTGCCTTCCTGCTGCGTCACCTCAAACTGAAGCGGGGATAAGTGCTTTTTAATTTCCTGCTCACCCGGTTTCTTGTACATGCCGCCTTTTAGTCCCGGAAAACCAGGGGTTTTTATGCCTTCTTCAACCTTTTTTCTTCCGGAGCCGGCAAGGTATTTTATATATTCTTCCGGATGGGAAACCGAATAATACTGCTCCTCAGGTCCCGCCGAATAAAAGGCTCCCGCCTTTTCCAGTTCAACGGCTATGGGTTTTTCATACATACCCGAATTCTCAAGCTTTTGAATGGCGGACTCCGCCTTCTCCTTCTGCTCATCCGTATCCCAGAAAATCACCGGGCGGAACTGTTTTCCCCTGTCGTTGAACTGCCCGTTCGCGTCCACCGGGTCAATAAACATCAAATACTTTTCCAGCAGGCTGTTGAGCGTAATGCGGCCCGGATGAAATGTAACCCGGACAGCTTCGAGAAATCCCTTTTCAGCAAAATCGTTTGCGGAAGGTTTCCCTGAACTCCCGCCGGTATATCCCGCCTCCGTCAATACTACCCCGTACACCTTTTCAAACTCGGACTGCAGGTACCAGAACCGGCCGCCTGTAAAAATGGCAACGGATAAATGATCCGTCCCCATCTCCTTTCCCGAGACGCAGCCGAATCCTGCCAGCAATATCATCAAAATAATCAAGTATCTCATATCCTTTTAACCTCCTTTTGCCGGGATTTCCGCATACACAATGGAAAACCCGGCACATTGTCTTACCCAAACGTAAAGGCAAACAACCTCAATCGGCCGGCAACATCCAATTCAAGGATATGCGGGCCGGCTTCCATTAAATTGACCACTTCATAAAGCCGGCTTTCCCTGGGAACCAGAACCCCTTCACTCACGTCGGCCGCCCCGGATACGAATTTGCCGTCAAGTTTTACCGTGATCCGGCCCCCCTTCTCGACGGGTTCCACCACCAGGAAAACCTTTCTGGAATGGAATCCCAGTTTGAGCGTTCCCTGTTTTTCGGGAAGGATATATTCCCCGGCAACCAACCATTTACCCCTAAGCGTCCATTGTCCGTTAGATGGCGACTCCACGGGGATATAATCGGCCGTTTGATCTTTTTTAAGGTCAACGGCGGATACGAATCCCTTTTCGCGGCCGTAGCCCAGGTACATTTCCGGGGTTTTTGAAAATAAGCCGGGGTCAACCACGGTCTCCGTTTTGTTTACCTTTTTCCCGGCCTCCTCCAAAAGGGTACTGATGACCTTTTCCGATGTTTCGTAATGGCCTTCGCCGAAACTGAAATAACGGACGTTTCCCTTTGCATCGATAAAATAATGGGCTGGCCAGTAATGGTTCGCGTAGGCCCTCCATTGTCGGTATTGATTATCAAGTATGACGGGCCAGGTTACACCAAGGTCTTCAATGGCCTTTTGCACATTGTCCTTGTTCTTTTCGAATTCGAATTCCGGGGTGTGCACGCCGAGAATGACAAATCCCTTGTCCGCGTATTTTTCATACCACTTTTTCAGGTAAGGAATGGTGCGCACACAGTTGATGCAGCTGTACGTCCAGAAATCCACAAGGACGACTTTACCGGAAAGGTCTTCCATTGAAAGGGACGTGTCCTCAGTGCCTTTAATGTCTATGCTTCTTTTTATCAGGGCATCACGATTCAACAGGGCACCCTTTGTAACTATGTCCGGCGCCGGTCCGTAATTGGAAAGCTTCCCGTCATTCGGCGGGTCGGTCCCGATAAACGATACCGGCTCCATAGTTTCAGATCCGGGATTTCCCCTTTTATCCAGTTCCCGGCGCACCGCATCCGTGTTTTCAAAAGCCGTCAATCCCGTTCCGTATTCAGGAAAGGCGGAAAGCAGGGCGGACTGGAACTGCCGGTCCCAGCCGAATCCGATGGCGACCGCGACAACGATCATGAGCACACCGAAGGCCTTCTGTATTTTTACAGAATTTTTGACTAAAAAGGGTACCTTGGTCAATAGGGTCCGGCCGGTGAACATGATCAATAACATGGGCAGTGCCGTACCGATGGAATAAGCCAGTGTAATGAAAACGGCACCACCGTCAAGGCTTTCGGTCAAAGCAAGGCTGACAACGGACGCCATTATCGGACCCACGCAGGGTGTCCAGACAAGGCCGAGACTTAAACCGACGGGAAATCCGCCGAAAAAACTTTTAAGGCCGCTTTTCTTTTTTTCCGGATCCCCGACCTGGCCGGGTTTCATCCGGCCCAGATTGGCGAGCCTCGATGCCGCTATTCCGAACCAGTCATGCAGTTTGGGTACCAGCAGCACGAGTCCGAAAAAGGCAATCAGTACCACGGCAACGATCCGCAGTACATCCGGTGAAATGCCGAATGCCTGAACAATGGTCGTCAACATTAATGTGAAAAAGGTGAAACTCACCACGAATCCTGTCACGATACCAAAGGACCGGGTTTTGCCTCCCCCTACCCCGCCAGCCAGGACAACGGGCAGGATGGGGAGGATACAGGGTGACAGGACCGTGATGATCCCCGAAATAAAAGCGAAAAACAGGAGGATAGTCATGTCATCCCTCCTCTTCCCTGACAACGCGCCTTAAAATCTCCGCCGTTTTACCGCCGTTCCACTTGGTAATTTCTTTACCTTCTTCATTGATCTGCACAAAGGTATGCTGGTACGTCACGTTATACCTGGACTTCAACTCGGTTTCTTTATCATAGTTGACAATCACCAGGGAAATATCACCGAGTGATTTAATCCGTTCGTTAATATCCTGAATCGCGGCCCTGCAGGTAGGGCACCAATCCGCAAAGAAAAAAAGAACCACCGGACCGGTTTTTACCAAAGCACGCGCATCATCAAGTGTCGTAAAATCAATTTTACCGCCCGCGGCCATCATCGTTTCATCACTCATCATCATGGTTTCCCCGCCTTCGTCGCTCATCATCATGGTCCCTCCATAATCGTCACTCATCATGTTGTCCGTGTCTTTGTCTTCCACACCGGACGCCATTAACAGGGGATTCAATCCCGCAAAAAAAATTAAACTAAGCAATGCAATGGTTTTCATAACTTAACGCCTCCTTCGCGTAAAACTATTTATATTATCAATTTACTAATAAATTATCACAAAAGTATCACAAAAGAAAAAAGAAAGGTTAACAAATGGAAGCTTAATTATTAAATGGGAAGTCTGACAAAGAAACAGGTCCCCTGTCCGGGAGTGCTTTCGACGGTGAGGGCACCGCCGTGAAGTTCGATCATCTGCCTGGTAATGGCCAGTCCCAGGCCGGTTTTACCGGAAGAACGTTTTTTATCCCTCTTGCCGTGGAAATACCGGTCAAAAATATGCGGTAACTCTTCAGCGGGTATACCCGGGCCGGTATCCCTGACCGAAATTACCGTTTTCCCGTCTTCAACCGCCAGACCCACCGTTACCGTACTCCCAGCCGGCGCATAACGCAGGGCATTTTCTATCAGGTTGGTCAACACGCGTTCAATCATACCGATGTCCGCGTTGAGCATCGGTATGCCACCGGCGGCTTCAATGGAGATGGAGACACGGGTCGTATCGGCGGAAGGTTTCAATTTAATGGCAACGTCCTGCACCAGTTCCCTGATATTAAACATTTCACGGTTGGGCTGCACCTGCCGGTTTTCCAGCATTACCAGTTCAAAAAGCTCTTCCACGAGATTCTGAAACCCGGAAACATTATGCATGATAATGTCCAGGAATTCCTTTCGATTGTCCGGTGAAAGCTGTTCATCCTTTAATATGAGTGTCTCCAGGTAACCGCGAATTGACGCCAGGGGACTCCGCAGGTCGTGGGAAAAATTGGCAATCAATTCCTTTCTCATTTCACCGGCGCGTTTCAGTTCTTCCACGCCCTCGGCAATAGAGGCGGCCATACCGTTGAATGTTTTACCGAGGGTACTGAGTTCATCGTTCCCCTTGATTTGTACGGGTGTAAACGGCTTACCCTGCTTAAAGGATTGAATGGCCATGTTCAAAATCCTCAACCTGCCCGTCAGGATGAAAAAAAGGAGAAATCCGGCGATCAGGGTTACCAGGATGATGATTGAAAAAGCGATCAATGCCGTCCGCGCGTAATAGCCGGTCCGGATGGCATTTAAGGAACGATCATAACCCTGCCCGCCGAGTATTATATAAACATAACCTTTCATCGAACCCATATTAAGCGGGGCCGCGGAAAAAGGCTTCTGCCTGTCCTGGCTCCTGGGATCTTCACCGAGAATCAGGCTGCTGCCCTTACTGGCAATAAAATCATCCAAGGGTTTCAGGCCAATCCTGTCCCGTGCAATATTCTCTCCCGGGTGGGTAAAATAGGCAAGGATAGCGCCTTCATCATCAAGAAGGTATATCTCGACCATGGGATTCAGCACCATCATGTAATGTATGGCATTGCCTATTTTCTCCCTGGAAAAACCTTCCTGGACAAGGGGTTGAATTTCAGTGGCAATACTTTGTGCGTATCCCCGGTTTAGAACCTGCTCCACTTCGTCAAACAGGTAGCCGGAAAAATAAAAGGCAATGACGATGAATCCCGCTCCCAGCAGGGTTATTAAAAGAAGAAAAATGACGGAAAGCCGTGCGTAAAAGGAATGAAAAATTTTCATCGTTACAAAATTTCCTCCGCTTCGGCGAACCTGTATCCCACGCCCCACACGGTTTTCAAGTATACGGGATTACCCGGATCCTTTTCAATTTTCATCCTCAGCCTGTTTATGTGGGAATTAACGGTATGGTCATACCCTTCGTACCTGTATCCCCACACGAGGTTGAGAAGATCGCTCCTGCTGTATGTTTTTCCCGGATTCCGGATAAAAAGGGCCAGAAGATCAAATTCCTTGACGGTCAGGTCTATCTTCTTCCCGTTCATGACCACTTTTCTCTTGTCAAAATCAACAGAAAAGTCTCCAAAATGAATGTTGCCCTTTTCATTGTTATTCAGCTGGCTGTCCTTTTCGACGCGTGAACGGCGAAGAAGGGCCTTGACCCTGGCCGTCAATTCCCGGACGCTGAACGGCTTGGTCATGTAATCGTCGGCCCCTATCTCGAGCCCTAAAACCCTGTCAATTTCCCCGGATTTCGCCGTCAGCATGAGAATGGGTATTAGCGGATTCTTTTCACGTATCCGCCGGCAGATGGAAATCCCGTCCATGCCGGGCAGCATAATATCCAGGATGACAAGGGAATACGGTTCTGCAAGAGCCTTCTTGAGTCCTTCCATCCCGTTTTTCACTTTTTCCACCACATAACCCAGGTCCCCTACATTCATGGCCACTACATTGGCTATTTCACCGTCGTCTTCAATAAGGAGTATCGATTCGGAACCGGTCATGCGTCCTCCCTGGTAAAGGGGACAAAGAGCACCTTTCCTCCCTTATACAAGTCTTCCCTTTTAATTTCGATTTTTTTTGATTCGGGATTCAGGGTTTTGGTAACTTTCAGCAGCGTCTGCCCGGTCGGCGGACCCACCGGTATCACCATGATCCCGTTGAACGCAAGTTGGGATAACAGTGGAGGCGGGATATGGTCAATCGCGCAGGTTACGATGATCCTGTCAAAAGGCGCGTATTCCTCCCAGCCGAAGTAACCGTCCGCATTTTTCCGTTTGATGTTTTTGTATTCAGGATAATCAGCGGAAAGTTTTGTAAAGAGCCGGTCCGTTTCCCCGGCCAGAGGTTCGATGATCTCGATCGTGTAAACACGGTCCGTTAATTCGGCAAGAACGGCAGCCTGGTATCCCGAGCCCGTCCCAATTTCAAGCACATTCTTATCAGGCGAAAGATCAAGCGCGTTTGTCATCTTTGCCACTATATGCGGATGTGAAATGGTAACGCCATACCGCAGGGAAAGGACGGTATAGTTATATGCCCTTTCCCGGTCCTCGGGATTACAGAAATTTTCACGCGGGGCCAGAAGCAGCGCCTTAAAAACGTCCGGCCGCGTGAGATCCTTCCATAACCGGGCACTGTCAAACCGGTCCCACCTTTTTTCAAGAAAGGAACGCGTCTCTTTTGAATGAGCCATTCGCCATTTTATGAAACTTTCCCGGTCATCAATGGGAACCTCTTTGATTCTTTGAGCAATATCCAATGTGCCGGCGGCAGGTGACGGGCTCGGTTTTTGTAATGCGAAAAGGGAATCCGGAACGAAAAAGGGAATAATCGCCACCAGTAAAAATAGGATGCACCTCATATTATTAAAGGGTATAAATTGATTGCCATTACGTCAATACCCGGGAATCACTTAAACCAAACGATGCATTAAATTCCGGCTAAGCACCCCCTTAATAGGGTTCTGATGCAAATATTCAGTATAAACCTATATCTTCACACCACGATAAGCATTATGCAGTAATCCCCGGTAAATTATCAATGAAAATCTTATCATTGCCAAAGTATTTGAAAAAATCCTTTATCCATATCTTCTTCATCATGCGCATCGCTTCTACGCCCTGCAGTATCCAGGTCTTGAATGAAAAAAATCCCAGCATCGGTCGTATCCTCCACTTTATGCGCCAGAACACAAAACAGCACCCCAAAAAGCAAAAAAAGCGGATTAGTACATGAAAACAGCAGAATTGTCAATTTAAAATTTACAGAACTGCCTGTACAATTACGGCCATATATTATCCTGAAAAAATAAAATGGTGGTTTAAAGCGCATGGAACGTTTGTGCCTGCAGAAAACGTTTTGTTTTTTAACCACATGCTTTCAAGCATGGGATAATATGGCCAGCCTGAAGATCGGAATATTTTCCGGTATATCGGAATATATTACTACCCAGCTAAAAAAAATAAAAATAGTAAAAAATGGAGGTCAAAAAGTATGGAAGGTTTAATTTTAAAATGGAAACCAGGTAAATTACTCAGGAATCAGTTTTTATTAAAAATCATATTGATGGTTGTTTTTTTAATTACTCCAATATTTGCGCTTGCACAAAGTCCAGTATTTTCCAACTCACGGTTTACCTTTTATAGTGACAGATTGGAATCTAATGATTATTATCCCGGCACATACCGGTCAAATGACGGTGTCCAGTTCACCAAAGATGGCGAATGGACCTGGTCCGGAGCACGTGACGATACCCTGTATCTGCAAAGTTCTTTTCCGATCCTCGACGCGGCTTATTCCCTGGCAATTGCCGAGCTGCTGGATTACGTGGCCCCGGCAGGGACCACTAGCGATATGTTAGACGGCGGTTCACCGGGCAGCACCTATTATTACCCGTATTACTTTCTTAGTCATGGTTCTGATATCCGTGAATATACACGGGACACTTCCCAGCATACCGAATGGGGGGACAGTGTTATTGTAGACCCGTATATTTCAAAGGGCACACTATGGCGGCGCATGCATTTTGAAAACAACAGTATCCGGGAAGATGCGGTTGTTACTGCAGATTCGCTGCATATTATCCGGGCAATTTGGACCTATTTCAAAATTACCGGTGATACGAATTTGCTTGCCGATACCTGGAATTGCCTGTGGAATACGATAAATACCAAGGAAGTCGCCTCCCTGGACAGTGAAGGGCTCTGGTTCGGTTCCCCCTGGAGTGACAATAAAAGCGGATTCATGGATGACGCGCACTTTAACGAGCGTAATACCAGCGTTAAGAGCCTGTATGCCAATACCATGGCCGCCGGGGCCTGGCAGGCGCTGGGAAATATTGCCTCTGTGCTGGGCAAGTCCGGTGAAGCGGCAACATGCAACACCAAATATAATGCCTTAAAAACAGCCATCAATAATCATCTATACAGACCTGAATTCGGCACTTATTGCTATTATAAATATGAACCAACTAACACGTATTATGATTACCGGGAAGATATCTCGGCAGGAATGGTTTATTTGTATGGGATAGCCGATGCATCTAGGACAATTACCTATCACAACCGCTTTGTAAAAACCGATTACGGGTACCGGAACGTGGACCCGGTGACCCATTATGGTGAAGCAAGTTATCATGGCGGTAATGTATGGAGTAATGAGGAAGGTTTTCATGCCTGGGCCATGGCAGAGTTAAAGAATCCTGATGTTGTGCGGGATATGCTTTTCTGGCAAGCAAGAGGGGGCCTGATTACAAAGTTGTACAGGGAGGGCACCATAAATCCTTCTACCGGAGAATTGCATAATAATTATGCGCATACTGTATTTGATTGTATGACGTATCCATCTGTCTGGTCGCGGGGCGTATTCGGCATCCGGTACGAAACTAATGGCATTTATTTCGATCCATGTGTGCCTGTAAGTTTTGGCAATGATTTTTACGCGGTGCTCAATAACTTCACCTACAGAAACAGCACCCTGCGCATAATCCTGGTCGGAGCAGGGACAAATCTGGACCACATCACGCTTGACGGGGCAATCGTTTCCAGCATCCCCACTGATCTATCAGGAAGTCATGAGGTCAAACTGTTTATGTCCGGAAACAGCAATCCCGTCATTCCGCGGCCCCGTGCCCGGGTAACACGGTATGAAGCAGAAGCCGGGGAAACGAATGCTGCGATTGGATCCAAAGTGGCGGCATCCGCGGGCCGGTATGTAGGCGGAATGGACCTCGCCGGGACGTTTGTGAGTATCCCGGTTAATGTACCGGCAGCAGGGGATTATGAAATCGGAATCGGCTATGCCAATGGCAAAGAGGGAACAGCATACAGGAGTTTATACATAAATAACAGTCATGTCCTGGATGTTGATTTTCCGGTTACCGAAGGCTGGAGCAGCTTTACGGAACGTGACCCAATAACGGTAAACCTGAACGCGGGCAGCAATACCGTAAAAATCCAGACTGATTCAGGAGACGCTTACACGATTGATCTTGATTATATCGATGTTGTAGACCCGAACCCGACATCAACACCCACCCCAGTCGGCTTCCTGCAATATGAAGCGGAAAATTATGCTTCCCAGTCCGGCTGCATTATTGCCTCTAATCATGCGGGTTACTCCGGTACCGGTTTCCTGGATTACGGCGG
Source organism: Spirochaetales bacterium (assembly GCA_016928415.1). GTDB lineage: Bacteria > Spirochaetota > Spirochaetia > SZUA-6 > JAFGRV01 > JAFGKU01. Next base: position 18,172 of record JAFGKU010000106.1, read on the forward strand.
TAATGCGACCTGGGCAGAGTGGAATAAAGTATATTGTTCCGTTACCGGAACAAAAACTATGACCTTTACCTATGCCAATGGTTCATCCGGCAACCGGCAATGCGCAATTACGGTAAACGGGAACGCGGCCGGTAATGTTGGTTTTACGCCAACAGGCGGGTGGACAATCTGGACAAAGGTTACGATCAATGTACCGATGAATTCAGGCAACAACACGGTGCGGGTTACGGCCAACACTGCCAGCGGCGGTCCGAACCTGGACGGCTTCAAGGTCGATCCGGCAACAGTTTTTACCCCGACACCTACAGCCACCCTAACCGCTACACCCACCGCCATCCCGACAGCAACTCCAACTGACACACCAACAAGTTCAGATGAGGTTGATATTACGGACCTGGGGGGTTCAATCAGTGCCCAGTATTACGATTCACCGGCAAACGAAGAAATTGACAAATTGATTGATAATAATGTAAATACGAAATATTTGACCTTTAATGCCAGCGGCTGGGTCCAGTACGCCGGTGTGTCCGCAGTTGTTACCAGCTACACCATCACTTCCGCCAATGATGCCGCGGAACGGGACCCGTATTCCTGGACCCTGTCCGGATCAAATGATGGTGCTGCCTGGTTTACCCTGGACAACCGCGGTAGTGAGGATTTCCCCAACAGGTTTGAAACTCGTTCGTTCAGCTTTGCAAACAGTACCAGTTATTCCTGGTACAGGCTTAATATGAACAATAACAGCGGCACCATCCTGCAACTGGCTGAATGGGAGCTGTTTGGCACAACAGGGGGCAGCACTCCTGTCCGGGGATTAAACTATCAGTATTATGAGGGAGCCTGGGACGTCTTACCGTCTTTCACTACCCTGTCACCGGTAAAAACCGGAACGGTCTCCAACTTTGACCTGTCCGAACGCAACACGGACGATAACTTCGGGTTCCGGTTCACCGGGTTTATCAACATTACCACGGCAGGCACCTACACATTTTACACGACTTCGGACGACGGCAGTAAACTGTATATAAACACCCAGGAAATCGTTAATAACGACGGGCTGCATGGTGCCGCGGAACAGTCCGGGTCGATCAACATGACAACCGGTATGAAAACAATCGAAGTGACCTTTTTTGAACTGGGTGGTGACCAGGTGCTTGAAGTAAGGTACGAGGGGCCGGGGATTGCCAGGCAGCTCATACCGGGGGCGGTATTGTACCTGAATCCTTGAAGAAATAATTAAAGAACTTAAACATCCTGTGCTGTCCATGCATTAAGGCAGTATAGGATGTAGAATTGCAAAATGGCTTGGGGAATATCCGTCAATTACCTGAACGGGGATATGGATAAGAATATTGCAGAATAAAACGCCGCTGCCTTTCAGGCAGCGGCAGGAATTCATTTCAAGCTGTTTTAAGATATTGTACCAGGGGCTGGGTAATCAGGGGAATCACATCCTTGAGCATGTGCGGCATCAGGTTGTCCATCACCCTGGGCAGCAGGTCGGGCATCTGCTCCATCATATAATCCGGCATGGGAACGAGTTTCCCGATTCTCTTCATCATGTCCGGTAATACCTTGGGCATCATCATGGGCAGAAAAATCGGGAACAGCACGGGGAACATGGGTTTCATGAGTGTCAGCATGCCCGGTATTTTCCCCATCACCTTCATCATGCCTCCCATACCGAACGGCATGGCCTTTATCAGTTCCGGGAACATGTCCTTCATCAGGGCGGCAAAACCTTCCGGTGTCATCAGCTTGATCATCCCCTCAAAAACCCGCCATTGTTTCTTAACCTCGGGATTGGGGTTCGGTAATTTATAACCCAAACGTTCGGCTGTGAACGCAGCCAGGTCTACCACTTCAACGGGAACTTTCCTTTTGTCCGCGGCAACCCGAAGCTGGAATTCACAGCAGGGACAGAGGGCCACGACCTTATTGGCATCCACACTCAAAGCCTCCTCCAGCCGCATCTGTCCTATTTCCGCCGCTACGTCAGGCTCCTTTATAAGGGTGAGGACACTTCCGCAGCAATGCGCGTTTTCCCGGTTAAAGGGCATTTCCACAAAATCAACACCGGGTATGGCCTTGATCATGTCCCGCGGCGGGTCGTAGACTCCCGAGACCCTGCCCATGTGGCAGGAATCGTGCCAGGTGACTTTTTCCTTTTCATGGCCGTTTCCCGGGAACGTGAAATCACCGCTTTTAATTTTCCCGGCAATCACCTCGCTGTAATGCTTTGTCTTGATATCGAATTCAATCCCAAGCTTTTTGGCCCACTTGGGATAAACATGCCGCCACATCATGTCGCAGGCCGGGCAGGAGCAGACCACCGTGGACGCTCCCGTTTTTTTAACGGCCTTGATGTTCTTCTGGATCGTTTCGGCAAATTCGTCCCACTTCCCGGCGACCAGCATGGGTGTGCCGCAGCAGCTTTCCTCCTCGCCGGTATAGGCAAAATCAACACCGGCGTCGTGCAGCAACCTGACGCTGGCAATTCCGATATCATGTTCCACGTAACTGGCCGTGCATCCGGCAAAATAGGCGTATTCCGCCTTTTTGTCCGTATGTTCGGCCTTCAGGTCCTCCGGGAACCAGACAGACCGGTCCTTCCTGTACCCGGCCCAGATGTCCCCTTCCTTCTGGAGCGCGGCTGACATCATTTCAAACGGGGGGAAAGTCATCCTGTTTTCTTTATGTATGAGTTTGCCGCGCAGCTTCATCCAGCTTTCCTCTATAGGCAGGGAAGCGGAACAGCGGTTGTTGCATAACTCACATGTAGTGCACACCAGGAACGTGTCTATCACCTGCTGGTTCCATTGTTCCCGTTTTGCCAGGCGTTCCCTTATCCAGTACCACTTGCCCCTGGGGCTTTGGCTTTCCCACCCCCTGCCGTAGAACTGGTCGCACTCTTCCACGCAGAATCCGCACTGGGAGCAGGCATAGGCATACCAGGCAACATCTCCGGGGATATCCTTTACTTTCGGCTTGATCCGCTCGCCTATCCTGGTGCGGGCCAGGTTACCGAACGGGCGGATAAACGAGGCGAAAGCCCAGGCCAGCCTGATGGCAAGCGACAGGATACCGCCGCCGCCTATCACCTTGCCGGGGTTGAGAATATTTTTCGGGTCAATCTGCTTCTTATATTCCCTGAGCCTCTGCTTTTTTCCACGCCCCAAAATGAGGTCGGCCTTTGCCGAAAAATATTTTCCCGTTGCATACGGTCTGCCCCCATGTTTGACCGCTATCTTCATTATGGACAGGACCAATGCAAATATGAAATTGAATTTAAAAGTCCGGCTGTCTCCCGGTATGAAGCCGAGGATAACGACTTCCGGCTTTCCGCCCTGACCGCTTTTGACAAGGATGCCTTCCTTTACGATGGGCTGATGCACCTTGGCCCCAATTTCCTCGAGCACGACATCCATCTTTTCAAGCGGGACGATGATCTCGGCGGGAACAAGGGAGGGCCCCAGCCGTTTTATGGACATCAGCTTGAACCGGTTTTCCCATTCATGCTCCGTCATGATCTCCGACAGGGGATTCATCCCGAATTCCTTTTGCAGGCGTTCAAGCGATTCTTCCACCAGTGTTTTGTTTTCTTCCGTGTAAGCGATAAGCGTGATGTATTCCCTGGGCAGGTTCACAGGCTCTTCCGCCGGACAATCATGGTGAAGCCGGAGCGGCACACTTCTTTTCAGTTCAGCCATTTTGGGATTGATAAACAGGACAGACCAGAGCGGTAAATTCTTTTCCGATATTTTCATCAGGAATCGGTTAAAAACCCTCACATCCGGATGGGAACAGGCTTTTTTCAGCAGGACTTTCAGCGGCATGACCCTGATGGTAACTTCGCTGATGATACCCGTTATTCCCTCGGCTTCATAAACCATGTCCAGGTCCTTGCCGAACAGGGTTTTCACCGCGCCGTCTGCGGCAACTATCTTGATCTTTTCAATATTATCCTTGAACCAGCCGGCGGAGTAGGAGCCTATACCGGCGCCTCCCTGGGCTGCCCAACCGGCCACGGTCGAGGAGGGATAGGAGGTGGGATACAGCCTTAGCATCAAACCGTTTCGAATCAATTCCTTTTCCAGGGCTTCCCAGACAATACCCGGCTGAACGGTGACCGTCAGATTACCCTTATTAATAGAAAGAACCTTCCGCATCCTGAAAAAATCCACTACGAGACCATTCTTCTTCGGCAGGACGCCGCCGTATCCCGAAGTAGCCTTGCCGCGCGGTGTCACCTTTATTCCATTATCATTGGCCCAATGAAGAAGCCAGGATATTTCACCCTCTGATTCCGGCTGCACGATGGCGCCCGGAATCGTGTTCCCCACCAGCGGGGCAATTAAATTCGGCAGTTCCCCCACGTCGTGGCTGTATACCTTGCATTCAAACCGGTCATCATTAAACCTGTCCCGGAACATCCGTTTTAAATTTTCCCTTTTCTTGCGATTCAAGCTCGCCATAAAATCCTCCTGTAATTTTACAATGAATCCCTGAAATGCCCTGTTTCAATGCGCTTCAGTCAAGATACTCTGGTTTCTTTTAATCCAGCTTTTCAACACTTCCTTCATGATCCCCGTGGCTTTAAGGATCCTTTTATCACCGATTTTATAATAGATATGAAGTCCTTCCCTTCTTGAGATGATAACCCCTTTTTGCTGTAGAAGATTCATGTGCTGGGATAGATTGGCCTTGCTCACCTTGACCTTTTTCAAAATTTCGGTGGCGTTCATTTCCTTGTCCTGTAAAATGTCAAGGATGGCCAGGCGAACGGGATTGGCGATCGTTTTGCATATTTCGGCATGCAGCCTGTAAAAATCATTCATTCTACCGCAAATTTCCTTTCAAAAACCATATAGTTTAGAAGTTCATTAACTAATATAATACTGAATTTACGAACTGTCAAGCCGAATTATTGACTATTGCCGTTTTTTATCAGGCATGCTTACGTAAAAGAAAGATGTTGACAAATCATAATTTTACTTTACAATAGACAAAAAAAAGAAAAGCGAAAAAAATGAAAAAGACAATTTTATTATTTCTCACAACATTATTAATCATACTTATTCCTGTTCATACTTGGAGCCAGACCGGACCAGCTGCCAATAACCAGGAGCCGGCCGGATGCAACACAAAGAGTGTTTTTGAAAATGTGATCCCGCAAAAAACGACTGTCTTCTTAGTCGGCAACAACTTATACCGTCCCGGGTCGGGTTACGATGTTCTGACGCAAAGTCATAATGACACCATACTTATACGTGAAATCCTCGCGGAATGCTGCAAGGCGGACAGGGAAAAAATCCGGCTTTATGAGGACCTCACTCTCGGCGAGTTCAAGGAAGCATTCGAAAAATTCAGGAATACCTTTACTGAGGATGAAATCGTCATTGTATATTACAGCGGACACGGGGAATCGAACGGTTCCCTCGTATTCACGGACGGCGGAACGCTGCCGGCCCAGCAGCTGAAGGACCTGGTCAATTCATTCACCAATGACACGGTGCTTATCATTGACGCCTGCTACTCCGGTAATAATGAAGGCCCGGCGGAATTCGGCCCTGATGAAGTGCCGTACAGGGATAACTGCATCAGGATCTACGCTTCGCTCGCCCACCTGCTTGCCAAGGAAATCACGTATGACAATCCCTTTTTCAGCGTGGTTCTTCCCTTCTACAGGGATGTTCTCCATTTGAATAATATTGATGGGAACGGGTACTTCACTGCGCTCATCGGGATGTTTTTCGCACAGTACAGGTTCCAGAAGGAAGAAAACGTTTCTTATCAGGACATCGTGTATTCCGTGACAAACAAGGCAAAGGTTTATGTGGAAACCCTTGCCAAAACAAAAGGCACGGAACAGAAAGGGGCATGGGAAGAGGCGGTTTACAGGCTCAACCAGCTGCCCAAAATCCACCCGGCCGACAGGAAGATCTCCTTTCAAAATGAAAATCACGCCTTCATGATTCTCCAAAAGGAAAAGATACAGTACAGGCCCGAGAATAATCATATTTCGCTCACCTATGACGCAACAGCCACGATCACACTCCCTCCCTATGACAAATCTTTGGGGATAGGCGCAATGCCGATGGTCTCGGTCATGTACAATATTCCTATTGGGTGGGGTATCCTGGGGTTCGGTATCCTGGCAGGCACACAATGGACAACCACAAACCAGGGCAGCAGCTATCCGTACAATCTCCTCATGTACCCGCTCGCCCTCCATACAAGGTATTGCTCAAATCTTGAAAGCCCGTTTTATTTCATTCTCGACCTCAGTGCAGGAGCGGGGATCGTCCAACTTCTGTTTGTTAATCCTTCTGATTTTCCGAAAAATTCGACGGATTTCAAATTCTACTGGAATATGTCCCTCGGGTTCGGCGTCAACATTTCAAAGTACTGGGGAATTACCGCTTCAATCGGGTATACGCAGCTTCATCCCCATGCAGACATATATCATTTTCTTGCACCCGGCATAAGTGTCATTCACAACTTGACCGGAACACAAAATACAATCAAGGAAGAATTCCATGAAAACAAAAATTGAATTTATTATCTGCGTATTGATCGCACTCGTTCTTTTCGCCTGCGACGGGATCAACGATTACAACGGTATAGCGCGAGACCAATTATTGAACTCTACTGTTTTATCCCCGTTTGAAAACGACCTTCTCGAAATCGGAGATTCAACCAAATCACTTGAATATTCAATAAGATGGAGTTCTGATATCGAAAATGATTTAAAAATTGAGCTTATCCAGGGTGAAGCTGGAAATGAAGTTACTAAACAAACAATCACTAATTGCATAAATAAAAACACCGGCAAACTCAACTGGACACCTTCCGGCTGCGAAGAGGGGGATAAATATAAAATTCGGTGTACCTTCATCAACGGGCCTTACAGCGGCAGGCATTTTGACAGCGGGAAATTCAGACTGACCAAGTGGCATGATCTTTGGTTTAATGGCGAATTCGACTCCGTGAAGAAACCTACTCTTCCCGCAATAGCCGTCGGGACAGGAAAAATCGTCGTAAGCTATAATCGAAACGTGGATCAGGCGACAGAACCCAACTCACAGCGAATGGTACAAAAATGGAAAACTTATACCTACCTCTGGAATGGTGTTATATGGTCTGGCAATATAAGCGAACCTGATAACGTTGCCAGTGATGATGTATACATAAAAAATTATGAAACCGAGGAATTTGAAAACACGATAGAGGCCTTTACGTTTGATTTGAAGCTGGATAAAAATGATACGCCGGTCCTTATCTACAGCAATCCATTCCTGCCCCTTGAAATGATGCGTGCCCCTAGCGCCAAGTTCAATACCTGTATAAAATCATTTAACGGATCAAGCTGGCGTTCATCCAACATTGCATTCTCCCCGGTCGATCACGGAGAATTGCCGGAACTGGAAGAGCGCGTAGCACCTTCTATACTCCTCAATGATGGCAATTACCGTTTATTCTATATTACACCGCCTCTGCCATTCCTTTACCCCGCAAACAAAACAAGGATTTACCTGGATTGGTGCCTGGACTCTCTGAACCCGAATTACAAGTACCGCGATTTTTTTGAGGCAATCGGCATCAATATTGAACCCGGCAGCTGGTTAGAGGCATTATTAAACGAATACCTTAAACAGACTTATGGCAAGACGCTTGATGATAAAATTAACATCAATAGCTCATACAAACTCAATATGATGGAATGGGACGGCAGTAAATGGGTAACAGATCCCGAGACCCAACAAATCTCGCACTTTTTGGCTGACCTGACCCTTAATTTTACAAGCGGCGATCTTGAAGGAATTTTCAGTTTTTTTACCACCGTAGGCACGTCCGTCGTGGTTGACGGGAATCAAAACACCTATATAGCGTATTCCGATTCAACGGACACGGATACACCGCAACGTACATTCAGGGTGATAAAACTGGATACAAATGGCGACGTCAGCCACCTTTCAGGCGGATTCCTAACAGACAATAGTCCGGTGACGCACGATTTTTCTCTGGCAATCGGACGCGACAACCGGCCTGTTGTCGCGTATACCGACGAACTTTCGAAGCAAACAATAATTATAGAATGGGATCCGGATCATACAACATGGAATTTTATCAGAGCGTTCAGTTCGCCGGAAAAAAGAGCCCCATCGATACGGCAGGATAAGGATAAAAATATAATTGTCGCCTGCGAAGAAGGCGTTTACAAATGGTACAAGGGAAGACCTTGCCAAGAAAACAATATAAATGAATATTGTGAATGGGATTCCCTCGGTAATCCGGGAATCGGTTCGGGAGATCCTTCCTGGTGGATTGGTTCCAACGACAAATTCTACGCCGTCACATATGTCGATGATGCAGGAAAAGTGTGGGTTAAAACGAGAAGCAAAGAAACAGGGGTGTCTGATCCGGAATAAAAAACACCCTTTTTAAAATAAAATAAGCTTGAAATACCCCGATATTCTCCATTATACTGGCCTGTCCCATAAAAATTATGAATGATATTGTGATCGGCATTATTTTACTATCAGCTGCCCTCATTTTCGCGACCTTTTTTTTATTCTATGACAGGTTTATAATAGAAAAAATAGCCCGGAAGAAAATTCATTCCCTAAAAGAAATCATTCAGGAAGTTTTCCATGGAAAAGCCAAATAAGGTTTCCTACGAGCTATCGAGGGACCTGTCGCTATTTCAGCTTACCATGATGGGCATGGGTATGATGATAGGCGCTGGAGTTTTCCTGGGAATCGGTCATGCCATTTTTGAAGCCGGTCCCGGGGGCGCCATACTCACTTTTGCATTGAACACCGTACTCGCCATGTGTACGGCCATGTCCTACGCGGAATTGAGTTCCGCCATTCCAAGGGCCGGGGGTGCGTATAATTTTGCACGCATAGGATTCGGAAGACAAACGAGTTTCCTGGCCGGCTGGATGGAATGGTTCGCTTCCAGTATAGCAGGAAGCATGTACGCTATTGTCTTTTCCATATACACGGTACGCTATTTCGGGGAACTGGGCTTTCTTTTCTGGCTTCCCGAAGCCTGGCTTCTGCCTTTTGAACGGGCCCTGGCCGTTGTTATTGCCCTTTTCTTCATTTATATCAACTACAGGGGCGTTTCCGAAACGGGGATAATCGGCGCCATAATGACGCTTGGCCAGACTCTTTTTCTTGTCTTCATAGGATTGGCGGGATTATACGTTGCGTTTACAAACCCTGAAAGAATAATGAACTTCAAGCCGTTTATGCCCAAGGGATGGCACAAGCTGCTCATCACAATGGGGTTCACGTATGTTGCTTTTGAAGGGTTTGAAGTCATATCCCAGGCCGGGGATGAAGCCAAGGAACCCAGAAAAAACCTACCAAAAGCAATGCTCTATTCGGTATTCAGCGTGGGAATCATTTATGTGCTTGTCAGTTTTGCCGCCATAATAGGGGTCAAAGCAGGGTCGCAGGGCGTCTCCATGGCACCCTGGGAGTGGATCGGAAGCCACGGTGACAAGGGATTCGCCGAAGCGGTATCCCGTCTTATTCCCCTTGGCAGTTTTCTCCTGACCTTGGCGGTAATTTTCGCCTCCACTTCCGCACTTAATGCCACCATTTTTTCCGCGACGAGGGCGTCCTATGCCCTGGGAAGGGATAAAATGCTTCCCAAATTCTTTTCTAAAATTTCCATGAAAAGAAAAACCCCGGTGATGGCATTACTGGCAACCGGTACCATAATATTGATAAACGTAATCTTTCTTCCAACCAAGGATGTGGCCTCCAGCGCCAGTATCATGTTCCTTTTTCTCTTTTTCCTTGTAAACATCTGCGTTATAAGGATCCGGCTCAATATGGGTGAAGAACTTCTTTACGGCTTTATAATGCCCCTTTTTCCGCTTTTTCCCGTGTTGGGGCTTGTTGTCCAGGTCATACTGGCCGTATTCCTTATCCATATGAGTTTCATAGCCTGGATAATTGCCCCCTGCTGGATTATTGCCGGACTTATTATCTACAATTTATATTCAAAAACAAGGGTAACTCCCCATGAAAGTGAAATTATTGTCATAGAAGAAAAAGATGAGTCGGAAAACGAACAGGTCAGCAATGAATACAGGGTTTTAGTCCCTGTAGCCAATCCGAAAAATGCCATTTCCCTGGTCGGCAACACCATTAAAATCTGCAGGGACAAGAATGCAAGCATCCAGCTGCTTCATATGGTAGAGGTACCGGATCTTTTCGAATTGCGGGATGCGGAAAAATATATTCTTGAAGGAAAGGAAGGTATTGTGGAAGCGATGCTTTACCTGATGCCGTCTTTTCCCATTAAAACGACAATCAGGCATTGCAGGAATACAGCCAGGGGGATAGTGAGCGCCATAAGGGAAAAACGTATAAACCTGATAATCATGGGGTGGCACGGCAACAGGAAGGATAAAAAATTTTTCATGGGAAGCACGCTGGATCATGTGATCGGGCGCAGCCCCTGCAATATCGTCATTTTAAAAGACTGCAATAAAAGGAAATTTTTGAATATATTAGTTCCCGTTTTCTCACCCAAAGACGATCCGTTTGCACTTGAAATAGCAGGCAGGCTCGTCAGCCCCGAGGGAAAAATATCGGTGCTGCCAATAAATGGAAAAGAGAAAGTATCCTCTTCAAGGAAATTCGCCGCCAATAACGCAAATAATATAAAGGGACAGAATATTAAAATGATAAAGCCGGAAACCGCCGTCAATTCAAAAAATATCCTGGAAACCGTTGAAGAGTACGATTTGATAGTCATGAGTACGGTTAGAAAAAGATCATTCTATAAAATTGGGGGTTTGTCGCCGCAGGAAGCCATTATCCGCTACTCTGATAAACCCATAGCCTTTGTTCAGTCAGCCAAGGGAATAACCGCCATTACAAAAATGTGGTTTTAAAAAAACTTCTTGAACACGATCTCCGTACGGCCTATTTTAAGCAGATCATTTTCCTGGATATTCACAAATTCATTGGGCGCCAGCATATGCCCATTCACAAAAGTGCCGTTCTTGCTTTTCAAATCCTTTATAAAATAATTTTCATCATCTTTTTTAATAACGGCATGTTTGCGCGATACCAGTTCGTCTTCAATGCAGAGGTCGTTTTTATCGCTTCGTCCTATTGAAATTTTCATTTTTGACGGTTTACTGAGCCCGTCGTAAACAAAGTAATACGTCTGTGAGCGGGGTGTCTTTTTAAGGTACACTCCCAACGGGCTCGTACCATCCAGGGTTCTAGAATCAGACATTTTTACACTCCTTTACAGGAACATCGAAGAACCTGTCTGCCCATGTCACAGGGCAAGGGGACAGGAATGTCCCGATATAATAATATACGCAATATACCTGAATATTCAAGGCATATCAGGGCCAGCCAATTTCACGTTTCCGGTTATTATTGCTCCTGCAGAGCAAAAACACTTGCTGGATCGAAATAAGCGCCCTCTTCGCTGTACGCCGCCTCATACCCCATCCTGTTATCCTGCACAAAAATACTGAATTTTTCACTTTTATAGGAAGGTACCCGTATTAATTGCGACTCCAGCCAGGCGTATTCCTCTTCGTACTTTTTGATCTTTGGTTTGTCATCCGGCGTTTCCGGGAAAAAGGAATTCTGTTTATTGCGTGTTAGGTGGGTAAGGCCGTGTTTTTCCACAAGATCGTACTGCTCCTTTAAAACCATCGCGTTCTTCTGCCTTGTTTCGGTCACTTTTTCATCGCTCCATTTAGGCACAAACGTCATGATAATTTCAAGATAATCCTGGCGGCCCGATTCCATTGCATAGGCTGCAAGCTCTTCCGGCTTCATGTACGGCAGGCTCACGGCGTTATAGAAGTAAAATATTTTCCTGCTGGTAAGGGTTATTTTATCCTCTTCGAAAAATATATCCCAGTTATCACCGGCCGCTTCCTTTAATTTCAGGTATTCCTTATCCGTCAACAGCACGGGAGGGGCACTGGCACAGGATAATATCTGTATGGAAAGAGAAATGACACATAAAAGGGCCACTCTCATCGCTGTATTTATTTTTCCGGACATAAGGCACCTCCACGGTAATTATTACATATTTTATAATAAAATTCAAAAAATGTTTCATACGGTCGGTAAAATTGTACAAAAACCGGTAAATATAGTATTAGCTATTCCTTTTTTTTTGATCTACTCTATAAATAGAAGACGAAAAAAGGAGGTATTACATGGAATTAGGTAGATTTCTGGAAGATTCACCGTTATCCGACAGAATCAAACTGGACAGCCGGGTAGTGATTCACCGCACACGGATGAGTCACGAGGAACTCCTGGCCATCAAGCGGGAGGGCGGTTTCGGTCCCGTAAAGAGAAAGGACACTACCTGTGAGCTTGTGATTTCAGGACAGATACTGGCCCGTGGAAAAATCGTCAAACGCGGATCCGGATATTATTTTAAAATTACGGAAATGGATGCAGGGCAGACAGCAATGAATGCTAATGAAGCATTCAATGAAAACAGGAAGGAGGCAGAAAATGGCTGATAAACTGGCAAAAATAGGGACAATGATGATCCCCCTCGAAATTGTATTGGGCAGGAGAAATGCCACCATCAGGGACGTAGCCTCAATCGGTGAAGGCACAATCATTGAATTTGACAGCGTGGCCGGGGAACCCGTTGATTTGGTTGCCGCAGGTGAAGTGATTGCGAAGGGAGAAGTGGTCGTCATAGATGAAAACTTCGGAATCAGGGTCACGGAAGTCCTGGATAAAAAGGAGCAGTAACATGCCGGAAAAAGCAACAGAAACCACCCAAACACCGGATAAAACGGCACGGTATTTACTTGCGAAAGCAGAGGATGCCGGGCAGCGAAGAATTAAAACCTACAACTTCAGAAGGCCGGACAAATTTACGGCGCAGCAGATCCAGACAGTGCGGATGATGCACGAGACATTTGCCCGTCTCACATCCACTTCCCTTTCCGCCTATCTCCGGTTGTTTTCCCATATCCGGGTAGCCGCCGTTGATCAGCTCACCTATGAAGAATTCATCCGGTCCATACCCAACCCGGCCACATTAATGGTCATTGCCATGGCCCCCTTAAACGGTTACGTCCTGCTGGAAACAGATCCCTCCCTCGCATTTCCCATGATAGATCGCCTGTTCGGCGGCCAGGGAAAGGCCGTCCCGTTCAACCGGGATTTGACCGATATCGAAGCGAAACTGATGGAAACACTTTCCGACGGATTACTGGGAAACTTGAGGGAATCATGGTCGACGATCATAGACCTTCAACCCCGTTTAATCTCGATCGAAACAAACCCGGCATTCGCCCAGATCGTCCCTCCCCCTGAAATGGTGATGCTTGTCAGCTTTGAAGCCAAAATTGGGGAGGCAAAGGGCATGATCAATTTTTGCATACCATATTTAACGATTGAACCGCTTATCGCGAAATTGTCGGCTTCCTACTGGTTTTCCCATACCAAAAAATCCATTCACGAAGGAGTTGTCGAAACCGTATCCGGATTAAAATTGGAAACGGAATTGTATTACAAGGGGGAAAGTCTTTCACTCAGAACCATTCACAAGCTGAAAAAAGGCTCCTGTATAAAACTGCCAAAATATTCGGAAAAGGAAGTTTTCCTTAGATCAGGTGAGAAAACCGTTTTAAAATTAAGGAGTGAAATTACCAAAGGGGGTAAAGACCCTGTTTTCCGCCTGGAAACGAGCAGCAGACTTTCCAATGACGGAATAACCGAAATTCTTCCGAAAAAAAAGGACGGGGAATTGAAAAATCTTTTATCCGCGGTCTCACAAAAGGTAACGGCGGAATTCAAGCAGGGATTGTCCTCTCTGCATGAAGACATTGAACAAATACGGAAAAAACAGGATGAGTTGGCGGAACAGATATATTTTAATGAATCCGTTAACGACAGGGAAGAAGATGACAGGCGGGGCAATTATTCCCTTACGCCTTTCGGCTTTATAACCATGACCCAGACCGATTTCCTGTTCATGATCATCCAGCAGGAACATCCGCAGACGATCGCCCTCGTTCTCTCCTATATACCGGCCGAAATGGCCGGGCAGATTCTTTTACGCCTTCCCGTTGAACTCCAGATTGACGTAACGGAGAGAATCGCTCTTATTGACAGGACAACTCCCGAATCGCTCAAGGCCTGCGAGCAGGAAATCAAAAAGAAACTGGAATTGTTCCACATGCAGGAATTCAAGCCGGTGGGAGGCATCAAGGGAGTGGTCGATATTCTCAATACCTCGCCCCGCAGCGTGGAGAAAAATATCATTGAAGGCCTGGATAAAAGCAATGCAGAGCTTTCGGAAGAAATAAAGAAAAACATGTTTGTTTTTGAAGACATTGTGCTGCTGGACAAAAAGGCCGTTAAAATACTGATTGCCGCCGTGTCAAAAGAAGAACTGGCCCTGGCCTTGAAAAAGACTGACCCCCGGGTGAATGATTTTATCAGCCAGCTGCTGACAAAGGAGGAACAGGAGGAGATCCGGCACTTCCAGGAAATAAAGTCACCCGCCAAAATAACGGACATCGAAGAAGCCCAGGTGCGTATTGTTGACAGGATAAGGCAATTGGAGGAAAACGGCAAAATAATTGTCGCCAGGCCCGGTGAAACCGTTTAAAAACCGGGTGTATGGCATGGATAAACACGGCCTGACGGACCCGGCGCTTCCCCTGTCGGTTGAAAAAAGCGACGAAGGCAGGCGGGTCTCCCTGCAAAGTGAAAGGTCCCAAATTTTTTATCTTTTAAGTGGTACACTGTACAAAAAATCCGCAGGGGGATTTCTGGACCAGCCTGCCCCGGTTATCGTGGTTATACCTCCCGGCAGGGGTATCCGTCTGCGATTGTCCGATGACAGCGCATTCTACAGGGTACTTCTTGAATCATGGCTGTTCAACGAATACAGCATCCGGCATTGGGAAAAGAGTTTCCTGTTTTTTTTCAGGGAGAAAACGGCTTTTTTCCGTTTACCGGATAACCGACCGGTTTTATTCGAACGAATTTACATTGATTTACTGGACGAATACACCCGCCGAAAGCCGGGGTACAGGGACATTATCCGGGTCAAGCTTTCTGAGCTGTTCATCAACATGGCACGTCTTAAAACCCGGGACGTTTCCAGGGTCGATGTCTCAGTATCCGCCAGGGGTATAACCGAAATTATCGGCTTTCTCGAGGAGCATTACACCCGCACAATATCCCTTGAACAAATAGCCGATTTTGCCGGTTACAGCCCTGCTTATTTATCCCGGTACTTCAGAAAAAAGACCGGGGTCTGCCTTTTTGCCTACATCAATAAAATCAGGATACAAAAAGCCTGCAAGTTGTTGAAGCACACGGATAAAACAATCCTGGAAATAGCCTACTCGGTCGGATACAAGAACATTTCGTTTTTTAACCGTTGTTTTAAAAAAATCATCAACATGTCTCCGGCCGAATTCAGGAAAGGATTCTGACCTTGAAGATCTTTTGATTCCCGAATATACTTTAAAGAAGAGTTAAAATGGGAAAGCCCGTTCATTCTACAAATAAATCAATTAAGCCCGGAAAGCATTATCCCCTGGGAGCCAGCCCCGACGGTAAAGGCACCAATTTCGCCCTTTACTCACAAAACGCTGAAGAAGCATTCCTCTTCATGTTCGATGACAGGGACTCGGGCATACCGTCGGACGTCGTCCGGATGGACAACAGGACCAAAAACGTCTTCCATGTCTACGTGGAAGGCATTGCACCGGGCCAGTTATACGGATTCAAAGTCACAGGCGATTACATACCCGCCCGGGGGCTGCGCTTCAATGAAAACAAGCTGCTTATCGATCCCTATGCCAGGGCACTCTCCCATAAATTCTACGATAAGGGGGAACTCCTCCTCGGTTATAATGCCGTTTCCGAGGGTAAAGACCTTGAAAAAGACGCGCGGGACAATGCCGCCATCATACCGAAATCCATTGTCATGGACGATCATTTTGAATGGGGCGGAGACCGGCAACCCGGCATTCCCATGGAAGAAACGATCATTTACGAACTGCATGTCAGAGGATTTACCCGGCACAATTCCTCGAAGGTAAAACATCCAGGAACGTACCTGGGTATCATCGAAAAAATACCTTACCTGAAATCACTTGGCGTCACTTCCCTCGAATTTTTACCCGTCCACGAGTTTTGTATAGAAGACTTCCTTGTCAACAATGGGCTCACCAATTACTGGGGCTACAACACAATCGCTTTTTTCTCGCCCGAGCAAACCTACGGTACACAAAAATCCCCAGGATGCCAGGTTGCCGAATTCAAAACCATGGTGAAGGCGCTGCACAGGGAAGGTCTTGAAGTAATCCTCGACGTCGTATTCAACCATACGGCCGAAGGGAACGAGCTGGGGCCCACGCTTTGTTTCAGGGGAATAGACAATCCCAATTACTATTGCCTGGAAGGCGGCGCTTCCGAGCCGCTGCGGTATTACACGAATTATTCGGGATGCGGCAACAGCATGAACCTCTCCAACCCCCCGGTCATCAAATTCGTGATGGACTGCCTGCGATACTGGGTGGAGGTCATGCACGTCGACGGTTTCCGCTTTGACCTGGCTTCGGTTCTCGGCAGGGAATCCGGCGGTTTTTTCAGGTCCGCGGGTTTCTTCGATGCCGTTTCCCAGGACCCCGTATTGGGCCATATCAAGCTCATCGCCGAACCGTGGGACATGGATACGAACCAGGCGGGGAATTTCCCCATAGACTGGTCCGAATGGAACGGCAGGTTCCGGGATGCAATAAGGCGTTTCGCAAAAGGGGACAATGGCCAGATCACCGAAGCGGCGCAACGCATAACCGGGTCAGCGGACCTGTATGGTGACGACGGCAGGACACCTTACAACAGCATCAATTTCATTACCTGCCATGACGGGTTCACCCTGTATGACCTTGTTTCCTACAACCGGAAACACAATGAAAAAAACATGGAAAACAACTTGGACGGTACGGACAACAACCTTTCCTGGAATTGCGGGATAGAAGGAGATACGGACGACCCGGGAGTTCTGGCACTCAGGCAAAAGCAGATGAGAAACCTTGCCTGCCTCCTGTTTCTCTCGGCCGGCACCCCGATGCTTCTGGCAGGGGACGAGATGGGCCGTACCCAGGACGGCAATAACAATGCCTATTGCCAGGACAATGAGCTGACCTGGCTCAACTGGAACTTACTGGAAAAAAACGCCGACTTACACGCTTTTTTCAGGAAACTGATCACCTTCCGCAAACGCTTCAAGGTGTTCAGGCGAAAAACGTTTTTCACGGGCATGGACAATGACCTGGATTCGATAAACGATATCCAATGGTTTGACCTGTTTCTCGGCCAGCCCGACTGGAACAATGAGAATGAAAGGAAACTCGCCTTCCGTCTGGACATCGATGATGAAAATGCCAGGGGGGAGAGTCTCTTTATCATCTATAACATGGACTGGGTAAAAAATTATTACAGGCTGCCGCCCGTGGAGGTCAACAGGAAATGGCGACTTGTCATCGATACAAGCCATAAGCCGGGATCGGAAATTCTGGACACGGCCAATGCCGAAAAGCTTCCGGACAATGAATATTACATCGTGCAGCCGAGAAGCACGGTAGTGCTTGTCAGCCTTGTCTGGCAATAACGACTGCCTGGCCGTTCACTTCCTGCTTCAATATAAGGCGTTCCCCGGCTTCGGTAAACGGTATGCCTTTCCGTTTCAAGTAGGCGGTCGTCCTTGTCAAATTCATTGTTTTTATAAAAACTGTTTTATCCTGTGTATTTTCCGGTGTTACGAACAGGGCCGGGAAAACTGCCTGCATGTTCTTATCCTCCGCCGTTATACCCTCGATTGAAAAACCGAGCATGATCTTGATGGCGGTTCTCACTGAATTCCTGACGGCGTCCCATTGACCTGAATCAAGCTGTTCCCGGGTGGCCATGAAACTTCCCCCGCACGCCCAGATCCTGTCGTATTCAAGGTACGATTTTAAATTGGACAGGCTCACCCCCCCCGTGGCAATAAAATTCACATCGGGAAAAGGCGCGGAAAGGGCCTTGAGGAAAGCGACTCCCCCGCCTGTTTCAGCAGGGAAAAATTTTAAAACTTTTATATTTCTTTCCAGGGCAAATTCAATTTCGGAAGCCCCGCTCAC
>JAFGKU010000107.1 GCA_016928415.1 Spirochaetales bacterium
ACAATTTCAATACTTTAATTAATGATTTTCTGGGCCGCACCAGTTTGAAGGATATAATTGAGAGCAGTGACAAGAAAAAATTCAGGGAAATGGACAGCAAGCATACTTTTTCTATTTAGCCTGCTGGTCTTCATTTTATTTGTTCCTTATGAATTAAATGCAAAGGAGACACCCTTCCCGCCGGATTCACTGGATGATTTCATAAAAACTTCCGGCATTGATACAGGTGCCGTGGAAATCGGGGTGTCTGTAAAAGGCCGGCCGATTTATGCTGTCCGTTTGGGTAAAGGGAAAAAATATGCCCTGGTATTCATGGCATGCATCCATGGTAATGAAAAAAATACGGCTGTCATGCTGGCCGCCGTTTTAAAATCCATCCGGAAAAACCCTGTTATTTCAGGGGAAGCTTCCTGTTATTTCATCCCGGTTATGAACCCTGACGGTTTTCAAAGCAATACCAGATTCAATGCCAACAAGGTGGATTTGAACAGGAACTTCCCCACGGATGACTGGAAAAAGGATGCCTGTAAAGGTGATAAACCGGTTCCCGGTTCAGGTGGAAGCGCTCCCGGGTCAGAACCGGAAATAAGGACCCTGACTGAATGGCTGAAATTTGAAATAAAACCCCTGCATGAACGGGTTCTGGTTATTTCGTTCCATGCCGCCTTTCCACCTTCCGGATGCGTCCAGCCGGCTTATATAAAATACGGTGTTCCGGAAAAAGCATCCGATGAGATTGCCCGGTATATTGCCTCCCATACCGGGTATACCTATTTGGCCCGTTGGGTGTCCGTTATCCCGATATCCGGTGAATTGCTGCATTGGTGTGCCGTTAACGGTATCAAGGCGTGCGACATCGAACTTCCCAATTACAGGGCCCCCGATTATGTAAAATCAAAGAAAAAAAAGAGCGTGTTGGCCGTGCAGGGGAATTTGATACGAAATTTGATCCGGCAAATAGACGGATTATTCCTGAATTTTTAAAAGAACCTGATAATCCATTTCTTCGTGTTTTTTCCGCAGTTTCAAGAGGATGAGTTCGTCCTCCAGGTCAACCGAGAATTGAATCTCTTTATCCAGGTTCATTTTTTCAAGGAACAACGAGGCCTTTTCCTGCGATGACCAGGCCAGAAGGGCCACTTCCTTTTCACCGGTTTTCTGCATGACGGGATGCTTTTCCACCCGGCCGTCGGGAAGAATTTTTTTCAGGTATATTACATAAAATGTTTTAAGTGTCTGTTCCATTTTTAAAGGATTTTTTTATTCCACCATTTCCTCGCCGTTTTCAATAATCACTATCCTGCCCGTTTCAATATGCCTTTTAATCTGGTCCAGGAACTCGTCCGTTGCCCGGTCAGCCTCGGTCTTCAGGATTTTGCCGATTGCCTGTGACTCCATCTGGATGAGTTCGGCCCTTCTGCCTGAAACGCAGCTCAGGATTTTATGCAGTACGCTTTTTTCCTTGCCCTTCAGGAGGATGGCCAGGTCCTTGTCCGTGAATTCATGGAGTATCCGTTGAAGATCCCTGTCCCTGATCTTGTAAATGACATCTATTGTGAAAAGCTTGCCGCCGATTTCATCGGCCAGTTCCGGATTATTGGCGGACAATTCCGAGAGGATGGTCTGGCTTTGATCCGTATTCATGTTCCTGAGTATCTCGATGAGCGCGTTTTTGCCGTCTACTATTTGTGAGACGGCTTCCCCGATCTTCCTTACGCGTTCCTTCAGTATTTCCTCGATTCTTTGGAGAACCTCGGGTGAAATTGACTGCATCTTTGCAATCCGCATAACGATGTTTTTTTGTTCCTCGGGCAGGTACGTATTGAGAAGCTTTGAGGCGAGGGCCGGGTCAATGTGGGGAAGGATAACGGAAATAACGGCCGGAGATTCATCTTTAAGAACGGTTTTTACCTGTTCCTCCGGCAGGTCGTTTAAAAAAGAAAAGGGATGGGGAATGGTTTTTTCTGCAATTTTGGCAAAAAAGGCATCGCCTTTTTCTTCACCGAACGCGGTAACGAGCATTTCCCGGGCCTTGTCCAGACCGCCCTTTGCCACGAGGTCACGCGTTTTAAGTAAATAACCGAATTCCTCAAGCAGTTTTTTTGCCTGCGTTTGATCTATGTTTTCCAGATTCGAAATTTCCCTGGCAATTCCCAGCGCTTCTTCCTCGGAAAGGTGCTGTAAAACCTTGGCCGCCTCTTCCCTCCCCAGTAAAACGAGGAATTCCGCCGCCTTCCTGTATCCCTTGTCCTTGTTGTTGACTTTCAGCAGTGTTTCTTTGGTTCGATTGTCTTCCATAATGTCTTTCTTTCCGGAATCAACCGGTTTTTTGGAACCTGCCTTTTTTTTCATTTTCTTATTATTTGGCCGCCGCTTCCTTTGCCTGTTGGGCCGCTTTTACCACGTCATCGGCTACCTTGCCTGATATTGGGTTGTAATGGCTGAATTCCATTTCAAAGGATGCCGATCCCGATGTGATTGACTTCAGGTCTATGGAATACCTTAAAAGTTCGGACTGCGGAACCTGGGCCTTGACGGAGAGGATTCCTCCCCCTATCGGCTCCTGGCCCTGTACCTTCCCGCGCCTGGAGCTCAGGTCGGAAAGAACGTCGCCTAAGAACTGTTCATCGACAAAAACCTCGAGGTTCATGACCGGCTCAAGCAGGACGCATTTCGCCTTTTCCAGTATCGCCTTGATCGCGCCGCGGGATGCAAGTTTGAAGGCCATTTCCGATGAATCGACGGGGTGTTCCTTGCCGTCAACGATGGTAGCTTCGAGGTCCACGACGGGATACCCGGCGAGTATGCCTTCTTCCATCCCTTCCAGTATGCCTTTTTCCACGCCGGCCATGTATCCCTTTGAAACGGCGCCGCCGAAAACGGCATTTGAAAATTTGAAGTATTCCCCGCGGGTTATCGGTTTTGCGTCAAGGACCACCTTGGCGTACTGGCCGTGGCCGCCGGACTGTTTTTTATGCTGGTATTCCGCGTTGGCCGATGTCGTTATCGTCTCCCGGTAGGCAACCTTGGGAACGCGGGTCTCCATGTCTATCTTGTTGTTTTCCTTGATTTTATTAAGAATAATCGAGAGGTGAAGCTCGCCCATGCTGGAGATGACGGATTCTTTTGTTTCCTTATTGTAATGCAACTTGAAGGTCAGGTCTTCCTGCGATGCCTTGATAAGCATCTGGTTGAGTTTATCCTCGTCTTTTTTTGCCTTTGCCGATATGGCAATGGAGTATACCGGCTGGGGCAGGTTCAGCGGTTCATACGCAATGACGGCAGAGTGATCGGACAACGTATCGTTCGTGTCGGCATTGGTCAGTTTAGCCAGGATGCCGATATCACCCGCGATCAGTCCGTCCGTATCTTCCAGTTTTTTACCCTGGCACGTGTATATCTTGGCGACCTTCTCTTTTTTCTGTGCCCTCGAGTTATACAGTTCGGAATCCGATGCCACCTTGCCGGAAATAACCTTGATATAGGATAGCTTCCCCGAGAATTGATCTATGCTCGTTTTGAATATAAAGGCGGAGAAAGGTTCGCCTGCATTGATTTTCCTTGTTGTTTCCGTATTGGTTTCCGTTTTTCCCTTCACTTCCCCTTCCGGGCAGGGCGTGATCTTCGAAAGAACGTCCAGCATGCATTGCACGCCGGCGTTGAGCAGTCCGGCGCCGGAGAATACGGGCACCAGCGCATGGTTTTTTAAACCTTTCGTGAGACCCGTCCAGATTTCATCCGTGGTGAGGGTTTCCTGCTCCAGGTACTTTTCCGTCAATGCATCATCGCCTTCAGAGGCGATTTCAATCAGTTTCATCCTGTATTCCTCGGCCGTGTCCTTCATGTCCGCCGGAATTTCCTGGGCCTTTCCCGGGGCTTCCGTCAAATAGGCTTTCTGGTCAATCAGGTCAATGACCCCCTTGAACGCATTGCCTTCGCCGATGGGAATGGAAACAGGCACGAAATTTTCCTTGAACTTTTCCTGCAGGTCGTCAAGGGTTTTTTCGAACTTGGCATGCTCCTTGTCCAGTTTGTTAAGCATGACCATTCTTGGCTTGTTGTTCTGCCGCAACTTCCTCCATAGTTTTATGGTTTCAATCTGAACGCCGCTTTCGGCACAGACTATGACCAGGGCCGATTCGCTGGCCCGCAAGGCGGCGATTACTTCGCCGACGAAATCGCCGGCTCCCGGCGTATCCAGTAAGTTGATTTTTGTATCCTGCCAGTTGACATGTGTAAGTGATGTGTATATGGACATTTTTTTTGCAATTTCTTCTTCCGTAAAGTCACTCGTGCTTTTGCCCGATTCTACTTTTTCCGGTTTTGGAATGGCGCCCCCCAAAAAAAGAATTTGCTCAACCAATGTGGTTTTTCCGGTAAAGCCATGTCCTGCAATACTTATATTTCTGATTTTTTCTGTAGTGATACTCATTCACGACTCCTTTTTAATAGTATTGGGGTTAGTACACTTTATGTTGATTGGACCGGTTTGTCAATAAGTCATCCTTAAAAACCTGCTTCAAGCCCGGGTGAATACCCGGAGGCTATGGCAGCTTTTTCACGTCGATGACTGTCAGTCTCAGGGATTCCACTTTCTGAAAATGGTTTTTAGTCAGGTTATAGACTATTTCCACTTTATCGTTCACGTTGAAATCCGTTCCGGCCCTTTGTGATGAATTCCAGAATACGGCGGGCCATTTTAATGTACCCGTGTCAAAAAGAAGGCTCAGGTGCGATAAATCCTTTTTCCCTATCAGCTTCATATCAGCAATTTTTATATTTTTGGTATAAAATACAAGGGGAGGATTACCCTCGCCGTACGGCTTGAAGAGTTCCACGACCTTCCATAAATCCTGTGTGAGGTAGGCCGGTGGAATTTCGGCGTCAATAATGACTTTATCCTCTTCGATTTCGTCTTTTTTGAGACTGGCCACGGTTTCCGAGAACCGGTCGGTGAATTCCCCTATACGCTCCGGGTCGAGGGTGAATCCGCCTGCAAGATCATGGCCTCCGAAATCGTTGAAAATGTCCTTGAACAAATAAAGAAATTCTTTTGTGTTCAGCGGGGGCAGGCTCCGCATGGACCCCACCGCTTTACCGTCCAGCTGGGCAAGGACTATGGACGGTACCTTGAAATATTTGACAAGCCGCGAGGCGATGATACCCGTTATTCCCCTGTGAATAGAGTTCCCGGAGATGAGCACGAATTTATTTTCGGTCCTGTTAAAACTTTCCTGGGCCTGCGGCAGGATGTCATTCCAGACTTTTTCTCCCAGGCTTTTACGCTTCTCGTTCAATTCAAGGATATACGATACAAGCCTGTCCGTTTCAGGTTTGTCATGGGTAAGAAACATTTCGATGGCCCTTTCCGGTTCGCCCATTCTTCCGGATGCATTGATGACCGGTGTAATGTACCAGCTGATATCTTTTGCGTTTATCTCACGGTTTAAAAGTTCCCTCCGCGCCAACAGGTCCTTCAGCCCGTTTCTTTTCCCGTTCCGGATAACTTCCATTCCCATTTTGACCAGTATCCGGTTCTCATCCGTAAGCGGCATGATATCGGCGAGGGTTCCCAGGGCGACAAGGTCCAGTTTTTCGGAATAATCCCTGGTAAGCCGGGATTCCGTTTTCATGATATACGAGATTACGAGGTTGGAAAGAATATCGATTTCTTCCAGCGGTTTTACGCTGTAGCGCGCCACCTTGCTCAAATCCCTTATCTTGAGAAGGCTTTTACCCTTCAGGGCGGGAAAGGTGTCGCCTAAAATCGGCATCATATCGGTCAGGGAAATATCAGGAAGCGTTCCAAAGACTTTTTTCAGCTGATGTTCAATTTCCGGTAAATTGTACGCGGCCACGTTCTTGTCGGAAAAAAATGAAGAGAGGCGGGTTTGTGTAAAGGCCACCTTGCCGGGTATGACCGTGTCCGACATCCGTTCCGTTTCCATCAGGTTGGTGAGTTTTATTGCTTCCAGGATATAGGATTCATTGACGGGCCGTATATTGAAAAGAAAAATCGGTTCACCGTAATATCTCGTCTTTGAAAAATACAGGGCCCATGCCAGCTTGGAAACGACCGCGCATCCCGAAAGGTTTTTAAAAGGGTATCCCGAGGATTCCACCTTCGGGTTGATGATGGCTGCCGCCCTGGGAAGCTCCTCATGCGGGTTGTGGTGGTCGATGATGATTGTGTCGATACCCAGTTCACCGGCGTAAGCCACTTCCCTGACATTGGAGATGCCGCAGTCCACCGTAATGAGAAGGGTTATGTCCCTGTCACGGGCGCCCTGGATGACATCCTGTGTAAGGCCGTAACTGTCGTTACCGCTTGGTAACGACCATTCAACCTCCAGGCCCATTTCTTTCAGCAGCTCAAAAAGGAGGACAATGGATGTAATGCCGTCCACATCCCTGTCTCCGAAAATCAATACCTTTTCGCCTTCATCGATGGCCGCCCCGAGCCTTTCAATGGCGTTTTCCATGTCATTGAAAAGAAAGGGATTATGGAGGAACCGGATGTCGTTTTCCAGGAAAAAACAGAGTTGATCCCGGTCGACAATGTTGCGTCTTGCCAGTATGGAGGACGGCAGGAGGTCCAGTCCCGTTTTTTTGGACAGCTCCCGGACCAATTGGGAGTCTATTTCAGTTTTTTCCCAGATCATGACTTTATTGCTTCCTTACCTGAATTCAATTGTTTTTAACGGCGAATATTCGGCTCCTCCGGGTTTCAATACCGATTTAAAAAGGACAAGCCGGTCCAGCACAAACGGCCCGTTCGGGATAGAGAGCGAGTCAATAAATCCCGGCTTGATTTTTTCTTCCCTGTTTCTGCAGAGGGTGAGGTGGGGTATGAATTTTTTATTTCCCTCCGGCCGGTCAAGCCCTTGTTTGTGTAATTTTTCTAAAAATTTTCGATTAACTTCGATGACCGGTTCCTTCCCCTGGTCAAGCTCCAGATGAATGACCCTGGGATTGCCTTTTTCCGGGAACTGTGAATACCCCTTGAAATTCGCCTGTATTTTATCCACGTGCAGTTCAGGGTCCTCCATTATTGATGAAAGGCCGTTTATTTCCTGACTGTCAAGTTCGCCGAAGAAATAAACGGTAAAATGA
>JAFGKU010000108.1 GCA_016928415.1 Spirochaetales bacterium
GCAGGAAAGATGAGTACACCAAGATTGCAGAGACGGATAAAAAGAACCTGGAACAGGAAATGAGTAAACTTGTAATCGAGGTAATGAATTTGGGGAATGATCTTGTTGAAAAGAAAAATTATGCCCTGGATGCCCTTGCCGAAGATTATGAGCGCCTCCAGCAGGAGTTTGCCGGGAAGAGCAGGCTGTTCCATGATTCCATAGATGAGAAGATGCAGCTTTTTTCACAGAATTTTGAAGAGAACCTTGTAAAATCGGAAACAGCACAGAAAAAGAACCTGGAGAAACTGGAAGAGCGTTACAAGACACTTACCACTGGAATAGCCGAGATTGACAAGAAGCAGAAGAATTTTGTTGAACAGACAAAACTCTTTGAAAGGGCGGACAAACTGAAAGACAGGCTTTCAAACGACATCGAGGAGATAAAGAAGGATATCATCAAGCTCGAGCCGGATAAGAAAAAATTGAGTGAGCTGGAGATCGAAATGAACAGGGTAAAGAAATTCTCCGAAGACATTTCGACCCGGTTCTCCAAATTCCTGACTGACAGGCGCAGGATCGAGAATATGGAGAAGGATTTTTCGCGGTTGATAAAATATTCCGAAGAAATAGAGTCCAAATTGAAGGATATGACAGGCGCGCATGACCAGTTGCAGGTAATCCAGATCAAGCTGAAAGAAATAGAGAATCTTGAAAACAGCATCGGGACACAGTATGACAGGCTTGAGAAAAAGAACGCCATTCTGGACAATACGGCGCGGGGCGTGGATAAAGGCTTCCAGATGCTTTCAGACCTGGAAAACAATATCAAGACATTATCGGAGAATTTTAATGAGCTTCCTCCCAAGGTCATCTCCATGAAGGAGGAGATTAAATTCCTGCTCGAGAACAAGCATAAAACCGATTCCGCCATCGAACAACTCAATTCCCTGGAAGGTGTCATGACTAACCTTGAAGAAAGAATGCTTAAAATGCAGACGGCCAGGGAATGGCTCTCAAGGACGGAAACCCGGCTTGAATCCATAGGCAAGCAGGCCTCCGAACAGGTCAAGCTGCTCCATTCGCTTGTCAAGGAGAAGGTGAATGAAATGAATAAAAAGGGCGCGCCACCCCTTGATATACGCCAGACCATCCTGCAGCTGGCAAGCCAGGGATGGAAGGTTCATGAAATTGCCCGGGCAACGGAAGTGAGCCAGGGAGAGGTGGAATTGATTCTGGAACTCGCTCCCCAAACCAGGTAGCGCGGTTATCCGTTTCCAAAGAATTAAAATTTTTAAAGGGCTGATTTTTCAGCCCTTTTATTTTGTCGACCATGAATATTATACTGTTTACCGCGGATGAAATACAGAAACCCCTTTCCCTCTCAGACCCCAGGGCTGCCCATATTTTGAATGTATTGAAGGCCGTGCCGGGGCAGGCAATCAGGGCCGGGATTATCAATGGTCCCCAGGGTTCAGCCAGGATTATCTCCCTGGACGGGAAATTCCTGTATTTTTCCTTTGAACCCGGGGACGAAGGAGAAGGCCTGCTCGATCTCGTTCTGATAGCCGGATTGTGCCGGCCGCATTCCGCTCAAAAAATACTCCGTGAGGCGGCGAGCCTGGGTGTTGGTAAAATGTATTTTGTGCGAACGGAATTATCTGAAAAATCTTACGCAATGAGTAAGCTTTGGACGGCCGGAGCCTATAAGCGTTTCCTTTTGGAGGGAACGGGACAGGCCTATTCAACCCGGCTGCCGGAAATAAAGCTTTTTCTTTCCCTTGATGAATTACTTGAGATATTGCCTGGAGGCCTCCAGATTATGCTGGAAATTGGTGAAAAGGAGCCTTTATTATCCGATATTCCCGTAATTTCCCTCCCTGTTACACTCGCTGTCGGTTCTGAACGTGGGTGGACCCGGGCGGAACGGGAGGTTTTCCTTTCTTCAGGTTTTAAAACGGCGAGGCTGGGACAGAGGATATTGCGTACGGAAACGGCCGTCCTGTGTGGATTATCAATTGTTCTGTCAAAATTGGGGAAAATGTAATCCCAATAATTTCACTCCAGCCACTGTTGCCTTCTCTTTCATCTGATTCGCCAGGATTTTCCCAATAAAAGACCAAAAGCTCTTGACTTATTTTTAATTGAGTTATTATCTTAATGGTAAGTCTGGTAAGGACTTATATACCGTAGGCAACCTCGGGAACCGCTGATATTTGGACAGGTTAAGATTAAAAAAAGCGGATTTTTTTGGGGAGTCTTTAATGTACAAAAAGACAATTTAATGATATATAGTAGAGGAAATGTATGTCCCGAAAGAAAAAAAATGAGGAATACCAGGAACAGGAAGTCAAGGTGAAAGAATCTAAAAATGATGAGGATGCAATAAAATCACAGGATAATTCATCTCAGAACACCGATGGTCAAGAGGTAAATGAAAATATCAATGAAGCAGACCAGACGGCTCAAATGGAACAGGACGCACAGAAGGTGCAGGAGGAAATCCTTAATTTAAAAGACCAACTGCTCAGAAAGCAGGCTGAATTTGAAAATTTCCGTAAACGTATTTTCAAGGAAAAAGAAGACGCCATCAAATATTCAAACCAGATGCTTTTACTCGATCTTACCTCCGTTATAGACGATTTCGAACGTGCCATGAAATCGGCGGACGAATCAAAAGACTTTGATACCTTTCACAAAGGGGTAGTCATGATTGAGAAACAGCTTGTTTCTTTACTGGAAAAAAACTGGGGTTTAAAGCGTTTTGATTCCACGGGAGAGGTTTTTGATCCTGAGAAACACCAGGCAATAGCCGTTGAAGAAAGCACGGAACATGATACCGCCACGGTATTGGAAGATTATCAAAAGGGATATTATTATAATGATAGAATTTTGAGGCCGGCCAAGGTGAAGATAGCCCAGCCGACTAGTAATGCCTCGAATTTTAATAACAACAATAACGATAACAATAACAATAAGGAAAATTAATAAGGAGTAATCTATGGGAAAAATTATTGGTATTGATCTTGGAACCACTAACTCATGTGTTGCCATTATGGAAGGCAGTGAACCGATTGTCATTCAGAATTCCGAAGGACAGAGAACAACGCCCTCCATAGTCGGGTTTACACAAAAAGGTGAACGTCTGGTCGGGCAACCGGCCAAGAATCAAATGATCACAAACCCTGAAAATACGGTTTATTCCATTAAACGGTTTATGGGAAGACGCATCGTAGAAGTTCCCGAAGAAACCAAAATGGTTCCCTACAAGGTGGAGGATGCGGGAAACGGCGTCGTGATTGACATTTTTGGTAAAAAACACACACCACCCGAGATTTCCGCCCTGATATTGCAAAAAATGAGAAAGACGGCGGAAGATTACCTTGGCGAGAAGGTAACGGAAGCGGTTATCACCGTTCCCGCCTATTTTAATGATGCCCAGCGCCAGGCAACAAAGGATGCCGGGCGTATTGCCGGCCTTACCGTAAAAAGAATTGTCAATGAGCCTACGGCCGCCGCGTTGGCATATGGTCTTGCAAAAGGCGCCAATGATGAAAAAATAGCGGTATACGATCTGGGCGGCGGTACTTTCGATATTTCAATCCTGGAATTGGGAGACGGCGTTTTCGAGGTAAAATCAACCAATGGTGATACGCATCTGGGCGGAGATAATTTTGACCAGAGAATCATAGATTGGCTTATCGAGAATTTTAAAAAGGATCATGGCATCGATCTTGGTAAGGACCGGATGGCCCTTCAAAGATTGAGGGAAGCGGCGGAAAAAGCCAAAATCCAGCTGTCAGGCGGGCAGACGACCGAAATCAACCTGCCGTTCGTCACTGCGGATGCCTCCGGTCCCAAACACCTTCAGTATACATTGACAAGGGCCAAGTTTGAACAGATGATCGAGGACCTGGTGAACAAAACCAAGAATCCCTGCTTGAAAGCCCTGCAGGACGCCAATTTAAAACCCGAAGAAATTGACCAGATTATCCTCGTAGGCGGTTCAACCCGCATACCCTGCGTTCAGAAAATCTGCAGGGACATATTCAAGAAAGAGCCGAACCGGGGTGTGAATCCCGATGAAGTTGTGGCCGTGGGTGCCGCTATCCAGGGAGGAATTCTGGGTGGAGACGTAAAAGACGTACTGCTTCTTGATGTAACCCCGTTGTCTCTCGGAATTGAAACATTGGGCGGTGTTTTCACCAAACTTATTGAAAGGAATACCACCATCCCGACCCGTAAAAGCCAGATTTTTTCAACCGCTGCAGACAACCAGACGGCCGTATCCATCCATGTGCTCCAGGGTGAACGTGAGATGGCATCACAAAACAGGACTTTAGGGCGGTTTGATCTTATCGGAATTCCTCCTGCCCCGAGAGGCGTCCCTCAGATCGAGGTAACGTTTGACATCGATGCGAACGGCATCGTCCATGTGTCGGCCAAGGATCTTGGTACGGGGAAAGAACAGAAAATCAGGATTGAATCCTCCTCCGGTCTTTCCGAAGAAGAAATAAAGAGAATGGTCAAGGATGCGGAAGTGCATTCTGAAGAAGACAAGAAATCCAAAGAAAAGGCCGAAACCCGCAACGAAGCGGACAACCTTATTTACAGTACCGAAAAATCCTTGAAGGATTTCGGTGATAAGGTTACCGATGAGGAAAAGCAGAAGATCGAGGCCGCCATTGCAGACTTAAAAGGCTCCTTGGAAGGTGAGGATATACCATTGATAAAACAAAAGGTGGAGACTTTGAAACAGGCTACATATAAGCTTGCGGAAGAAGTCTATCGGAATGCGTCGGCCAATCAACAGCAGAATCAAAATGCGAATACTGGTGATAACCAGGACACTACGACTGATTCTTCTTCAACCTCCACTGACAAGGGTAATGTGGAGGATGTTGATTACGAAGTGGTTGACGACGATAAGAAATAATGGCAAAGAGAGATTATTATGAAGTACTGGGTGTCGAGAAATCGGCACCCCTGGATGAAATAAAAAAAGCCTATAGAAAGCTGGCAATAAAGTATCACCCCGATAAAAATCCAGGCGACAAGAATGCCGAGGAGAAATTCAAGGAAGCAACGGAAGCGTACGAGATACTGGCAGACCCGAAAAAACGGCAATCCTATGACCAGTTTGGGTTTGCCGGTATTGAGGGCATGGCCGGCGGGGCAGCCGATTTCTCCAGCGTTTTCCAGGATTTTGAAGATATTTTCGGCGATTTTTCAGGTTTTTTCGGCTCTTTTTTCGGCGGGGGACGCCAGAGAACAGGCCGAAAATCTTCCGTGCGTCGCGGTTCCGATTTACGTTACGATCTGGAAATAGCGTTTGAAGACGCGGTCTTTGGTACAAAGGTGGAACTTTCGTTCATGCGAAACGAAAGCTGTACCGCATGTAAAGGCTCAGGCGCCGCCAAGGGAAGCAGTAAAAAATTATGTCCCGACTGCCGGGGGTCGGGGCAGGTCAGAAGGAGCTCCGGTTTTTTTTCGATAGCCACTACCTGCAATACCTGCCGGGGTGAGGGCGAAATTATAGAGCGTCCGTGCACCGAATGCCATGGCAGCGGTCTTGTCAAGCGGAATAAAAAAATCAAGGTAACGATTCCCCCCGGTATAATCGATGGAAAACGCATTAATATTCCCGGTCAGGGCGACGGCGGGGCCAATGGCGGGCCTGTCGGCGATTTATACGTTTATATCCATGTGAAACCGCATAAATACTTTGAGCGCGACGGAGATGATATTTATTGCATGATTCCCGTTTCCATAACGCAGGCGGCCCTAGGCGGAGATATCGTCGTCAGGACCCTGGATAATAAAACGGTAAAGGTCAAAATACCGGCCGGCACACAAAACGGAAAGGTCCTGCGACTCAGGGGTGAAGGCATCCCCCACCTGCACAATCCCAACTCGCGCGGCGACCTGTATATCAAGCTGAAAGTATTAATACCCGTCAAGCTTTCCGGGCAGGCTAAAAACCTGTTAAAGGAATTTTCCCGCATCAATGGTGAATTGGAAAATCCGCAGCCCATTCCCCTCTCTGAAATAAAAGAAGGATATTAAGATGTAATGATGCACGGCACTAATATTTTTGGCGCCATAATTGTATGCATCATCTTTATCAAAGTTTTTACTACCGCCTTTAAAATCAGAAAACCGTATTTTCACCGATTATTGATCTGGTTGTTTTTTTCCTATGCTTTGCTCCTGTTTTCGTCTATTTTTATGCAATGGGAATTGATTGCCATGGTTATGCCGTATTTTGTCATCCCGGGAATTTTTGAATTTTTTTATGTATATAAAAATAAAAAAGTGCAGGTTCTTTTTCTTCTCTACAATACCTTTGCAATTTGTATACTGCTGATGTTATATGGATTGAACCTGTTTAAAACGCCGTATTTTTTATTCATATTCGCCGGGACATCACTTATATCCCTCTCATTTCTCCTGTTTTTATTGATCAGGAATGAAAGAAGATGGCTCTGGACATTTTTATGCGTATCAGGCCTGGTTTTATCACTTTTTCAGGAAATCTTCATCCGGTTACCTGTTTTAACGGGGATTCCTTTTTCCGTTTTATTTCTGATTTTAATAGCCGTGAGTCTGGATCATAACATTACGCGGATTGTGTTTGTGAAGGAATCAGTACGACATAGGAAGAGTATTGATTCCCTGGTAAAAAAATGCCATTTAATGGAAAGTGCCCTGATGCATTACAACCGGATTATGGGAACCGGTCTGGCTGTCACCGGTACATTCCATGAATTGAAAAACAGGGTCGCATCCCTTTATTTGGATGCCGGGATGATTAAAATGCCTGACAATGGTGAACCTGATACAAAAACCGTCATGGCGGGCTTGAAAGACCTGAACCGTTTTATTGAGTCCAATCTGGTGAAGGCAATACAGGGAACCGGACCGGACCCGGAATTGATTTATGTAAAAGAAACTCTGGATACAATCAGGAAAAATCTGCAGGTCATAACCCGCCTGGAAGGAATCCTGATCCAGTATGAAATTGACGAATCCCTGGCTGTCATGGCCGATCCCCAAGACCTTTATCATTCGCTTTTATGTGTTTTTCGAAATTCCATAGATGCGTTAAAAAAACACGGGCCGGATTCACCCGTGATTACGGTTAACGCCGAAAATAAGGGGCACATGGTGTGCATCGATGTGGTGGATAATGGCGGCGGGGTTCCGGATCAATTTATACCGCTTCTTTTCGAGCCGGCAACGTCGTTAAAAAATTCCACTGGAATTGGTCTTTTTTTGACAAAAATTTTGATGCAGAAAAACGGAGGGACAATTGAGTATGTTCCGAAAGGGGAGGGGGCCTGCTTTAGAATCCATCTTGTCACAAGTACAGGTCTGTCAGTAAAATAGAGGGTATTTTTATAAGGATTTCTTGATTATTGGGGCCTTTATGTCTATCATTTAAAGGGTGAGTCAGAAACTGGCAGACTATCTTGACGAAATTATCAATCTTATCGGTAAAGATGTACCGGAAAATACCCTGAAAAAGAAAATCCAGGATTTCAAACTCATTGAAGGGCTGAAGAATCTGGCAGACCAGGGTTTATCCGCCATACAATTTGTTCCGGCAATTATCAGGATATTGAACCAGCCGGCTATTTTATTCCATACAGATCTTGTCAGGACCATTGTCCATGTTCTGGGAAGGTTAAAACCGGACGGTCTGATAACGAAGGAAAGTTTTTCAGGTATAACGGAAGGAATGCCTTTTACCCTGGAAGATATCTTAAGTGAACTTGAAAAATGTGGATATGTGACTAATAACCTTATCACACCCCAATTTTCTCCGAATAACGAAGATTTCGATTTTAAAATAGATGCCAGGTTTGATCCTGTCAAGGATAAAATACTTGATGCCCTTGTCAAGGCATCGACACAGACAAATGCCACCGATATCCTTGTTAAATTAATGGAAGAGGATTATGTAAAACAAATACAGCCGGATATAGCAAAAGCTCTGGAGTCAATCAGGCTGCCGCAGGGATTTTCCGCTCTCTATAACCTGGCTGCCAGGGGGGAGCAATTCGCATTGGAATCCCTTGTCAGGATGATATTAAAAGATGTGGAAGAATTGAATATACTGCAGGAACAGGGAGTTACCATTGATTTATGGGGAAACAACCTGAAAGAAAAAGTATATACACCCGTCAAACCCCTTATCCCGCTTCTTATAAAGGCCCTGCAGGAGGATGTGTTCAGTGTCGCCGATAAAAAGGCCGTCATCACGCTGCTGTTCGATATGGATTACAGGAATAAAAAAGACATACCTGTCATGACCCAGCTGCTTCCCGACCTGATGGGTGAGGACCCGCAGCAATGCCTTCTCACGCTGTTTCTCATAGAACTTGCCCCGGAGAGCATACCGTCCCTGCTGATTTTATTGAAGGAAAAAGAAGCGAATGAAAATCTGGTGGAAAGGATCCTCCATATTTTTAGAGAAACGGGGGTCAAGGCCGTAAGTGCCGTTCCCGTATTGACGGAAATGGCTGAAAAGGAACATCCGTTGACCGAATTGATTCGTGAAATAATTCCGCGGATAAGTATTACAGATGAGATATATGCGGAAAACGTCGAAACGGAACCCACGGAACTTGAAGCGGTTGACGAGGAAGCGGAGATAGCGGAAGATGTCGAGGACCTGGAGGAAGTTGAAGAAATAGATGAGATAGAAGAAGCGGTGGAAGTAAGCGAAGTGGAGGAAATCGATATACAGGAAATCACTGTTGCGGATAAAGACGTAGCTGGAACTCCTCCGGACTCCATTGAAATAGTTGAACCGACCGAATCAGAAGAGGGAGCCCTCTACTTAAGCGAGATTGAACCGGAACCGGTAAACGATGAACTGCAACAGGAAGATCTTCACATAACGCTGGTTGAAAACAGGGATACGGAAGAGCCTCCCGAGCATCACGGGGAAGATGATAAAAAAGAAGATGTCGACCCTGATACATTTATTCATTTTTAAATTGTCCGTTTCAGCTTTATTGCCATTCATACCTGATGTTTGTTTGCTTGAGCGGTTCTCAAAGTAAATTGAGAATTGAGCTTCTGTCTTGTTTATTTTTTCAAGTTATTGTAAGATCTTTAAACTATGCTGGAAACTGTGGAATGGAAAAATTTAACTGGTAAAAAGATTTTTTTGATCGGTATCAAGGGGACGGGGGTGGCGGCTCTTGCCGAAATCTTATTGCATAATGGGGCTTTGGTATACGGCTCTGATATACCCGACCGTTTTTACACGGATGAAATTCTTAAAAGCCTGAATATCAGGGTTTATGAAGGATTTTCAAAAAACAATGTGGAAAAGCATACGGATTTTTGTATTTATTCAAGCGCCTACTCACCGGTTTCCAATCCGGATTTAAAGGAAGTGTTCCGGCTAAAACTCCCGTCGTTATCCTATCCCGAAGCCCTCGGCAGGCTATCCCTGGCGTATGACTCCTCCGCTATTGCAGGAGTACACGGGAAAACAACTACAACGGCAATGACCGGTACCCTGATAAAATATCTGGAAATCCCGGCTACGGTCCTGGTTGGTTCCGCCGTTTCTTCATTCAACAACCGGTCCACCCTTTACCTCGGTGACAGGTTCTTTGTGGCCGAGACATGCGAGTACAGAAGAAATTTTCTCAATTTCAAACCGAACCGTATTGTTTTGACCAATGTCGAAATGGATCACCCGGACTATTTCAGGGACTTAAACGATATATACGACGCCTTCTCAAGTTATATCCGCACTCTACCGGAAAACGGGTGTTTGATTTATAATTTCGATGACCCCGGCGCCCGTTTTTTGGCTGAAAAAACAGGGGATGATATCTCCTGTTGTCCATTCGGCTTCGAGGCAACGGGACCATTCAAAATACGCGGTATATCGGTTTCGGGCGGAAGAACAACATTCAAGTTAGGCGGATTTGACCGCAGTTTCGAAATCCTGATTCCCGGCAGGCACTCTGTTTATAATGCCGTTTCAGCCATTGCCCTCGTGACCAAATTGCTTCAATCCGGCAAGGGCGGAGTCGACGATGAGGACCTTGAGAAAATTGCGGAAGGTTTGCTGAATTTCAAGGGCAGCAGAAGGAGAAGTGAAATAATCGGTGAGGTAAACGGTATTTTGTTCATGGATGATTATGGCCATCACCCGACTGCTATATTAAAAACACTGGAGGGACTGCGTGAATTTTATCCGGACCGGCGGATCATTGTTGATTTCATGTCCCATACGTATTCCCGGACAAAGGCCCTGCTCAACGATTTCGGAAAATGTTTCAAGGATGCCGATATCGTAATCCTGCATAAAATATACGCGTCCGCCCGGGAGGTAAATCAGGGAGGAATCACCGGGCAACTGCTTTGCGAGGAGGTAAAAAAGAACCGTGAATCTGTGTATTTCTTCAGTGAGCCTGCGGAAGCGGCCTCTTTTTTACTCGATTTACTTGCCCCGAACGACCTCTTTATTACGATGGGAGCAGGCGATAACTGGAAACTCGGCAAGCAAGTTTACGATCAATTGTCCGGAAAGAGGCCTTGACAATGGCGTATATTGGATTAGTATTAAAGAAATAGGATGTAATAATGAAAAGTATGACCGGTTTCGGGTACAAAGAATTGAATACGGACAAGTTCCATCTGGGTGTCAACATTAAATCTTACAACAACCGATATCTGGATGTTGTCATTAATCTGCCCGTATGCCTGAACACGCTTGAGCCGCTAATCCGTGAGTTTATTCTGACCAGGGTGAAGAGGGGAAGGGTTGAAATTGCCCTCAAGATGAAAGAGATCGAGGAGGAATTGGCTGTTTATCTTGATGATAGCGTGGTTTCAGCCTATATGAAGGCTGTAACGCAGCTAAAAGAAACAACGGGAATAGAAGAACCCATTAAATTGTCACACCTGCTTCGTTTTGACGGTGTGATCAAGTCTGAACCTAATTTTGATGTTGACAAGTACTGGGCTATTATCGAACCCATTTTAACGGAAGCATACAAGGATTTTGATTTAACCCGCAGCGTTGAGGGAGAGAGGACTGAAGAAATAATCCTTGACCTGATAACGAAGGTACAGTCTTCGGTTGAATTGATTGAAAAGTATGTACCTAAAATCGAGGAGAAAGTAAAGGCATCGCTTAAAAAACGGTTTTTTGAATTGATGGGAGATGAAATTGACACAAACCGGGTCTATGCGGAGACCGCAGTCCTTCTCATTAAATTTGACATCACGGAAGAACTGATGCGTTTGAAATCCCATGTGAAAAGCTTTTTTGAAATTATTAAAGAAGGCGTCTCCGTAAGCAAGAAACTCGATTTCATCTGCCAGGAGCTCAATCGTGAAATTAATACCATAGGGTCCAAGAACATAATGCTCGAAGTGAGTCAATCGGTTATCACAATCAAGGATCAGATTGAAAGCATCCGCGAACTTTTGCGGAATGTGGAGTGATATGGTTATAGCGATTTCCGGAAAAAGCGGATGCGGTAATTCCACCGTTTCCCGTCTGGTAGCCGCCAGGTTGAATATAAAAATAATCAATTACACCTTTCACGACATGGCAAGGGAGATGAACCTTGATTTCAAGGAATTTTGCCTTTTATCGGAGAAAGACCCCAAGTATGACAGATACCTGGATAAAAAACAGGTGGAATTGGCGTCTGACGGGGATTGTGTATTGGGAAGCCGGCTGGCAATATGGCTTTTAAAAAATGCAGACCTGAAAGTGTATTTAAAGGGCAGGCTGGAGGTCAGGGCCAAAAGGATAGCCAGGCGGGAATCATCCGGATTTAATATCGCCTTGATGGAGACTTACGAAAGGGATAAAAGGGACAGGGAGAGATTTATACGGCTCTATGATATTGATATTGACAAGTACGAATTTGCCGATTTAATAGTGGACACGGAGAAAGGCGGCGTGAAATATGTCGCCGATGAAATTATCAAGGCATTTAAAAAACGATAACCTAATCGGAATCCAGATTGTTGAAGATCTGATTGAGCATCATGATATCCTTATCGGAAGGCATTCCCCCCGTTTCCAGGTCTATGAGGACATACCTGGAACTTGTTTCTGAAACGGTGAGAGCAGGGTCCCCGAGAATAGTCATACCCAAAAACCAGCAGTCGTCACTTACACCAAAACTGTTATACCAGTATTTGAAAGCATCACCCCAGGTGCCTCTTCTTTCAAGAACATAGTTGAAGGGCTGAGGATAATAATTACCGCCGACTTTCGTGGAGCCGAGTGTAGCCAGCGCGTAGTCCGTTTTTAACAGATAAGACATGGCTATATTGTTCTGTGTGAATCGGGACGCGCTGCAATCGAAAAGATTATAGAAAACACCCTTGAAATTGGCGTCGTTGATTTCATTGATATCTATGGAATTGCTCGTATCCTGTTCCTTGATGAAAAGTGCGGATGGATTGGAGTGAATCCATTGATAGACATATTCGGCTCCATTGTCCGAGAGGTCCTGATAGTATTGGGGTTTTACCGTGTAGGTGGTTGACTCTCTCAATTCAATGTTGCCGTAAATATTTCTCATGCCGAAATCATTGCCCTTTTGAAAATTTTCCCAGTCATCATCCTTGAATACATAGGCTTTCCGGTTTATACCGAGTCCCTGGACCCTGAACTGGTGCAGCTTTGCAAAGTAATTGTTTAATTCCCCTGTTGTTCCGATAAGCCGGGAGGTATACACATTCACCCTGAGTTTCGTATGGCTTTCAAAAATACCGTCGCCATTGGAATCGGTCCAGTTCCCGTCCAGGCTCATGAAATACAGGTCCGAGGGAAATTGCTCAGTTCTGGAGAAACAGGGTGCCTGGTACCAGGCAGTGGGCAAGTTCCCGATCATCAGGGCACCGCTTATATTGTTATTCGTATAATACGTACTGATTATCTGTTTCAAGTCAGGGGCTGTCCCGTCTTCCCAGACGTGTATAAAGGGAGTGCATCCCTGTAATAAAAGATCGTTTTTGTACGTGTTGAGAGACGTGGTTAAATCAGGATACAGATCACTGTCTATTATTATGAGAAGTGAATTGGTTTTATCCGTTTCGGGATTGAATACATTTTCATTATCGAGGACGAGCATTGTGCATTGCATGAAAAAAAAGGGGATGAATGCGAATAACAGAACTTTTTTATACGTCAATGTAATGTGCTCCTTATACTTTATTCATTCCGTACCGTATACTTAACGGACACAGTCTTTACTTTATTATAATATACCCATTTTTTACCGAATTTTCAACAAAAACCTCCCGGCAGCGGCGGTATGTATTGACACGACAAATCCAACCCCGAATAATGGATGCTGGTATGACAAAAAGGCCGCTTATCATAGTATTAATTTCCATTATTTATTTATTTTCCCCTTTTTTCATCCTCCTGCAGGCTGCCTATGTTAACAGACTCCCCCTCATAGGGTATAACAGCGTCTTTGCCAATCTTCTTATCCCGGACATTTTAGTGCTTGTCATTTACCTTTTATGTGCCGTTTCCGTCTATTTTGTTAAAAAATGGGGTTGGTACGTATTTATCCTGTGTTCCCTGTACCTGATAACGTATAATATCGTGGCTATTATTCTTAACCCGGCCTATAATATCCTTCTTCTTATCCTGTACAATTTAATACTTACCTGTATCACGTTCGTGTTTTTCAGAAAACAGATTATTGCTCCCTTTTTCAATCCCAGGATCAGGTGGTGGGAAACGGAAGCGAGATACGCGTTTCACGATATCTATCTTGAATTCATACAGAGCAAATTAAAACCGGAAATATTCGATATTTCCCAAACAGGTTGTTTTATAGAGCCGTCAAAGACACTGGAAGTTGGAAGCTCGTATACGGCGGTCATTAATTGCATGCAGGAGAGGTCCGATATCAAGATCAAGGTGATGCGTAAAGCCTTTAAAAGCGGGGAATGCTGCGGATACGGCCTTATGTTCGTCGATCTAAACGACTCATCCAGGGCGGCGTTAATGAGGATAATCAGGAAACTGAGCGGTTTACGGCTGCAGAATATGTTAAGGGACAATTCTTCGAGAACTGCCGGTCAAACAGTAACCGCTCCCCGCTATTCCCTTACCAATGCCATTACACTGGTGACCGGTGAATCCAGGTGTAAATGTCAGACCGCCAATATTTCCAAAAGCGGCTGCCTTATACGGACAAAGGAGGACCTGGAATCGGGTAAGGTGTATGATTTTCTGATTGAATGCATGAATAATTCTGTCCAGGTACCCGGTAAAGTAGTATGGAAGGCTCCTATGGAGGATCAAAAGGGTTATGGAATTAAATTTACGGGAATGGATAGAACGTCGGGAAAAATGCTGCACCGCATGATACGGATTATGAAGAAATCCGGTGCCCTGGACAGGTTAAGTAATGCCCTTCCCCTTGATGACAAAGCCCTTGACGGACTCGTAGCCGATACCCCATACAGGCTGTTCCTTGTAATCAAGAAAATAATATTTGGCCAAAGGTGATGACAAAGTCAATACTCACCTTTTCACGGAGAACGGATCCGGCTTTCTTCATGGATTGGCTTATTGAGCGCGTTAACGAAGGGTCATGTACTGTCCCCAACCCATTTTCAGGGAAGGAATATTCTATCGATCTGAATCCCGCGAATGTACTCCTGCTGACATATTGGACCAAGAATCCCGCGGCTGTGGCTCCCTATGTTGAATCCATGAAAGAGAAGGGTTTTGAACAGGCTTTTTTTATCACGCTTACCGGGTATCCGGGATTTCTTGAACCGCATACGCCCGCGTTCCCATCCATGCGGAAAGCGATAGAGGACCTTGCCTTGAAATTGTCTCCCGCACATCTTTGGTGGCGGTATGATCCGGTTATCATTACAAATAAATTGAGCCGTGCTTGGCACATAGATAATTTTTACCGTCTATGCCGTGATGTCTGGAAGGGATTTACTGAGCGGGTAATCATTTCATTGGTACATATTGACGGTTCCTACGCAACCATCAGAAACAGCCTGGAAAGGGTGTGCCGTCTAAACAATGATAAGCTGGAAATGCCTGGTTATGATGGTTTCATTGATCTTGCAGCGGAAATGTCAAAGATGGCACTTGAATTCAAAATTAAGCTGGAGGTTTGTTGTTCTCCGAAGATCAGGGAAAATGACGCCGCCGTCATAAAACAGGGCGCCTGTCTGTCTTCGGAATATATTGCAAAAATAATACCCAAAATGCCTGCCGTCAAGCAGTCCGGTACACGCAAGGGTTCGAAAAAACTAGGTTATGCGCCCTGCGCATGCCTGCGCAGCAGGGATATCGGCATATTAAATACATGCCGCCACGGTTGCGTCTATTGCTATGCTAACAGGAAGCGTTGAATTATTTCATCCTGAACAGGAGTTTTTTCAGCAGGAGGAGAAGGTAAGGTGCGGTAATCGTCACCCCGGCTCCTACTTCAGCCGTTGTTTTAACAACCATGTTCAAGTCCACTTTTTTCCACGTTTTAC
This sequence comes from Spirochaetales bacterium, assembly GCA_016928415.1. Lineage (GTDB taxonomy): Bacteria > Spirochaetota > Spirochaetia > SZUA-6 > JAFGRV01 > JAFGKU01. The sequence continues at coordinate 15,505 of JAFGKU010000108.1, forward strand.
TCGTGTTGTCGTAGTAATACCCGCTCTTGCTCATGGAACCCGTTTCATCTTTTTCGTAAGAAAAACCGTTCATGCCCCGGGTTGAGGAATTATAATTCGAACTCGAAGTTTTGCTCTTTGAGCTGCCTTTTTTACCAGGTGATGATGCGCAGGAAAAAACCAGGAGAACCGCTAAAATAAATCCTGTTACAGGAAATAAATACTTGGTTTTCAAGTTGACATCCCTTTCCTATACTATATAATACTGTAAATTTTAAAAAAGACAAATTTTTTATGCCTGTTACGGGCGGAATTCGGGAATAAAATACGATTTTATTGTATTTTATTAAAAAGGATAGTATATTTATACCAATTAAAGGAGATTTTTATGTTTTTAATTCACCTGCATCTTTCATTTGATCGCCTCATGAGCTCAGGGCCCTAATCATCATGAAGGATACAAATTTTTTTACTTAGATTTTTTCACCCCGCCATCCTTTACGATTATTAGTTATTTCATTGTATTGTTAATACAGTAAAATAAAGGCCTCAAGCTCTACAACCAAAATATAAATTTCTATTTTGTTTGGAGGCAGACGTGAACAGTATTGTATTGACGAATCTTACAAAGCATTTCGGTACCCAGGTCATTCTTGATAATGTTACTTTTAATTTCAAGGCGAATGTAAAATATGGACTTATAGGGCCCAATGGTTCCGGCAAAACCACCCTGGTAAAATTGATTCTCGGTCTGGAAGAACCGAATCAGGGGTCATGTATAACGAATGGGAATACGAAAACCGGCTATGTCCCCCAGCATTTGACACTGGACCTGGACAATTCGGTCGAGCAGTTCCTGCTTGAAGATTATTATCAATGGCAGGATACATTTTCAGCATTTGAGGAACAAATTTCATCCGCTTCAGGAAAAAAACTCGATGAGCTCCTGAGGGATTACCAGAAAAAAAGGGACGAATTTGAAGCGATGGATGGAGATTCCCTTCCTGTTCGATGTAAATCGCTCCTGGAATCCTCGGGACTAAATAAATCCGGGGAAGAGCGGCTGGGAGGCCTTTCAGGTGGTGAAAGGAATGTTCTCTCCCTTTTAAAGGCAATGCTTTCACGCCCCGGTCTTCTTGTGCTTGATGAACCGGGCAATCATCTGGACTACCTTGGCCTTGCCTGGCTGGAGGAATTCCTGAAGCGGTATTCCGGCTGCCTGCTGCTCATCTCGCATAACAGGTATTTATTGGATGCTGTCTGCACGAAAACCCTGGAGCTGTGCAACGGCCGGCTGGCAGAATATACCGGTAATTACTCCGAATTCAGAATAGCCAGGTTGAGGGATGCGGTTAACAGCCAGGCTTACAGTATAGCCTATGAAAAGAAAATAACACAAATTGAAGATTTGGTCAGGAAGTTCAGGGAACGGGCCGCCAGTACGGCCGACCCCAAGTGGGGCAAAAGACTGAAGGCAATGAAAAAGCGATATGACCGTGTGATGGAAGAAGCCCCTGTAAAGGTTGAATTGAACCGGAACAGGATCAAGGCGGCCTTCAGCGAGTCGACAGCGCGTTCTGACCTGGCCCTGAAAGTCAGGAATTATTCAAAGGCGTATGGCGGCCTGGTATTGTTTGAAAATACCGGTTTCGAAATTTTGACAGGTGATAAAGTCGCCCTCGTCGGACCGAATGGTTGCGGGAAGACAAGCCTCCTGCGGGATATAATGAACAGCAGGGATCAGGATGATTCAGAAATATGGACAGGCCCGAGTTTAAAAATAGGCTACTGCTCCCAACAGGCGGAAACGCTTAATCCTCTGAATACGGTAATGGAAGAAATGGAATTGCACGGTCTCTCGCGTGATAAAGCGTTTTCATTGCTCAACCGTTTTCTCTTTAAATGGGATGATTTGGGCAAGAAAATATCCGGTCTTTCCGGTGGAGAAAAAAACAGGCTTCAACTTGCCATATTAACGCATCTTTCCTGTGATTTTCTCATTTGTGACGAGCCGACGAATCACCTCGATATACCTGCACAGGAAGTTATCGAAGATGCCCTCGCCGCGTTTAACGGGACGGTATTGATTGTATCGCACGACCGGTACCTGCTAAGCCGTATTGCCAACAGGGTGATTGAAGTATCCGGCAGAAAAATCGTGTCACACGCAGGGGATTTTACCGATTATCTGCAAACCATCGGCACCCGGAAATGTCAGTCCTCCGGTGATATAAAAAAACGGCGTAAAGAAAGGACCCGTAAAATAAATCCCACAATGGAAGATGATTTGAATACCGTCGCTGAAAAGATTGATCATCTTGAACGGAAAAAGAGAGACCTGGAAAATAAAATACAGCAGGCGTACGCTCAGAAGGATCACAGGCAGGGGAAGGCCCTGACTGTCAAGTTGGCCGGACTGAATAAATTAATCGATAATTTATACATGGAATGGGAAAAACGGGTATCCGGGAAAAAATAATTGGGAAAATGTGATGAAATGTATTAAAATTTCCAGATAGAAGATAGGAGAAAGGCTGTGGACATGAATAAAATAAAAATCCTCGTAGCGACACCGGATGAAACGGAATTCATTTTTCTGCGCGATTTAAATGTAAAATTGAAGGATTCGGTTTGTGAAATGGTCTGGGTGAAAAACCCGGAAGAGCTGAATAAAATTAAAGACGCGGAACTTTTCGATCTTTTCCTGTTGAGGGATTCTTTTCTTTCCGGTACCGACCTGGTTGATTTTTACCCTGCTGTCCTATTAAGTGATGAACAGGGCGATAAGGAAAGCTTGAATCTTCCCGTGTTTGATGTGATTTATAAGAACTCGCTGAACGCCGAAATCCTGTCGAGGTCCATTACTTATTCGCTGGACAAAAAACTGTTGTTGGACAGGATTGAGGTGCTCAGTCATTATGACTCATTGACCAAACTGCCCAATGAAACCCTGTTCCATCATTATCTTGAATTTTATTTTGAAAGCGCGAAACGTGAACGGAGAATAATGGCGCTTTTAATCCTTGATATAAATAACCTGGAAAACATTAATAAACAATTTGGACAAATTGCCGGTGATAATGTTATCAAGCAGGTGGCCCAGCGGCTTAGGGGTTATGTCCGGAAGGTAGACCCGATTGTAAGAGGCTCTATCAGGAGGAACTTAACGGCCTTTGCCCGAGTGGGAAAGGATGAATTTATTATTTTACTGGGTGAAATCAAGCATACAGCTGATGCCTCCCGTGTAGCCGAACGGATCATCAAAGCCATGCAGAACCCTGTCACGGTCAATAACTCGGATATTTCACTCAATGTTAATATCGGGATTGCACTTTATCCCCAGGACGGGGAAAATACACAGATTCTGGAGAAGCATGCAACCGAAGCCCTGGCCACGGCAAAAAAAGAAGGGAAGAATCTTTTTTATCATTGGGATAACAAAATACATACCCATTCCCTGGAACGCCTTAAGCTGGAATCCGAAATACGCGAGTTCATCGAGAAGGATAAACTCCTCTGTTATTATCAACCGCAGCTTGACCTTAAGACATTCAGGATAACCTGTATGGAAGCGTTCCTGCGAATTGCGCGAAAAAATGGTAAAATACTGCCCGCTTCCAAATTCATCTATGTAATTGAGGAGATGGGATTAATCAATGAAGTGGCGGAAAAAGTGATGCACCGTACATGCCGCGATTATATCACGTGGAAGAATCAAGGCGTTAAACCTCCCATTATTTCGGTCAACCTGTCTCCCCATCAAATTGGGCAGGAGGACTTTTTAAAAAAACTGTTTACGATAATAAAAGGGTACAAGCTTCCAGTACAGGCCTTTGCTTTTGAAATAACCGAACGAAGCATCGAAGAGGAGGATGAGGCTGTAAAGATCATTGAAGCCCTCGAGGAGGAAGGATTCCATATTTTGATCGATGATTTCGGCAAGGGGTCATCCACCCTGAACAATTTGCGTTTTTTACCGGTGGAAGGAATAAAGATTGACCAGTCTTTCATGAAGCCATTGACCCATGAACCGAGGGATGCCGCCATCGTCCGCTCGATCATTGATTTGGGAAAATTCCTGAAACTGGGAGTTGTGGCTAAACGGGTCGAAAATGCCGACCAGTTCGTTTTTTTACGGGAAGCGGATTGTGACCTGGTGCAGGGAGATTTTATAAGCCCTCCCGTGCCGGCTTCCGAACTAGGATCAATGCTTCTGAATGAAAACAGCCTTGGGTCACTTGGAAGCATCGTGCAGTCTAAATTATAGTATTATCAAGCTTAAAACATTCTATTTATTTACATCGCAGTATACGGCGGAAAAAAAATAGGAGGTAATGTTTTCCTGGTGTTTCCCCAGGTATACTTCATTGTCTGTGTGAAATAGAACATGTACTTTTTTTTCATATTCTTTAAGGCTGTTAGCCAGCACGTAAAACGATCTTTTTGAATCACAGGTTAATTGACAGGAGAACCTGTGCGGCAGGGAAACAATAATACCCCTGTTAATTTTATCCCTCTTGTCCGTTTCATCACGGGAGAGATTATGGCAGAAATCAATGGAAACAAGGATGAAAGCCTGTTCCGAATATCCCGTCAGATACCGGGATATGTGGCTGCTCAGCTCCTTCAGGAGGCGGAGGGGGCAGTCATGCCTGATAATAACAGGTGTGACCCGGGCGGTGGGGAAATAACGGGAAATAAAGGGAATAAAAGTCGTAATGGAATGTTCTTCGTAAAAGGGAAACCCGTCGATTTCAAGGTGTAATTTCCTGATCCAGTCATTGCTGACAATATAATCGTTCAGCACTGTTTTGCCGTTCCAATGAAAATTGCCGGTTCCGATGTTTATGCCTTTCTGTGATCTTGAATAATGGTCGGGACCTATAATGACGATGTGTTTGATGTTTTTTCTTTTCTCTGAAAGCCAGTTAAAATACCTTGCAAGAAGCGGCCCAAGAAGATTGTGGTGCGATATTATACCCCCCAATGGTATGCAGGCGGATTGATCGGGTTCCCTGAAGTCTTTGTCGTCACCGAATAAATCCCTGTATTTGTCACTCGACACTGTCCAATGATCAAATTTCGTTACAGGCGGGTCGCTTAAATAGATGGTTTGCGGTTCCGTTATCTTTTGTCCGAACACGGAAAAGACGAGAAAGCTTAGCAATGTGATAAAAAAAATTTTCTGAAAAATAATCAAATTATCCCTTACCTCCGAATTGTAATCAATTTTAACATGAATAAAAAGGTACTGACGAGGTGATAATCAATTTTCCTGCAATATTGCGTTCTGCCAGAGGCGTACTGAATTGATTACAAAGATGCGGTCCGCATGAAATAATGCGTCACGTGTGATTATTTGTTCCCTGATTTTTCCCGTTTTTAGAAGATTTTCCCTTTCCACGCCTGGTAAAAGACCGCAATGCACCGGGGGAGTCAGGAATTCTCCGTTCTTTTCAATGACGATGTTATAAATGGAGCACTCCGTGATTTCATTTTTTTCGTTGAAAAAAATCCAGTCGTCACAGCCGGGGGGTCTGGAAACAGCTTCCCCGTAATAAGGCCTGTGTGTGGTTTTATGATAAAGGAAAAGGCAGCCGGCATCCACGGGTTCTTGCGCCAATGCAAGGTTTATCTTTTTACCTGTCGGGGAATCGATCGGTTTTGGATCAATGGTAAAAGTACCGTTTCTTTTGAGTACGACCCTTACCCTGGTCCTTGGACGGGGAAAAGTAACCTGCATAAGATTTTCGACTAATGCTTTCCTGTTCCAATTAAAATTGAAATACAGGGCAGATCGTTCCATCCGGTTCACATGTTCATTGAGCAGATGGAATCCTTCTTTCCGGGTATGGAGCATTGTTTCAATAATATCGAATTCCGGGTAACGTTCGGTAATTATTTTTGCTTTCAAAAGGCATTCATTGTATTCATCTAATGGGAGTGAATCCCAGATAATGCCGCTGCCGACACAGTACTCTATGGTTTTTTTCCTTTTATCGGCGACCGCCGTTCTTATGGCGACGTTAAAGCAGGCATAATCTTCGGGGGTAATGAGACCGATGGCTCCGGTGTAAAGACCGCGGGCGTGGTTCTCGAGCCTCTGAATGATGGACATGGTTTTTATTTTGGGCGCCCCAGTTATGGAGGCACAGGGAAAAAGGCATGAAAAAATATCCGCAAGAGGCGCCTTTGTTTCCGACATAACAGTGGATGTCATCTGCCACAGCGTGGGGTGGGCTTCGAGAGAAAACATTTCAGGTACGCTGACGCTTCCCGTTTCGCTGATGCGTCCCAGGTCATTCCTTACCATGTCCAGAATCATGAGGTTTTCTGCCCTGTTCTTTATAGAAAGGTGAAGCGCCTGCCTGTTTTTTTCATCCTCGTCTTTGGTCCTGCCCCTTGCGATGGTGCCTTTCATGGGTTTTGAATGAAGCCGTGACCCTTCCTTGATAAAAAAAAGTTCCGGTGAAAATGAAAGGACGGCCGTCAATCCCAAATCAATATAGGCTGCATAGGGTGTTACATGGTGGCGCACGACGGAATGAAACAACGCGTACGGGTTTCCATCCCTGTACCGGCCGGACAGCCGGAAAGTGAAATTTACCTGGTATGTATTGCCTTTTTTTATTTCGTCCTTAATTTTTTTTATCCGCTTTATATAGGCTTTCTCGGAAATTCCCGGTCTGGTATTGACCTGCGGACAGGGTGTCTCCGGCTCCGGCAGGGAACACGGCGTTCGGTCCCGGAAAAGAGCGAACCAGAGTGCCGGCAATTTCCCCGATTTTTTTACCAGGTGCACGGGATCAAACGCGGAAGAGGCGTCATACGTGATAAACCCGAAGGCATTCAATTTTCCGGTTTTGACGGCAGTTTCAATTTCAGTTAATTTTCCCGGGATATCACTTTCCCGGCGTGTGGAAATGATATCCTGTATTCGGCCTGCGGTGAACCATTCCGGGTATCTTTTATCTTTAAAATAAATCAGGGGGTACATCATTGAATTCATTGTTGGATAGCTTTTTGGATACATCCGGACTGTTCCCGTGTAAGGTAATGAAACGCTTCCGCTGCCGCCATATAACCAAAAATCCCCGTTATAAAAGAAATGCTTCCTATTGGCTGACGCTGCCGGCCTCGTACCAATATCTCTTCTTCCTCGGGCAGCGGGGTCCCGGAACCTGTCCTGGGCGGTTCCGCTGAATAAACACACCGGATGCCTTTTTGTATACCGAATTTTTTAAGCCGTTTCCTGATTCTTTTCGCCAGAGGGCAGTTTTGGGCTTCGGATAAATCTCCAATACGTATTTTCATTGGATCCAGTTTATTCGCCGCCCCCATGCTTGAAATAAAGGGTATTTTCTTTTCAAATAAACCCTTTATCAGGAGTGTTTTTGTCGATAAACCGTCGATGGCATCTATTACGAAATCCGTAGGTTCTTTGAAAATGTCCTTGAATGTATCCGAATGGAAGAATTTTTCATGTATTTCAACCGTGCATTCCGGGTTTATTGCCTTGATCCTGTCAAAGGCAACCTCCGTTTTTTTCTTTCCCAGTGTTGTCTGCAATGCAAGAAGCTGCCTGTTAATATTGCTTGGCCTGAGAACATCGAAATCGACAATCCTGACGGTGCCTATTCCCATTCGGCATAAGGCTTCCAGGGCATGCGACCCTACGGCACCAAGGCCTATCACCGATACATGGGCCATTTTCAGATTTCCCATCAGTTTTTCCCCCAGTAACAGGAACGTCCTGTCAAAAGATTCCCTGTAACTAAAACGTTTTTCATTCATTATTTTGATAACTCCTGTTTTGGCAAGTAAGGCTTTAGCAGCCTGATGGAATTGGACCATGCCTGTTCGGCCAGTTCTTCGACCGGAACACCACGCATGTCGGCAGCCTTTTGCAGCCCCAGAAGAATATTTGCCGGTTCATTGGGAACCTTGTAATCCACTTTCCCGTCTTTATAGGGAGGAATATCGGGTGAGTCCGTTTCAAAAACAAGCCGGTCAATCGGGACAGCACAAACCGTTTTTTGAACCCTTGTATTTCTTGGCCTTGTCAGGCTTAAGGAAAATGAAAAATAGGCATTCAGTTCCAGGAGAGGTTTGATAAGGTCAATTGTGCCGGAATAAGAATGTATAATCATCCCCGCGAGTTTTTTCCTGTACGGTTTGGCAAGATGAAGAAGCCGGTCCCAGGCCTTGCGGCAATGAATGTTCACCGGGAGTCCCTGTTTGACGGCAATTTCAAGCTGCTTGATAAAGATTTCTTCCTGCATATCAAGGTTGCCTGGGTCTTTTTCCCTGTCCAGGCCAATTTCCCCGACCAATGACGGGACCCGGTTTAAATAAGATTCCAACACCATTTCCCAGTCATCGGCCAGGTTTCCAAGATACCAGGGGTGAACACCAAAGGCAGGAATTACGTTCAGCCGGGTTAAAGCGATATCCAGGACATCCTCCCAGTCATTCTGTTCTGTTGAGCAATTCAGGAATCCCTTGACACCTGCCCTCAGGGCCCTTTCAAATACGTCATCAAGAAGGGGTTTGAGACGGGTATCCTGAAGATGGCAATGCATATCGAATATGGTCATCTTTTCTTTTTAGATAATACTATACAAACAGCTTTTAAAAAACGTGTAATTTTATAAATTTAAACCTTAAATGTCAAAATGCCGATTTTTAATGTAATTGGTTCACTAAAATGATAAAAAATTCATTAAAACTGAAAAAATGAGGATTTTTTCATAAAAAACTTGATAATTGATTACTGAATTAATTATTATTAATAATGAGGAGATATGGAAGAATTCATAGAAAAGCGCCGATATCAAAGAATAAATGCCTCTTTTGATGTGTTGATAGGACTGACAAATGAAGCGGGAATAAATGAATTTTTTACTGTATCCGGCCGGGCTGTAAATATCAGTCTGTCAGGTATATTACTTAAATATGTAGAGAAAATTCCTGTCGGAACAACCCTTACACTTGATTTTTTTCTGCCGAATTCCCAGAAAACAATAAATATAGACGGAAAGGTTGTAAGGAGCGAACCCGATAAACATTATTACCTCATAGCAGTGGAATTTACTAAAATTGATGAGGCAATGAATGAACATCTGGGCAGAATTATGTCCGAGGGGGTAAGCAGCTTATAGGATTATTGAACCCTTTTTTTAAAGGAAAAGGGATGAATGGAGGCTTGATATTATGATAATCATCCGCCGGATAGAATCTTTAATTATAGAGTTGAAGGGGTAAATTCAAATGGATATTAAATCTATAAATGTAGAAGATGGAAGAGTTAAACTTGAAGTGAATGATGATATGGTGGTCATCAAGGGTGAAATTGACCACATGAATCCCAAGGAATTCATGGAAGATTTCCTCAATTCCGTGCATAATGAAGCCGTAAATACCGGAATGAAGAAAGTGAAGGTGGATATCGGTGACCTGACATTTTTAAATTCATCCGGAATCAAGGAATTACTCAAATGGATTATTAAACTGTCGCAATTGGACACGGACAAGAGGTATTCCATAGTGTTTTTATATAACCCGGAAGTGACATGGCAGCCCTTAAGCCTTGAAATGCTGGTGAAATTGGCTCCACAGAATATTATTCTGCAGGGTAAGGAGGACAAGATACTATGATTGAGGCAGCCGGGGAAGACAGCGGGAAAGGAGGCGTCACGTGAGAAAAATTCGTTTAAGCATTATTTGGGTATGCTTGATCATCAGTTTTCAGCCTGCTTATTCGCAATTATTTCTTGAAGGCAATTTAATGGCTACTCCCTGGTCCTTTGAACCCTCCTACCAGATTGAATGTGTGGAATTGGAGACAAATTGGCTGCTTGGAATGCAGATGGAAAAGTTCATGTTAGGGGCATCCGCCTTCTGTAAATATACATCCTATGACGGGCAAGACTTATCCCAGCAGCTTAGGGGGGCTTCTTTTAATGTAGGGGGCTTCGTTTTAGCAGGGTATACTTTGTCGGACTGGTTTTTATTGAAAGCGGGATTGGGAGGGCTCTGGAGCAAATCTTCCTTTGATTACAATGGAAGCGGCTGGCTGAGCCTAGACCTGCCCGGAGGGTCAGCATTGGTCGATTTTCAATTCAAATTCCCCTGGAACTGGATGGAATTGGCTCTCTGGGGGCGGTTTGACATGCTCTTCCAGTTAAATTCAGGCACTTTTAACGGCTTTCTGCCTCAATTTATAGGCGGATTAAGGTTAAACTTCTACACGGGTTTGGATTGGCTGGCATTGTCAATGGAAGCAGACGGTGTGCTCTGGTCTTATTCGAGTGCGATATTAAGTGATTTTCAATCCATCATGTTTCAACCCAAAATCGGAGCCTATTTAACCTTCAGGCCGCCCGCGGAAGGGACAGAGGAGAAACAAGAAACCGGTTTGATCCTTATCGATGAAAAAATAACGGAAAAGGATGAGACCAAGTCGGATGATGAGAGCAGCAAGATAAAAGATACCGAAGCTGTGATTGCCAAGAATGATACAGAAAAGACAGAAAAAGAAGTTCCCGAGAATAAGGAAAACGAAGTAATTGCGATTGACGAAAACAAGGAAAATAAGGTCCATGAAACACCTGAACGGGAAAGGCTGCGGGAAGAACTGGAATTCTTTAAGAATGCGAAAGAAGGGGACCAGATCCTGCTTACCTCCATTGTATTCGTCAAAGGAAATACCACGTTTAAAAAAGGATCCACCGACATTCTTGATAAAATAGCCAGGGAAATGCTCATAGATAATTCAATAGTAATCAAAATTGCCGCCTATTCCAATTTCATGGGAAACCCCGCCGTTGAATATTCGCTGAGTAGCCGCAGGGTAAAAAAAATAAGGTCTTATTTAATAAGCAAAAAGGTAAAATTACGGCGACTGCGTATCGACCCCATTGGGCAGTTGCTGACAAAAAAAGACCTTGAAAACAACATCGAAGCCAGAGTATTGATCAAGATCCTCAAAAAAAAATAAATTAATTTGAAATTAAAAGCAGCCGTTATTATAATGAAGTAGTAAGAGCTCTTTTTGACGGTTACAGGTATGTGATGCCGGTTTTAGAGAGTATTTGAAATGGAAGCAGATATGAACCGGAACGATTTATGAGAAAAATAAGTGTCAAAATAAGCCTGTTATATATCTTGCTGGCCCTTATTAATATCATATTTTTTACGGTAATAATATTCGAGAACCAGATCGATCTCATCATCAAGAATGCCGAATACAAAACCAAAGAAGTGGCAACCAACCTCTATTCCAGGTTCAGTCCTTTGATTGCCGACATTAATACAAATCCCACGAAATTCCCGACACAGGAATCGATCATCAACGCATTGAAGGAAAGTCTTAATTCGCTTTTTGTGGAAAAATATCTTCTTTTCACTGAAGACAATAAAGTACTGTATCAGTCAGGCAATAATTTGACTATTGATGCGGTCGATGTTACGGACGTATCCAATGCCATAGCCAACAGGGATGTTATGGGGGATTTTTATTATGCCAAGGTATTGGAACAGAAGTATAAGATCCATTTTTTCGTGCCTCTGGGTTTGCAGAAAATACCGGACAGCTTCCTGTTGTTTGAACTTGATATAAGGGATATTGATAAAACGTTCCAGGCACTTTACCAGCTCATTGTGCTGATGATAGCCGTCATACTGGTTTTCCATTTGATTTTCGGAATTTTGCTCAATTTCATGATCATTCGTCCCATTCGAATCCTGTCCCGTACAAGCGGAGAGATCAGTGAGGGCAAATTATCCGCAAGGGTAGGCATGAAAAGGAAGGACGAGTTCGGGCAGTTGGGAAATGTTTTTGACAGTATGGCCCAGTCGATCCAGGACAAGATTGATCAGCTGAACAAGCAGAATCATCTGATGATGATGGAACTGAAAATGGCCGGTGAAGTGCAGAAAAGAATTTACCCTGTTATGCGTAAGACCGACAGGCTGAGTATTGCCGTTTATCACAGGCCCCTGATAGAAGTGAGTGGTGACTATCATGATATATTTCCCCTTGGAAGGAACAGATACGGCTTTTTGATTGCGGATGTTTCCGGCCATGGTGTCGGCGCCGCCCTCATCACCATGCTCATAAAAAACCTGTTTCAGCATCATGCGAGAAATTATACCGATTCAAGCGGTCTTATCAGGGAAATCAATAACGAATTAAAGGACCTGATGAGGGATTATGACAGGTTTTTTACCGCATTTTACCTCATTATTGACGAAAAAAATAATTCCATATTCACGAATGCCGGCCATACAAAGGCCTATTTATGCAGACCCAGCAACAAAAAAATTTATGAAATGAATACAACGGGTTTCGTCATCGGAGTAACGGATTCGATCAATACGAGTTTCCAGTCAAAGGCCTTTCCTCTACAGAAAAATGACAAGATTATCCTTTTTACGGACGGAATCATAGAGGCGAGAGGCAAGGATGAAGAAGCTTATGAAATTAAAAGGCTTCTCCTTGCCATTAGGAAAAACGACAAATTTTCCTGTGATAAAATGCTCCAGAACATCCTTGAGGACTACACCGGTTTCATCGATACGGAGAACCGCCGGGATGATGAAACCATTATGATAGTGGAAATCAGGGAATAAATGTATTAAATTATACATAGTAGGCTAAATATACGGCAAAAATCGCGTATTGCCTGCGGGAGCATTATGGGTAAATTTTTAAAGAATCAAGCCTTTATTTTCATTCTACTCATCTCCACGGTACTCATTTTCTTAGGGATGATGTTTCTTAATGATATTGTCAAGGAAATCCGTCTTCTTGAGCTGAAGGCATTCCTCAAGGAAATGAACAGGGAAGATTCCAATGTGGACCATCTTGGCATGGTTTCCAAATACAAGCTTTGTAAAGATTTGTATGAAAACAGGATAAATGAAAAAAACCTGGATTCCGAGGAATTGAAGACGTCCTACCTGATAGCCAGTTTTGAGAATCAGAATAAACTTCAACTGGACAAATACAAGGATGTTGCCGGGCCGGTAATTTTCATTTTAAACCTGGTCAGGCAAATTCTGAATAAGGCACCCATTGAAACCATAATCGAGGGACAGACCAATAACTCGATTGCGATTGCCTATTATTATGAAAGAAACAAGGATTATGAAAAAGCCCTGGATGTGTATGGTAAAATACTGGCAAATACCGGCCTGGAAAAGGCAAAGGAACCGATTATAATATTACACCAGGGCTTCTGCAATGCCGTTATCGGAAACTACGAGACGGCAAAAGAGAAATATCTGTCAATTATTAATAATTATAATAATGAAAACGCGGCCATCACGGCGGCGATACTGCTTAAGTATCTCGAGGAATTCCAGAACGAGATTGAGAAGGTTAAAAATTCGAAGGCAAGCGGTGTCGAGAAATCGGAACAGCTGTTTAAGCTGATTGCCTATAAGGACGCGTTGCAGGTTCTGGATAACGTTTCCGTTTCCGACCCCAAGCAGAAGGAGAAAATAAATTATTACAAGGCGCGGTGTCTTGAAGAAACGGGCGAAAAGGAAGAGTCGGTAAAAGTTTACCAGGAACTCATCCAGGATAACCATGAATCGGATTATGCAAAGATAGCCAATGAGCGGATTCTGGTAATTTCAACCATGGATGTTGAAGGCGAGAAATACAAGGAGCTTGCCGAAAAGAACAATACACTAATACAGGATGAATCCTTCAATGATTTGCTTGAAAAATCACAAAAAATCGAGGACCTCTATAAACAGGAAGATAATGTCATTAATAAGTCAAAGGAAATTTTCGAAGCTGAAAACGTTACCGAACCCAAATCCGGAAATGAGGTGGCCGCTGAAAACACTCAGACGGATGCTGAAATTGCCATGACAAACGGAGAGGTGGAAAATACCAGCGGGAACACGGAAGAGACTGCCGAGGTGAAAACGACCCGGGAAACGGACATTGACCGGTTTATAAGCAAGGCGATGAAAACCATAGATAAAACGATAGTGGAAGAAGAAAAGAAGGATGCAGTGGAAAAAGCCAGGTTGGAGGAAGAAAAAAGAAAGGAACAGACCAGGATAAATGCCAGCAAGCAGAAGCCTTACCAGAAAAAATACCGGGATGCGCAGGGAAACATTTTCAAGGTGGAACAGTACAGCGGTACGGGAAAACTTGAAAAATATTATGTGTATGAATATGACGAGGAAGGGAATCCCGTAAAAATTCTCTCCTATGATTCCAATGGTAAACTGATCACCAATTAAACCTTAATTTTTATTTTTCAATTCAGATATGTCGTATATGTCAATGTTGTTGTCACCCCTGAAATTGGAAAAAGCCAGATATATCCCATTACCGGAAACATCCAGCCCGGTGGGTTGATTCCCTCCGTCTATCCTGGCGATAATTTCCTGATTTTTTACATCGATAATGAATACTTGGCCGTCCTTCGGGCTTCTCTTTAAATAAGATTCGGGATTGTTTGGGCCGCGGCAGGATACGAAAAGGTATCTATCATCAGGCGATAATTCGATTGTATTGGGATTGTTGAATACCTTGTAGGTTTTTATAATCCTGAATTCGACAGGGTCGATCATGTAAATCTCGGAATGGTTCATATTGCTTACAAAACATGATTTATTGTCCTTTGTGAGTACTATATGCCGCATGGCGGCGTGTTTTTTATAAATCCGTTTCACTTCTTTCCACGTGGCGGTATCGTATTTGAGGATCAAACCGCTGTCAAACGAAGCAATGAACAGGTATTTCCCGTCGTTTGTAAAAACAACGCCACGTGGCATCCGCATTCCGTTTAGTTTACATACAAGTTTTCCGGTGGAATATGTCATGATCGAGACATCGTGGCTTAACCAGTTGGATGCCGCAATCTTGTCTATTACGGAAGAGTAGGCAAAAAATTTGGGCCAGGTGCCTTTTGTAGACATTTTTCGAAGGTAAGCAGGATTCAGGGGATCCGTTATATCGTATTCTGAAATCATGGCCGTAGTCACCTGTGATACAAGAAACCTGTTGGTTTCGGGAATGAATAGCCCCTCAACAAAACTGGCTTTGCCTGTATGCTGTTTGACGTCAACCAGATTACGTATTTCAAGATTTTCCATGTCGAAAATCTGGTATCCTTTCCCGTCCCATAAAATAACATAAAGGTATTTGTCATCCGGTGTGAATATGACCTGTTTCGGCATCCTGCCGCATTTGAATACGCCAAGCTGTTTCCCGAAAGTATGGACGGGATTATGGCGGAAAAGCCATTCGCGTTCTTCCTTCACATCGATATACGTATCCATATCAGGATATTTTTTTCTGGTCAGCTTGACCGTGTGCCGGCCCTCTTCCAGTTCGATTTTCACGGGTGTCCTGCCGGCGGGTTTGCCGTCTATTGCAATGTCAGACGAACCGTAGACAAGATCAATAGTAATTTTGTATTGGGCAGATTTGTTGGTTTTATCCGCATTTTCAGCCCGTAATGAAAATCCGCCTGATAAGCCGGAGATGAATACCAAACATGCGATTATTTTAATAGAAGGCACCTTTAAAAACCTCCTTTTGGAGTAGTCTGCCGAATCAAAATCTTTTTTAAATAGGGGTTTTTAAAGGTTGCCCAGAATAAATCAATAGTTATCAGAGGTGCCCTATATTTACTCACCTGTTTTTACCGCCTTTACAAAGTATTGACAGCTTTTCATGGTATGTACCCATGTATCAGTTTTTTAACTTTTCCAGACTCAGCTCATACATATTCTCAACGCCGTACATCATCCTGAAATCAGGGTAGGTCAGCATGATGTATTCGCAGGCTTCCTTTAATTCATTCCATTTATCAAGATAACGGTAAGCAAACAATTCCTGGTACAGGATCTCGGGTAAAAACGGGTCTTTGGAGAATGTTGTTCTTGAATCAGCAGTTATGGATAATACCTCGTTCAATAGCAGCCGTTTTTTGGCCGTATCACCGAAGTATTCCTCGCTTTTATCCGCAATTTCGATCAGAGTCATACACAAATGCCACATGCATTGAGCCTGGGTATCACCGAGAAAAAGGGCGGGGTCACTCTCGGATAGTTTGGACAGATCGCTTTGCTTATACCCGTATTTCTCCGGGTTACCGGCCACATCGCCAAAGGAATAAAAGGGGACGGCTTCAATTCTTTTTTTCAGGCCCAGTACCTTGTTATACAATTTGTTCATTTCACGCTGTTTCTGCATTTTTTTATAATCCTTGAGGAAAATGTAGGATTCTTCAATGCTCTTCTGAGGTTTGAAATAAAAGGGATCCAATGTTGCCGCCTGTTCGAAAAGCTTAAGGGCCTCCTTTGCCTTGCCGGAATTCAGAAGTTCAAGCCCGGTATAATAAGCCTTTGCCGCCGGAACGGATATTGTTTCCGCCTTCCTGAAAATGGCTTTACTTTCAATACCTAACGCGGAAAAAAGGTCGGCAGCCAGTCTTTTTTCCACTCCAAAAATATCGTCAATACTGCCCTTGATGTTGGAGGAGTTAACGATTTTACCTGATTCACTGTTTACAATCCTGGCGTCGATTCTGATATCCTTTTCCTGGACAATGAAGCTCCCCATCACCAATCGATTGGCATTTAACAGATTACCCAGTTTTAAAGCATCGGTTTCGCGCGTAAGGCCGGAAACCGACAATTCCTGCTCCTGTATGATCCGGTCCAGCTCCTCTCTTTCGACCACGATTAATTTACCGGTTGCGGAGATATCCGTAAGGAGCATGTCCGTCAAACCGATAGAGAGCCATGCGTATTCTTCGTTGCCGGTCGTGTTCCTGAAGTATAGAATGGAGATTGTCTGTTCAGGGTAAAGAATTCCGGTCATCAAAAAAAGGAAGACGATCAGAATAATATAATGATTTCCCTTCATGCATCTCCTTTTTAGAAATTCGGCCAGTCATCAATAGATAAGCCGGCTTTGATCATTGATAGTATAGTATTTAAATATATTGACTTCAAGTATGTAAAACATTGAACGTATTACCGGAAATGTTAAAAATCATAGGTAATTTGTGCAATTAAGCGACTGTTATCCCGCCAGTTATAGAATGAAGAACCTTCCGAAGCCAGTAAGAATTGGGCGCCTGCCATTAGAGATAAATTATCCAGGACCTGGTAATCGAGATTAGGAGAGAGAATAAATGCCGTATCTGAAAAAGTGTACTGCCATAGCAGATTTAACTTCAACCTTGTAGTGAATTGGAGACGGATGAGGGCAATAATATCATTTTTATAATACCTTTTTCCTTCTGTTGAATCGGTATATGCCGAGTTATTTTGTTTTTCAAAAATATCTTCCCTGGCGTATTCACATGTAAACTCGATTCTATCCATTACACCTCCCAGTTCATCGATTGTATATCGCAGTCCGCAGAGATAGCGAATGAAATGATCATCCTTGTAATTGTAAGTATAATTATAAAATGCTTCCGCATGGAATTCCAATTTCCCGATTGTCGTTGCGAAACCTCCTGTAATCTGGAAAACAGGTACAACTTCCGGTTCCTTTATGACAACGGGTATTGTCGTTAAAATATGCGAAACGGTATTGCCCGCAAGTCCATGAAAGGCGGTTAAGAAAAAATCCCAACCCGTCAAAGTTCCTTTCATTTTCATCAGGCAGCTCATGTTTTCAAACTTGATTTCGGGATATATTCTTTCATCATAGGTGAGCATATCGCTTGTCATGTTCCCCTTCGCTATCTCCTCCAGGGCCCAATAATATCCCCATCGGGATAACAGGCCGAATTCTTTGCCTCCCTGGTAATATGGCCAGATAATGAGGGAAAAAGTGAAGTCACCGGCATACATATTGGTCATGGCCTGGATTCTGCCGAGTTCACGCGGATCAAAAGGGTCATGGGTATCTACCGCCTTATATATGTCTGCAGGAGAATAAATGGAAGAAAGAGAGTTGGTAAAAATCTTTTTTCCGATTATGAAATCGCATGCCGGGAAAAACAGACTTATATAACACTCATCTATATCAAAATAGTGACGCCTGTTATCCGAGTCCTGCAATACGTCTGAAATAGCCCAGGTGTTTATGTCCTGGAACCTCGATGAATACATGTACTTCTGATTGCCGAGGGCAAGATATGTGGAAAAATCAAACCGGAAAAGGCCCTCCTCAAGAAAAAAAGAATAAGTGAGATATTGATCAATGATATGGGCCTGGCTGTCCGGTTCGGGGTCCGCTCCCGAAGGTACATTCAAGGCGTTAAAAAACCAGGAATATTTTGTCCTCATTTGTCCCTTTCCGCTTTGAAAAAATTTTTCTAAAATATTTTGTGATGAATTTGCTTCATCATTTATGATCGGCTGCGATTCTTCTTCCGTATTTTCATTTTCATCGATTATTTCTATTTCCAGATCATTTTCGGAAAAAAGGGTTGCTGGAATTATGGCGCTTAATAAATAGAAAAATATCAACCATACCATTATTTTTACCATAATGCCTCCACTCTTTATTGAATTTGTCTCAAACGATGCTTTTGCCTTAACGGAAATTATGTTTACTGACAATAGAGTTTACTTTTTTCCAGCATATCCGTCGTGTGGACAAGCCGTGTGCTCAATATCCGTGATAAGTTAAGGTATAAAACAAGTGAAATTGACCGGGATGATTTTCGTATCCGTTTTAATCCTTCCCAGTCGATCTCGAGATACGATACGGGTTCCAGCGCTACAATATTGGCAGACCGTGGTGCCTTGCGCAACAGGGAAATTTCCCCAAAAACATCCCCCACGCCGAATGTGTCCAGAAAAAGTGTTTTATTTATTTCCGGGTCAACCCGGTGAACCTTTACCTTGCCGGATAACAGTATATACATTTTCTGGTCAGTATCCCCCTCTTTTATGACATAATCCCCGGTTTCACGTTTTACCACCTTTCCCATGAGCGTGAACTTCTTAATTTGATACATGCTCATTCCCTTAAAAAGAGGTGCGGTTTTAAGTTCATTTGCCAGTTTGAGATTAGTTATGTCGGTGATGTTGATGACCTGGAAGGAAGTAAGAAGAACAGGGGTTATTAAAAGATCGGCAAGGAGGGCGCATATCATGACAACGGCGGTAAGAATTCCGAAATAGATAATCGGAACAAGACTGGATAGTGAAAGAATGAAAAAACCAAGGGCCAAGGCGATGGATGTTGACATTATAGGCTTCAACTCCGAGTGTATAACAGCTTCGACAGCCTTGTTTTTATCCTGTAATTCACGCATTTCCCTGTTAAACCTGGTCATAAAATGGATGGTATCATCCACCGAGATCCCTATGGCAACAGCAGCCACCATGCAAGTCCCGATGTTCAAGGGAATGGAAAAAATGCCCATCACCCCGAACAAAATGGCCACGGGGAGTATGTTCGGAATGAGGGCCAGAAGACCCGCCTTGATGTTTGTAAACAATATAGACATTATGATCAGGATAATGAGCAGAAGCAGCCCGAGACTACTCACTTGACTTGCGGCAATGGAATCGGCCGCTTTATTGTACAGAATATTTTCACCGGTTATCTTGAAGGAAAGGTCAGGGTCGCATTTACCCAGTATCTCGTTTAAATCTTTATCAAGTTTTTTTATGACTCTCCCGATCGCATCTGAAGAGGTGATGTTATGCCGGACTATTATATTCGCTTCACTCCAATCAGATGTTATATAGGAAGAAATTTCATCATATGTGAGGAGCTGGGCATATTGGGCAATAAGAAAAGGTGACGAGGGATCATCCGGGTCAGGAATCGTATCGAAATCTCCCCGGAGTCCTGCATTAAACTCCTTGTGAACCAAGCGTATATAATCGGCAATGGAAATGGTTTTGTCAAACTCGTAATCTTTATCAAGTTTCAACTGGATGTCGTTAAGTAATTGCATGTATTTCGGGTTCTGGAAAACCTTTCCGGGTTCCCCGGGTATCCCGTAACCGGATTCAACGTCTTCATTAACCGGTTCCGCACTGTAAGAAGAATCATCAATAATCAAAAGAGGGTCTTCATCTAAGGAATCATCGGCAGATGTTTCTCCGATGGCGATGTATTCATCCGCATCCCGATTCTCTTCTTGTTTTTTAAATGATATGCGGATGAAAAAAGTAGGGGTCCCGGAAAGCTCGATGTGCATGGTTTGCATACGTTGAATAAGTTCCGAATCTTTTTTAAAGTAACCGATATAATCGTTATCTATATTTATGAAAATAAAGAACAGCCCGATGACGAGTGCACCGGCTATAAATGTGATAACCACGATTTTTTTATATTTATTGATTACTCCCAACAGTATGCCGGTAATTTTATTCATAACGCGTGTCAGAAAAGACACTTTCTTTTCCCTTTTATCAGGTGTTTTTTTACCAAAAAAACGCAGGTAAACCGGAGATAAAAGGAAAGTGATGAGAGGGTTGACAAGAAGGGCGAATCCGGCAATAAGGCCGAATTGAACCAAAACAGTTACCCTGTTGATGGCAATTGATAGGAATCCGAGAAATGTCGTAACCGCCGTTAGAAATACAGATGTACCGATTGTCCGTGCCATGAATTTTATGGCCAGTTTCCGGCTGCCTTCACGGTTTAGTCCTTCCGTATATTCGGAGAGAATGTGTACGTCCTCCGTGGACCCGATTACAATGACCAGGATGGAGATGATAAAGGTAAGTATATTGAAAGGGAGATTAAAGGCACCCATAAATCCGAGGGTGAAGAGAATGCTTATCGAAGAGGTAAGGAGCGGGAGGATTGCCCCGTTAATAGAACCCATTGTTATTATCAGCCTTATCATAAGTACAACAATGGACAATGGGATAAAGCTTCCCATATCACTCATGATTAATGATGTGAGGGTATTCCTGACATAAGGGCTGCCTATTTCAAAAATCCGGTCAAACTCATCTGTATAGGTATTTGATGCGGGATCGGTTTCATCCAGTTTGCTTTTTATAACATTATTTACACCCTTTGCTGTTGCTGCCGCGGCATCACGGTCATTCCTTTCAGATGCCTTGAGGTACATGTTGATTACGGTAGCCGTGCCGTCTGCGGATATAAGGTTATGTACAAGTATGGGATTTTCCAGGGCTTTTTCCATAATGGATTTAGCTTCAGCATCACTTTCCGGAGGGTATTCCATGAGCGGTGAATTGTCTATTTCCCCGGCTTCATTCTTCAAATTGTTTACGGAATAAAGGCTTTCAATCCGCTGCACGCCGGGTACAAATTCATCGTTGCCCAATTTTGCCACAAGTTTATCCAGAACGGCG
Source organism: Spirochaetales bacterium (assembly GCA_016928415.1). Classification (GTDB taxonomy): domain Bacteria; phylum Spirochaetota; class Spirochaetia; order SZUA-6; family JAFGRV01; genus JAFGKU01. The sequence goes on from JAFGKU010000108.1 coordinate 36,772, forward strand.
AGTTTACGTGCAGTAAAAAGATTCTTATCCTTCACATATACGATCATAAGCGTATCAGAACCGAAAATTTTTATCGTTTCATTGTAATAATCGAGATCGGGGTCCATAACCATCATCAACGATTCAGAGGAAGAGTCGATCCAGATGTTCGGCAGAAAAATGATGGACAGGGCAGACCCTGCAATGATTAATAGGATGACGAAGAGGGGATGTGTTTGTCCGAATTCAATTACTCTGCGCATGTTTTTACCATTTCAGGAATCAACGCTGTTGCCGGGCATTATTGCATGTGCCTGTTCGATGTGATGAACCGTTCGTGAAAGTAATCGCTGTTAATGATCACATCAATTTCACGATTTGTTACCTGCAATTCTGTTCTGTGGCCGGTTGTGTGGTTTATCATTATTGACTTGTCGGGTCTGTACCGATTTTTATCGATTTTATTCAATTTACTGACAACCAATGTCTTTACGTGTACTTTTCGTTTGTCGTAGAACTCAATTTTCACTGTCATGAATAAATTTTTTAATACAAAAAGGATCCGTTTGGAGTACCCGCTTTTTCTTGAAATTACCTCACTCTTGGGGGTTGCTTCAATTTTCCAGCAGTCCATTTTCGATATTTTCTCGGTACCA
>JAFGKU010000109.1 GCA_016928415.1 Spirochaetales bacterium
CAAAACCCAAAATCGCAGTAGCGATTTTAACCCGCTCAAAACCCAAAATCGCAGTAGCGATTTATAGCTGCCCTAAAAGGTGGTTTTTAGAGGTGCTTATATTATAAATTCAGTATTTCTTTCAACTTGTCATCCATTTTTACCTGTATTTCCTTGACCACGACCAAAGGATCTTCTTCATTGATGATGACCCTGTTCAGTCCTTCCTTGCCGTTATCCCAGATGGCTCCCATTGCCGGTATATTCGGAATGGGGTAGGCGTTTTTTGCCTGCTGCATTATTCCATTGGCTTTCCAGTCCGATGAAATTTCGGCGTTGCTGATGGCGGGAACCCAGCCTATGGAGGCATTGAATTCCTCCATGATATCCTTTGATGTCAGGTATTTAATGCAATCCGCCGCTTCCTTTTTATGCTTTGCCGCTTTGGGTATGTAAATGACCTTTACTCCCATGAACGGTTGTGCTGTCCGGGTGCCGTCCGGATAATTGGCGATTTTCCATTTTCCCTTTACCTTTGAGGTCTCCCCGTCAAGGTCTCCGAAGCACCAGGGGCCATTGATCATAAAAGCGGCCTTTCCTTCGGTGAACAATGCCATCATCGTATTGTAGTCCACTTCGTTCGGAATGATTTTATATTTGTTTCTGATTTCACCCATAAATTTAAGGAATGCCGTTGTCCCTTGTGTGTTGAATGACGGTTTTGCCAGCAACAAATCATTGTTTTTGAAAACGGTACCTCCGAAGGCTGTTAAAAAACCGTAGGTAAAATAATAGTTGGTTATGTCCATGACAAAGCCGTAGGTATCGTCCTTTGTATTTTCCCTCGCAATGGCAAGCAGTTCATCCAGGGTTTTCGGGGGATTTTTCACCATATCCGTATTGTAGATCAGGACGGGACATTCCACCGTAATGGGGGCCGCCATTGGAACGCCTTTATACTTGACGGCCTCTATGGCGCTTGCCATGTACCGCGTATCAAAATCGTCTATATAATCCCGCATCGGCTCAATGCCGTCCTTGGTCCCGTAAGTACCCACACCGTCATGCACGCCGAAAAGGACATCCGGGGTATCTCCGCTGTCGATGGCAAGATTGGTCTTATCCGCAAGCTCGTTGAACGGGATTTGCAGAATTTCGAGTTTGATGTTCGGATTTTTCTCCTCATAACGTGCCAGAATTTCCGTTATTTTCTTATTTTCCGCCTCACTGAACGGATGCCACAGTTTTAAAGTAATCGGCCCTCCTGACATTTGTCCTGAGGGTCCGCAGGCAGAAACAAGAAACAGCAGCATTATAAGTGCCGTAAAGATGAATGCTTTGGTTAGTTTTTTCATGTCATAACTCCTTTTTTATTTTAAAAATTCCCTTTTTAAATCAATAAACATTCTGTTTTATATGATTTAAAGCAATATTATCATAAATAAGATTTGGACGAATTTTTATTAAATTCAATAATCTTTAAAAAATAGAACAAATCTTAGATTTTATAAGGAGATTTTGTCTAAAACTGGTACATATCATGTTTTATGTCAGTAGGCAAAATAATCCGTCACAATCGGCATTGACGTTCCTGATCTTTCGTAAACCATCGGCAAATTCTGTTTTCCAATGGGCCAGGCTGTTATCCATCAGGCTCTCTTTCAGGCACGAATCAACGAGTTCAAATAAATGGTTATCCAGGCATTTTTCCGGCAGTTTAAGATAGCGTCCCGTTTTTCTGTTTTTTATGAATTTTACCCTGTCCCCTGGAATTTCTTCAAAAGTCCAGTCAGAGGCTATTCCTGAATTCGTACTGAGACGGGTGTACTCATGGCCTGAATCAGATAGAAAACGGTTTTTAGTTTTACTGATAATGGTTACATATTTGTCATCGGGATATGCTTCCGGCCACCGGGTCATTGGTTTTCCTGATTGAACAAAATTTATATTGGAAACAAATTCATTGACATTGATGCCGTTTTCCCTGGCATTTTCATTTAGAATAAGCCGGCCGCCAATGTGCGTGTCCGTAAAGGTGACATTCCTTACCATGCTTCCAGGACTGAAACCGTAAATTCGTGACCTGTTTGTCGCCCCGAAGAATGTGGAAAGACCCCTGGCTTCAGGACTTGAAAAACGGATTATTTCGATATCACGGATATTGGCAATGGGATTGCCGAAGCCGATGGAACGGATCCATATATTAAGGGGACACATTGGTTCCCAGCCGTGGACGATATCCAGGGTTTCAGGAATGAATTCATCTATACTGATATCGGATAAATGAACGCCGTGAACATCAAAGGACTGGTTTTCATAAATACAGATGCTTATGCCGGAATGGACTTTGCATCCGTATATATGGGTAAACCGGACATCGTATGTGTCCGAATGCGGCCACCATCCAATGCGGATCATGTTCGTGTTGACCCATCCAGCGACGCAGTTCCTGAAAATGATGTTGTGATTATCCGATTTTTCATGCCTTGGTGTTACCACGAAAGCGTCATCTCCGGAGTGGGTGAAACAGTCTTCGACCAATGCGTTGTGGCATCCTGCCAGGTGGATGCCATCCGAATGCACAAGGAGGGGGAAGCTTAAGGTTTTGGTATGCCTGATATGTATGTTGGACGACCTGTTGAAGTTTACAGCCCACGCCGTCGCTTCCCTGATCAGCACCCCTTCCACAGACGCCGAGTCGGCCCGGTCCGCCCAGATCCCGAAAAGCTTGAGGGACAGGTCCCAGACTTTTTTTACCCTGCGGCCGTCGGTTGTGCTTAAGGCCCATGGGTCAATCACGCCGCGACCGAAGATTTTCCACCTGACCGCCCCGGCCGATTTGATGAAAAACGAATCAATACAGGATTTTTCGGGGTCATACTCAGGGTAATCCTCTTTTCTGCCGGTGGAACGGAGAACGGCGCCGCCGCTTAAATAAAGCTGAACGTCGTCCTTTATATGGAGAGTCGCTGTTTTATAGACACCGTCCGGAAAATACAGGATGGACTTGGCGGGATTTTTGGATATTTCGTCGATCGCCTTCTGTATAAGGGCGGTATTTTCTGAATTATTATTATTATCCACACCGTAGTCCAGTATGTTCACGACGTCAGCATCTTGCAGACCGGGCGGATTTATTTCCAATGGATCGGCAAGCAGAATGAGATTTTCCAAGTCATTGATTGTTATGACAAGGTATTTGTATGAGGAAATCTCGAAAGCGAGGGATGACCCGTTTGTTATTCCGGATATTCCGTGTTTTGACGGTAAGATACTGAATGATTTAATAGCGGTTTTTATATGGATGGTAACAGTAATTGTTCCTGTAAACGAAAAACGGGCATAGTGGGTTTTCCAGATAAAATTCCGGTCCGGCGGCATATCGTCGTTATGCTGTTCAAAAAACGATTTTACCAGGTTGTCGGAAGGGTGAAATTCAACAACGGGAACTTCGTCGTTGTTTATTGTTACCGAATATACCGAACTTTTATCATATATTCCGGGTTCATTATAAATTTTTACATTCTTTGTCATATTGTATGTTTTATTATTGAAGGGGCCGACTTTTTTCAGGCAGCCCCTTCGGAGGTCATCCTTTCATTAAGTGTGTTTTCGAATTTACCAACCGCTGTTTCCCGAACCCCTTATGATCGTGAAAGCACCGGCGTCATTCCGCAGACTGCCGCTTGACGCCCCGGAAACGGTCACATATTCAAAGGTCATCGAACCCTGGGAAGTCGCTTCCACGTAGATCCCGTAAGTGCCCGCTCCGTTTATCGTTATGTTCGAGAATATCGAGTTGGAGATGGCGAAAGGTCCGCAGATGGTTATCCCCGCAGTTGCGGAATTCAGGATGTCGTTCTCGGATATATACAGCCCGCTTATGTTCTGTTCGCAGGCCCATATCCGTATTCCGCCCGTCGGGCTTCCCCAGTCGCTGTTGCCCCCTCCGCTGATGATCGTGTTCCGTCTTACGGTCGTAGTCCCGGAAAACGGCTGGGAGGTGAAGTTGGAGGAGATAAGCACCCCCCCGCCATTAATCATCGTTCCCATCATCACGTTGTCCTCAACCAGGGTATTGTATCCGCCATAGAGGGCGACTGCATTGGCCAAAATGGGCATGACAACCGTGTTTTTCCTTATTATGTTGTTGCTGCCCTGCGAGGTGCTTGTCCACATGGCAATGGAATCGTCGCCCGTTCCCCTTATGTGGCAGTTCTCTATCACCGTATTACTCGTCCCGTTATACAGGTTGAATCCGTCAGCGTACAGGTCCTTCACAAAGCAGTTTCTGATTGTCAATCCATTGGCGCCTTCGGGCCATCCGGCGCATTTCATATGCTGTATCCATATATTTTCTATGACCGAACCGCTTCCAATAGGACCGTTTATAAAGGATGCGGGAAGTGAATCCTCCCTGAATGTCGAGGTTCCCATCACCGCGAAATCCCTGAATGTTACGTTGCTGCCCGTAATGTAGAAATTGGGATATTTCCCGCCTAAAACGGAATACCACATTCCGGCGCCCCTCATCGATACGTTGCCGGGCACGCCGATCATGGTTTCGGTGTTTATGATATAGTTGCCTTCCGGTATCCACACGCCCTGGCCGGTATTGTAGGCCGTGCTGATGCATGAATCGAAGCCGGCGAAATCATCCCCGTTATCGTTCGGTACAGCCCCGTAATCCGTTACGGATATGTATCCGGAAGGTTTTGAGATGGGGCTTCCCACGGTCAGCAGATCTACCAGGTCAATTATATAATAAGCAGCGGTGTCCCCTGAATCCTTCTGGAGTCTGACGGTATCACCGCTGGTTATGGTGAATCCGAGTAATGCCCTTGTCTCGTCGAACATTTTATGCGACGTACCACCTGGCGTATTTGTCCATGGCCACGGCTCGTAGATCCAGGCATACCTTGAGGTCAGATTCAGGTTTGTCCTTTCCGAACCGTTTACGTACAAACTCAATGTAGCGTCTATACCGCCGCCACCTGATGAGTCTGGCATGCAGTATCTTATTACTATGGCATTGGCGCTGTTTGACGATGTGAATTGAACGTATTCCCCGTTGGCGTCCAGACGGACGCACATTCTGCCCTGGGCTTCGGCGGGAATGTCTCCGCGTGTTGCCGACGGGCCCAGCACGGTTCCGTTTGTCGAACAATTTTCCGCTTCATACTCCGTCCAGGGCACGGTAGCGCCCCTTCCGGAAGTTATCGACGTGGGTGTCGGCGTCGACGTCGATGCCGCCGCCGTGCGTGTCGGCGTTGAAGTGGTTGATGTGCCCGAAGAGGTAAAACTTAAATAATTTATGTTGAAGTCGCCGCCGTTTATCGCTTCCAGGCGGAATATTTTATTGTTGCCACCCGTGAATGTTATGTTATTCAAGGTAATGCTGGTGTAGGTCTGCCAGGCACCCGTACTCCCGACTGAGAATGTGCCCAGGCTTGAACCGTCGAGCAGCATCCGTAAATCGCCGATTGTTGAACCTGCCGATGCCACGCGCGCCGTCACGTTATAAGTTCCACCGGTAACGTTTACGGTATATTCGAGCCATTCACCTTCAATTATCCAGCCGACGTTGTAGCCGCCGCCTGAATCGCCGCAGGATTCCAGGTCCACGTCATCGCTCCTGTAGGCGCCGCCCGTGTTGCCGGAGGTAGTATCATAGCAGGCAATGTTTGAACCGCCTTCGTCGTAATTCTCCGCCTGGATGACGGCTCCGTTGTTAATCGCCGACGGGCTCCCGAGATAGGGGCTCTGGTTGGAAGAAGGATCCGTCGGCGTCGGTGTAGAGGTATTGGCCGTTGTTGCCGTCGGTGTCGCCGTATTGGCTGGAGTAACCGTACCGCCCGGATTGCCGAACAATTCTATTTCCGCAAACTGCAGGATGCTGCCGCTGTTGTTGTTGAAATCGAGCCGGATATAACCATAGGGGTTAGAATTGCTGCAGGTATAGGAATTGGTCTGAAACCGGTTGGCGAAATCCTGACCGCTTCTTGAATCGATGGCTGTCCAGGTGCTTCCGTTATTGGATCCATAAACCGTCCAGCTTAAAGGGTCCCTTTCAGGGGCGTCATTAGCCGAAGTTATGGTATAGCTGTTTATGGTATAAGTATTTCCGCCGGAAAACCGGAACTGGATCCATCCCGATGAATGGAAGGTCAGGTACTTTGTGCTGGAAAGGTTGTCAAACGCCTTGTCCATTTCTTCCCCGGAGGGCGAATCGTTGTATTCCGCGGTTATCGTTCCACCCGGGTCCGTCCGGTCAAACTGCGTCTGGGGGCTTGTCGGTGAGGATGTGCCCGCCGTTGTCTGTGTTGGCGTGACGGTTGATGCCGGGGTTCTTGTCGGCGTGGCAGTGGACGCCGCGGTTTGTGCCGGTGAATTTGTATTTGCCGGAGCGGGTGTCGCCGTTGAAACATTAGCCCCAGTTACGGAAACATTGTCCAGAACCGCCGTGCAGAGCGTACCGTCGCTGTGGCTCGTAACGGCAAGCCCGGCGTATACGATTGTTGACATTGAAATGCTTACGTTTCCCACCTGGGTCCAGGACGTTCCGTTTGTAGAGGTGTAGCCGGTAAACGAATTACCGCTTCGCGTTACCCGGACGTAAATGGGCGCACTTCCAGAGCCGGCCGTATGGGCGGATGAACCGCCGGTGGTTGTCCTCCTTTGAAAAGCGGGACCGTTACCCGCCGTGAAGGCCATGTAAGCGTGGGTCGAGCTGTTGGTTAGTGTTTCGCGGATCATGACGCCGGACTTTGCCCATGAATTTGTGTTTTCTACGGAGGTAACCCGCGCCGTGACGGTTACATCTCCGGATACCTGTTGATGGACGTATTGAAATTCGTCGGCGGAATTCCAGATATCGGCGCCCGAGCCTTCGACGGTAAATACGCCGTTGGAATAAGTGCAGCTCCCTGCTGCACCGACCGATCCGACATCGCTGTTTGCCCAGGGTGCGGGCAGACCGCCTGATGGGGGGGTGGTGGGTGTGGGGGTGTTCGCGGGAGCGGGTGTAGGTGTAGATGTCGCCGTTCCGCTTACTGTTACGAATGACCAATGAGCGCTTGTCCAGACCGTATCGATTACCCAGCATTCCGCCCATCCGTTTAGGTTTTCGATATGGATGAACCTGTCGGTATACCACCGGTTTCTCAGGTTTACCCAGGTACCGTCAATCGCTACCAGTTCCCATTGCGCACTCCACCATCCCGTGTCTGTGGAAGTACATTCCACCCAATCAAGCTGGCTTTCGATGTTCATGTACTGGCCCGTGGACCTGTTTCTTATTCTTGTCCAGGTCCCGTCTACATCTTCCAGGCTCCATTGGGAAGAAGTATCATTCGCGGCGGGATTGCCGTAAAGAACCTGGTCACCGCTTTCGTACAGGTACGTTCCCTGCCAATTGTTCCTGATTCTGTAATAATCCTGTGACCAGATCATGGCTGAAAAAGCGAAGAGGCATAAAATCAAGGCAATTGACTTTAACTTTAAATTCATATCTTTTTGCATTTAAATATCTCCCTTCTTTTTAATTCCAGATAAAAGTTGTTTGTTTATCACCTCCTTCCGCCGGGAATGAAATCCGGGCAAACACGTATTATATGCCAATCTGAATTTTAACATATCCGGTTGAGACGGGAATTCATATTTAATCAAGGAATCTTTAAAAAATGGTACAAATCTTTGGGCAGATTTAAAGGCAGATTTAGAGGCTTTTTAAATTGAGTCCGGAACTCTTTAGTTAATCGCAACGGGTAAAGACCGCCCTGACTTTACCCCCTCAATAAAAAAATTTTTTTTACAGTATTTCTGTAATTTTCTTTTCCAAATCCGCAAGACGGAAAGGCTTCTGCAGGAATCCCGATGCTCCCCTGTCCAGGAGTTGCTGTGTATCTTCATTCAGCGAATATCCGGATGATAAAAGGACCTTTACGTCCGGGTTTATCTTTTTCAACTCATGGAAGGTTTCCTTTCCTCCTTTTACCGGCATGACCATATCAAGGATTATCAGGTCTATATTCCTCCATTCCCTTTTATAAATGGCGGTTGCTTCATCGCCGTTTGAGGCTTGAATCACTTCATGCCCCGCGCTTTCAAGAATGGCATATGTTATGGCCAGGACCTCCGGTTCATCATCCACGATCAATATTTTACAGCAGTATGGATTTTTTTTCCGATCCTCAGGATGTGATAAGGATTGTATGTTTTGTACCTGGTCCAAACACGGCAGATAAATTGTGAAGGTCGTTCCGATGTTTTTTTCCGAGTGGACCTGGATGGCGCCCTTATGATTTTTTACCGTACCGTATACGGCAGGAAGCCCCATGCCGGTACCCTTTCCCTGTTCCTTTGTCGTGAAAAACGGTTCAAAGATATGTGATTGGATTTTTAAATCCATCCCCAGTCCATTATCGGAAATGCTGATTTTAATATGATTGCCGGGTGATATTTCAAAAGGGGACTTGTCGCAGTAATCCTTGTCCAGGCTGACTGATTCCGTGGCGAATTCCATCGTCCCTCCTTCCGGCAAAGCATCTCTGGAATTAAGGGCAATATTGAGAATCGCGTTTTGAATCCGGGAAGGGTCACCTTTTATCATGGGATTAAGGGCTTTTAACTTCCGCTTTATTTCTATGTTCCGGTTTATTGTATGTTTGAGGAGATCAATTACCTGATTTATGATCTCATGGATATCGATCCCGACGGACTGGTATCTTCCTTTCCGGGCAAAGGCAAGCAGTTTGTCCGTAAGGTCTGCCGCGTGACTGGCCGACCGGATAATGGCATCAGCATAATTTTTCAACCTGGGGGAGTCCGTCAATTCTATCTTAAGAAGGTCTCCATATCCTATAATCCCTGTAAGCTGATTGTTGAAATCGTGGGCGACACCGCCTGCCAGCAGCCCGATTGCCTCGATTTTCTCGGATTGCCTCATTTTTTCATGGTATAATTTATTATCCGTAATATCGAACAGCACTCCCTGGATCAGCCTGGAGTTTGTGGGTGTATCTTCCACCACGGTACAGATATCCTTTATCCAGCGTATAGTATTATCCGAATGTACAATGCGGTATTCAATTTCTGAAATGTGATCATCGGAATTTTCCAGTTTTTCCTCAGCTTCTTTTATCAGATGTTTGTCCGGTTCATGCACCAGGTCTTTCCAGAAAATAGTCCCGTTCAGAAACCGGTCCCGTGGATATCCGCTTATGTTTTTAACTGAACCGTCGAACAGGGTTAATGTGTTACTGGAGAGATTCCTTTCATAGGCAATCCCCTGAAAGTTGGATATGAACAGTCTGTAGCGCCTTTCACTTTCCTTGAGCCTGGACTCGATCCTGTCCTTTTCCGAGATATCGCGGTCTATACCCCTGTATCCGGTAAAGTTACCCAGATTGTCTATAATCGGCATACCGCTCGTTTCCAGAATTACTTCCCGCCCGTTTTTATCCAGGTTGCGGGTGCGAAGATGCCTGATCGGCGCCCGGGCCGTGACGAGACTGTTGAATAATTCCCTGATCTGGCTTGTTTCATCCTCCGGCATAAAATCAAAAAAAGATTTTCCGATTATTTCTTCGGGGTCGTATCCCAGTATCTCTTTTACCTGGGGGCTTGAGTATGTGTAATTGCCTTCAGGGTCAATTTCCCATATCCAGTCGCTAGTGGATTCCACCAGGTCCCTGAAACGTTTTTCGCTTTTTTCGATCCGTTGTCGTCTTCGCTTTTCAATGATTTTCAGTTGTGACCTGAGCACCTGGGATAATATTATGGTAAAAAGACATATCATGGCGGGCGTGACGAGCTGGTTGGCCAGATTGTCCGGAATTATGCCGGTAAAAGGTATTATCAATAGAATTACTTCAATTACTACGGAAAAAATGATGAATTCCAGCTGTTTCAATAAAATGGATGCCAGAATGATGCCGAGTGCCAGGTAAACCAGGGATTGTATGTTGTTTGTGCTCGGATTAATGATAAGCTGGGAAATAAGGACAAAGGGAAACATCAGGCTGGTTATTATTGCCGCTGTTCTGTAAGATAGAAACCTGTTTATGAGATAGGCCGACAGCAGGATCAGGTATCCCATCCAGGGGACCTTGTATCCGCTGACATTCAGGGATTTATACACATCGACAAAAAGGAAACCGGAGAAAAGTATAATGAGCAGGAAGGCAAGCAAGCGTGAGTTGAAATGGTCCCCTATTATTGTTTCCGGAATCCTCGTTTTGGTGAGAATGTCCCACAGACGTCTGAAAAAATTTCTTAACCGGAATGCCGTATTTTCCTTCACAGCCTTCATTTTTCTTTCCTGCTGTAAATTGTTTATTCTCCTTATAAATTGTAAATCGGATTAATAAAAATTTCTATCATTAATTCCGGATATTCTGTACGTCGAAATTCGGTGAAATGGACTATGCCGGCTTAAGCACGCAGTCTCGGGTGGGTTTGCCTGTATATTCCGGTATGCGTATTGATAAGATTCCCGTATTATTGATAAAATGCATTAGTTGACAAGAATATGTAATAAGGAGATTTCCGGTTATGAAATCAGCACCCGAATGGTATTTTGATGAAAAAAAACACGGCGGCGTGGATTATTCCGGCACCGAGGTGTTTGCGGATTATGACAATCAGCGCACAACATCCCGCAACTATGAGGAGTAGGCTGAGCGGATAATCAATGCCGTCGCCCTCGATGAGAACAGCTTTCTCATCGACATGGGATGCGGAAGCGGCGGATGCCATTGTTTCCACGGCCGCCCTTTATCTTTTGCCCGATTTCTGGAAGCTGGTTGCATTGAAGCGGATGAACGGCATGCTGAAGGCCGGCGGCAGGTTTTTTCTTCTGGACGTTGTTTTTTCTTTCCCTGTTGAAAACCATGAAAAGGCCCTGGATAAATGGCTATCAGCAATGAATCAGATGTCCGGCGGTAAGATGATGCAGGAAGCATCCGTTCATATATAAAGAAGAATTCAGCACCTGGTACTGGATTCTTGAAAAAATGCTGGAACTTACCGGATTTAAAATTGAACATAAATCAGAAGAAATGCCGCCTGTTACGGTGTACGTCTGTTTAAAGAAATAAATTGTATCATTTTAAACTTTTTATTGCGCGGCAACTTTGGTTGAAATGTCTGCAACTAAAGTTGCCGGTATTATTCATTTTTTCTGTAGTTATCATGTCTCTTATATTGCTGTTTATGAGTTTTTTTGTTATATTCCGCTTAAATTAAACAATTGAGCTGTTTAGCCGCTTTGTGGCACAATTCTTGCTTTATTAATTACGGGGTTAAGATTTTAAAAGGAACAAGGAGAAATAAATGAAAAAAATTATTTTACTCGTACTTTCACTGGCAGTCATTTTCGGCTGCGATTTTTCGTCGCCGAATTCCGCTCTCAGCGGAAGGATCAATTTTATCAGCGAAGTACGTGATAACAGCAGGAGTCCATTGGAAAATGTCGATGGAGTTATCATAAGCATCCAGGATGCGGTAACCGAAGAAATGGTTTATGACAGCTACAGGCTTGACCTGTACAACCTGAACGGTCAATACATAAGTGAATCATTAAGCCTGGCATTGGGAACGTACAACCTGACCAAGTTTTTTGTTGTCGATTCCGGAAATAAGGTACTGTTCGCTTCACCGATGGAGGGTTCCGCTTTAGCCGAATACGTTGATAATCCATTGCCCATTGAATTCGAAGTGATTCAAAACGTGACCGCGTCGGTAAAAGCACAGGTGATGCCTGTCGGCAGCAACACGGCGGATGATTTCGGTTATTCTATTTTTGCCTTTGACGTGGTTTACACGGATTCTTATTATCCCGAAGTTGCAAAGCAGAGTGTTTACGATACGGGAATAGACGGTATTCCCGATAACGAAGATGACGTGAAAATCGGCTATTGCGAAAACCATTATTTGAATTACTATTCTTCCAATACCAGGCATTTTTATGATCCCACGCCTGACGGAATCTGGAACGAGAGTGAACAGGTCCCCTTTGGCTGGTGGTGGGCAAGGTCTGATACATATGGTTCCTTTCAAACCGGCCCGGGGCCTGACGGTGTCTGGTTTACCACCGATGATATTGTTGACCATTGGGAAGACTGGGGACAGGACCCGGCCAATCTGCACAGGATATATGGTGACCCGGGACTTGACGGGGTCTGGTTTACAGATGATGATACTATGATTGGATATTACGACTGTACCTTTGATGAAAAAGGCAATGAAATAAAACGTGTCAATTACGGATCAGCCGGACCTGACGGCATCTGGTTCAATGAAGATGATGAATTGTCTCCTGATTGGTTCGGATGTTATTTTACACGGGAATATGAAGGTGAATATAATAATTGGGGAAGCTGGATTAAGCAGACCATGTACATCGGGCCCGGCATTGACGGCACATGGTTTACCGAAGACGATGAAATCAGTTCATATGCTCTTCAGACATTCGCCGACGGAACGAAATTTTTTACCCGCCAGGATAATTATATTGCCGGTGATGACGGCGTTTTCTTTACGGAAGACGACCGGGTTTTCTATTATGTGAAAGCGGAGAATATATACCAGGATTAATAAACAGGATCCGGGCGGGGTTTATTCCCGCCCGGATTTTTATCAGGAAGTATTGACCGGCTGAGCCAATCCCCCTTTAGTCTTTGAATATCTTCACCAGCAATTTTTTAAAGAATTCACCAATAATTCGTAACCCCCCTTTCCCGTATTTTTCCGAATAATCCAGGACGACCTGCTCGATCGGATAATCGTCGCCGTACCGGCCCTTCAATTCATGCCACCACTTCACGATCCAGACATAAAGGTCCGCTGCCGTGCGTCCCGGAAAACGGCTGAGTATTTCTTCCTTTTCTATTATATTTATGATGGGAATGAACACATTGTCGTACCAGCTGAGCATCGCGGTTTCAAACGATAATTCATATTTATAATTCTGATTGATATAATATTTATGCCCGAGTATATGCCGGATGATCTCGTCATACCGGCCGATGGCTGTAAAATCGAACTGCGATTCGGGCCTGAATTTTAACAGTTCGGTTTCCTCGTAAAACTGCTGCTTTTCGAACTCGATAACGGCCTGCTTGATATCATTGCGGGTCATCTCCGGATTTAATTTCAACTCGGAATCAAGTGCCGTTACCTCGGCATCGATGAATTCCACCTTCTGGAGCTTGGCGACGGAAACCCTGTGGTTCCCGTCCCTTACAAAGTAAAGGCCGCCGATTTCATAAAGGTTCACGGGAGGAAGAATCGCGGCTGTATGATGCGCCTTGTCGACGCTTTCCCACCGGTCCCTTAAGTGGGTGTGCTTGGGCAGGAACATCCTGTTGAAATCCTTGTACCTCCCTTCGCTTCCCACGATTTTTGAAACCTTGACCGGCTTCACGCCCTTGTAAGTACTTGATTTAGGTTTCAATATGGATTTGATATCCTCCAGGGATAACGGTTCGTTTGTATCGTCGCTTATTAAAAATGAAATTTTACCGAATATTTCCTTTAAGCGGGCCCTGTCAAAATCCACCTGCGCCAGTTTCGCTATGTCTTGATTCATTTTTTTTCCACCTCTATATCGATCAATACATGGTTGTATGCATTGACCACCATGGTATTGTAGTATTTTGTTCTTCTAATGTCGTTTTGATTGTATAAGTGTATGTGGCCGTGTAAGAGGTAACGCGGTTTGAACACCCGCATAAACCAGCGGAACACCTTGAAACCTTTATGACACGGGTCGCTCCTGTCATTTATTTCAAAGGGCGCGGCATGTGCGAGGAGGACATCCAGGAACCGTTTATGGACTATCCTGTGCCAGACAAGAAACGGTATCAGTTTCAGTATCTTTAAAAACATACCCAGTTCCGTATACTGGTTTTCCTGTCCGTTGTACCATCTGCTGCCGCCCAATCCCGCTATTATTATTCCTTTTTCAAAAACGACTTTGGCATCGATATGCATTCCCGCACCCAGGTATTCCTTTTCGCTGTTACGGTCATCCTTGAAAGGATTAAGATTATAATTTTTTTTATATAAGTCAAGAGCCGACAGCCTGTGATTCCCAAATACGAAAAAGCATTTTTTATTCAGGTTGGAGACGATGTAGTCATAGTATTTGAGCCTTAAATCACCGGCTCCCAGGATGATGTCCACGTCTTGAAACCGTTTCCGGATGTTCGTGCTGTAAATAAGCGGGTCGACGTGGTCCGCCACACAGAGTATTTTCATTTTAAGGTGTCGGGGGGATTCGGCTGCTCGGGAGGCTTGGAGGCATTTTGGACCAGATGATAGTCGATGTTGGCGTTTGTCAGGAATTCCCGCAGCTTTTCCTGGTTAAAAAGATCTATAGGCCGTGTTTCGGCATATTCGTATGCCGATTTCGCAAAAAGTGAGCTGGAAAAAATAACTCCCCTTGTAATATTCATTTTTTTTATGAGTTCGTGGAGAGCCCGAACCGTGGAATCCCTGATAACATCCGAAATCCTGTAAAAGCGGACAAGTTTGGGCATTTTTCTGGCATTCCTCCATTTGGTCTCCGCCTCCACGGCCAGAATTTGGCACCCGCCGGGGATATCGGTAGCTTCCCGTATTTCCAGTCCCATTCCAAGCACAACGGATTGGCAAATACTCACGAATTCATCATGATTGGCTGTCAGGTAATCCTTTACCCTGTCATCCAGACGGAGTTCCTGGTATTGACTCAGTTTTTCCGCCACGTTCCTGAAAGAGGGGCGCTTGGCGTATATTTTTTCCCATTGTTCAATAGCCCGGTCCAGATCCCTTGTCTGCTCGTAACTGCCGCCCATTATCCACCTGGCAAAAAGGGCGGCCGAACTCGATTCATCCTCAATCAGGCTCAATGCCCTTTGGGATTCCGCAATGGCTTTTTCGTAATTCCCCATGTTCATATAGCAGGCTGCCCGTTCAATCAGGGCTTTTGGCCTGAATTCCGTATCTTTCATCGCTTCCTCATAATGCCTGAGTGCGTTGATGAAATCCTTGAACTCACTGTCAATTCTGCCCAGATAATAATGGGCTTGATAGTTTTCCGCATTCAATTTTAAGGCGGTTTCAAGCTCGATTTTGGCTTCAATACTTCTTTTTTGATTGTAATAGGCCACACCGAGTTTGAAATGGGCATCGGCGTGGTTTTTATCCAATTCAAGCGTTTTAACAAAATAACTCACCGCCATGTCGTTCCTTCGTCTTAATTCAAAGAGGACTCCCGCCTGGTAATAAAGCTCCGCATCCCGCGGTTGAAGCCTTATAAGAACCAGATACTCTTTTAGTGCTTCCTCGATCTGGTTGAAATGCATAAACAGGGAAGCAATCTGCTTTCTGAATTCTATTTCCGGACAATACTTGTCAAATATGCCTATGAGATTTACCGTTCTCAATTCAACGAGGGCCATATCCATGTTTTCTTCTTTTAGATAGGCTAATCCCAGGTAATAATGAGCTCCGTAATTGCGTGATTCCTTGGCGATAATTTTTTTGGCGTTTTTTATTACCATTGCTATTTTGCCCTGATTGAATAATCCGATAAGCTGTTCTATTTTTCGCGGAGCAATGAAAGTATTTATGATAAAAAATATTGCCAGACTGAGAAGGATACCTGCAATAATAACTATCAGAAATGGAATAAGCATAATCTATAAAAGCCTCTCATTAAGGCGCCTCTAAAAAGAGCCTTAAACAGGCACTCCTTTGATTATTAACCTTTAAACAAAAGGGGCTTTCAGGTATTGCCCGGATTGAAGTAAACGTTTTAAAGGTCCTTGAAATTGAATATACCAAAATCATCCTGTCTGTTCAAATGGCTAATTAGGTCCACTTAATCATTTTCGGGCATTATATGGTTATTTTCAAGTAACAAATCGGTCTGAGTTTTTTGCGCTGTGCCTTTTTAGGACATTTGAGGGTTGCGCAGAAACCCCGGCTCTACTTCGCTTCGCTTGCCTATACACGGGACACCAAAACGCTAAAGCGTTTTTAAGATGCCGCCGTGATTCCCGCTCCACCCTTAAAGCATACAGCTATAGCCCGAAAAGTTTTTAGAAAAGGTAAACATACAGATAGTGCGCACATCTTACCTGTATTGTTTTCTATAATTCCTCTAATTTTATGCTGCCAGGAGCAAACATCGCCTTCTTACTTTTTGTTAATAAGTGATATGTCCGTTTTTTTGGGGGGGTCAATATTTTCTACTTCCCTTGTTTTCTTAATATATAGCCAGGCTTTTTTGTATTATTTCTGGGGTAAACTGATTTTTACCTAATTCCTAAGTCATTGTTCTATCTGTATTTAGGGAACAGCGGGAATTACTCCGGTCTTAAGGAGACGGTTTGCCTGATATGCCACGCATCATGAAATTCTGCCGGTTTTATTTCCGATCATGTTATGTTTATAAAAATTGTATAAAAAAATAACGTTAAAAGTTTTTTCTTTTTGTATATAATC
>JAFGKU010000110.1 GCA_016928415.1 Spirochaetales bacterium
CGATAAAAAACATATTTTTTTTTAGGGTAAATTCAAATTTTATTGATATTTTACCTCATTGACCGGTACCGGGGTGTCAATCAACAATCCCGTTTATCATTGAAATTGATCTGGATACCCTTTGAAAAAATTCAAGCGGAAAGGGACTTTTCAAAGTTAATACCCGGATTTTGGAGTCAGCATAAAAGAATCGCTTGAATTCATAATCGGCACTTTCTATACTTTTCAGTAAAGGTTGTTTTTGGCGGCGGTTTTTATCCTGATATGAACGGGCCGGGAGGTTTTAAAGGGCATTTATAGGCTTTTAACATTATGGAAGAAATAAATAACGTTAAATCCAGAAAGAAAGACCGGCCGACAATCGGGTTTATCTCCGATGCTTTTATGGGTGATTATACTTATAGTTTGTGGCAGGGGGTCAGTGATGCGGCCCGGAAAGCGGATGTGAACCTTGTTACTTTTTCTTTGAAAACCTATATTTTAACTCCAAAAACCTCTTTACCTGAAATCCGTCTTTTAAAACTTATTTCGCAGGAAAAATATGACGGTATGATTCTCTGTGGAGGTGTCATCAGTTTGTTCCTGGGCCTGGACGGGTTAAGAGCCATACTGGAAAGAAATTCGCGATTGCCTTTCGTTAATATAGGACTCATTATTGACGGGGTACCGAGTATCCTTGCCGACAATTATTCCGGAATGTTCAACGCCGTTGATCATTTGATAACAAAACACAATCATAAACGGATCTGTTACATAAGGGGACCGGAGAACCATACGGAGGAACGGGAAAGATTCGAAGGTTACAAGGCGGCATTAAAAAAACACAATCTGGAACTGGATGATGAACTGGTTTCTCCCCACTTCGACTGGAGTTCGGACGGTTTTTGTATTGATTTCAGCAGAGGCATCCTGGGCGGTACCCTGTCCTGTGACGCCATTGCCGCGGCGAATGACAATATGGCAATCAGTTTTTATGATACCCTGCAGTCCGCAGGTATTGCCGTGCCCAATGATCTGGCAATTATCGGTTTTGACGATTTAAAAAACGCCGGTTATCATAAATACCTTTTAACTACCGCGAAAAATCCCTCATACGCAATTGGGTGCCAGGCCGTGGAGTCGGTTCTTAAACGGATAAAGGGTGAGCCCCTCGCCGACGTGATTCGCATGCCGAGTAATGTAATCATAAGGAATTCATGCGGTTGTTCCCTTTTTGATGTTACGCATTTTCTTGAAAAAAAAACGTTCGATATCCCGTGGGAAAAGTATACGCCGCTTAAATCGTATAGCCGTGAAATTACCGGCATTATAAACAAGGAGGATAACACGGACTCAGCCGCCCGCCATCTGGGCGTTTTACTTGGCGCTTTTGAAAAACAGCTGGCGAATGAAGTTTCCGGGGTGTTTTTGCAGTCGGTAGACGACCTCCTGACAGGTCTGTTGAAAAGCGAAGAGAATATCCGCATTGGTGAAAATATTCTTGTCCTGCTATGGCAGTATGTGAAATACCTTGAAAAGAAACAAAATAAAGGGCTTCCCTTTTTTGAAAAAATATTCACCAATGCATGGAAAATGTTCGAAGATTCTCTGTCCCGGCTTGACAGGGACCGAAAAAACAGGGTAATTGACCATTCCCGCCTGCTATGCTGGACAAACTGGGATGTGTATCCCACTTTTGATCTGGATGAAATGCTTCGTGTTCTTACAAAGCGCATACCGCAGTTCGGTATACGGTTCTGTTATCTTTCCCTCTTTGCCGGTACCGACCCATCCAGGGCGCGTATCATCATGGGTTTTGACAACAAGGGAAAGACGGTCATAGGGATGGACAATCCTGAATTCGATTCGGCGGACCTTGTACCCGGCGGCAAATGGCCTGAAAAGGGTGCTTTTTCCGTACTGGTTGAATCACTCCATGTGCAGGATGAACAGCCCGGGTATATTGTTTTTGATGCCGTCGACCTTGAAGATTTCATTTTTATGAATCTAACCCTCCAGGTAAGCGCTTCCCTGAAAGCCATTTTTTCCATCCGGAAGCTCAGGTATGTCATGGGTAACGTGGTTGAGGCGATGGGTCTTACCGTAGAGACCCGGGACCCGTATACGGCCGGACACCAGAGGAGGGTCTCCGACCTGGCCCGTACGATAGCAGGCCGAATGAACCTTGACTATGAAAAAACAGAAGGCATACGGATGGCGGCCTCTATTCACGACATAGGGAAAATCGCGGTGCCTACGGAAATTCTGATTAAACCGTCCCGTCTGACAGATGTGGAATTCAGCATCATCAAGGTCCATCCCCAGGCAGGGTATGATATTTTAAAGAATGTAGATTTTCCCTGGCCGGTGGCGCAAATCGTTTATCAGCATCATGAAAAAATTAACGGCTCCGGTTATCCTCTTGGCCTTTCGGGGGATGAAATCCTCATCGAATCACGGATAGTCACCGTGGCTGACGTTATTGAGGCGATGTCCAGCCACAGGCCGTACAGACCCACGTTGGGAATCGATGCCGCGCTTGAGGAAATTGAAAAGAACAAAAACATACTCTATGACCCTGATGTAGTAGAGGTTTGCCTGGACCTGTTCAGGAACAGAGGATATACCCTGAAATCTTGATGGAGAGTGATGATGAAAATACTTGTTATAGATGAATCGCCTTTTGTAAAAAATTACATACAGAAAAAGATGGAAGAAAACAATGTGATTGTCCATGTAGCCAGCAACGGTCTGGAGGGTATGCTCAAGATGCGCTCCGAAACCCCGGACCTTATCATTATGGAATACGAGCTTTCCAGGAAAAGCAGCGTGGAATTGCTGAAGGAAAAAATGGGAAGCACGTCCTTGAAAAGGGTGCCGGTGATAATGATCTCCGCCCAGTTTGACAAGAAAAAGATAATGGATTTATCACAGTACAAGGTGAAGAAATTTCTCACAAAGCCCATTAAAATAGATGCCCTTTTCAAGGCCATTTGCGAATTACTGAATATAAAATTCGAAATGGATGCCACGCCTTCCATCATGGAAACGCATTTCAATGATAATATCCTCTTTGTTGAAATTGCCATGGGACTGAACTGGGACAAAATAGACCTCCTTAAATTCAAGATTGCCGAATTGATGAAGCTGTATAAAATTTATGCGCCCAGGACCCTGGTCATCATGTCAAACCTTAACGTTGAAGAGGATTCGGACAGGAAAGTATTGGCACTGCTCGGGAATATCATTGAAACCACCCATACTCCCAAAAAGGCCGTAAAGATTTTAACGTCACTCGGCTTTATTAAAAAAATTATCGCAGGTCACACGGACTTTTCAAATATAGAAGTGGTGGATAACCTTGACAAGGCCATAGACAGTCTCCTGGACAACAAGGTGCTGGAGCAGAGTCTCCTGTCACAAAGAATGTACAAACAGGACCTCCTTGCCGCTAAAAAGGTAAAGACGGAGAAAAACCAGGACATACAGTTTCACTTTGAGGAAGAAAGCAAACCGGATTACAGTATTTCCTGCGATTCAACGATTGTCATTGTTGATGATGACGTTGTAATCCAGGAATTTGTCAAAACGGCCTTCGGTGATACCGGCTGCAATGTGATCGCGTATTCCAATGGCAGGAATTTTCTCGAAGACCTTCCGAAAAAGCAGTTCGACCTGCTGTTCATTGATTTGATGATGCCCGTAATGAACGGTTTCGAGGTGCTTCATCGAATGAAACAGATGAAAGCGAACCTGCCCGTTGTCGTTCTTTCCGCCCTTTCACGGAAGGAAACCGTTGTTGAAGCGAAAAAATACGGAATTTTAAGTTATCTGATAAAACCGATTACCCCGAAAATGCTGCATGCGAAAGCTGCCGAAATTTTAAAAATGAGTTTTTAAGAGGTATTGATGAATATACTGTTTATTGGAAAAAACGTGCTGCCCGATGACTTCAGGAGTATACCTTATAACCTTTTATTTGTTGATAACAGGGAGAAAGCGCAGAACATCATGCAGAAGGAGGATGTAAATGCGCTGGTGGTCGACCTGGACCTTTTTGCAGGCGAGGAACTGGACACGGTGAAGAGCCTGAGCCGTTCCCTCTCCATTCCGGTAGTTGCATTGTTAAATGAGGATGATGAAAACCTGGCAAGGGACATACTGGCGGCGGGGGCCCAGGATTTTCTGATAAAGGAGCGGATTTTGCCCGATCAATTCCGCGCCACCCTGGAATTCGCCCTGAACCGCAAGGCCCTTCTGGACAAGGCCGACAGGCTTCTTTCACGCCTTACTGACTACACAACTTTCAGGTCCCCTTACCATACCGTCTTTATGCAGGTTCCTCATGGTATGTTCCTGCTTGATGGGAATGGCAATTTCGTGCGCGTCAATACGGCCTTTGAACAGGCTTTCGGCTGCCGGGACAGGGAGATCCATGGAAAACCGTTTGTCCATGTGCTTCCGGAAGATGAGCGGGACCGTTTCACTTCCGAATCATCCGCCTTTTTTAACGGGGAAAATCCTTCATTCGTATATGATACCCAATGCCACCCGGAAGAAGGGTGCAGGAATCTCGGCATTGGATTTATTGCGGCTCATGATGGCGGGGAACGGCTTCGATTTTCTTTCGGATTGATCAAGGACGAAACAGAGGAGGTCCGGGAGCGGAATGAACTCGAACGGGCAAAGGAAAATGCCGAGAAGGCGACTTCGGCAAAATCGACTTTCCTTGCCAATATGAGCCATGAAATCAGGACGCCCATTCATACCATCGTGGGAATGTCGGAGTTGCTCGCCGATACGCGGCTGGATGAGGAACAGAGTGAATATGTCAAACAAATCCAGTTCTCCGCGGACGTTCTGTTGACTTTGGTAAACGATATTCTGGATTTCACGAAAATTGAAGCGGGTAAATTGAACCTTGAAATTATCGACTTTGATATCTACAAGGTAATTGAAGATTCGGTAGATATCGTCATATTGAAGGCGCACCAGAAAAACCTGGAAGTCCTTTGTGATATTGTTCCCAGCGTTCCCGATATTGTGCGCGGTGACCCCGTCCGGCTGAGGCAAATCCTGGTTAACCTGGTGAATAATGCCGTTAAATTTACCGAAAAGGGCGAGATAATCATAAGGGTTGAGAAATACCAGGAGGACACGGAGGAGGTAGTCATCAAATTCTCCGTCAAAGACAGCGGCATTGGGATTTCAAAAGAAAACCAGGAAAAATTATTCAAGTCCTTCTCCCAGTCTGACAGTTCGACAACGAGAAAATTCGGCGGAACGGGATTGGGCCTCTCCATTTCCAGGAGCCTGTGCGAATTGATGCAGGGAGAGATAGGGGTGGAGAGTGAACCGGGGAAAGGGGCGACGTTCTGGTTCACGGCCAGGTTCAGGAAGTCCATGCTCACTTCGGACCTGGAGCAGGATTACAAGAATTCCTTCGAAAGCGTCCGGGTGCTCGTGGTGGATGATAATGCCACATCGCGTCTCATATTGAAAAAATATTTCTCGTATTGGGGCTGTTATGTGACGGAAGCCGCCAATGGCGAGGATGCCCTTAAAAATTTAAGGAAGAATGCCGCGGAAAACAAGGTTTTCGACCTGGTCCTGATTGACCTCCTGATGCCCGGCATGGATGGATGGCAGCTGTCCAGTGAAATCAACTCGGACAAGACAATAAACCTGTCCAAGCTCATTCTTTTGACACCGGCCGGAATGGCTTCGGCGGAAGCAAAAATGAAACTGCTGAAATGGTTCAACGGCTACCTTTCCAAACCGGTTCAGGTGAAGGAGTTGTATGATTGTGTAGAAAAGGTATTGAACGAGGAACTGGACCTGGAGGCCGGGAATATTTTCGATGAGGATACAGAAGAGGTTGAGGTGGTCCGGCAATCGCCTGATGAGACAATAAAGGAATCCGGAACACCGGCAGAAACAATAGATAACGAAAAGGCTTCCCCTGTCAGGCAGAAGATCCTTATTGCCGAGGATCACGAGATTAACCGGCAGCTTTTTTCAGCCATTTTAGGGCGACTGGGTTATACCCTCACCCTGGTAGGTGACGGCCAGGAAGCGGTGAATGCCGTTTCTTCCGATAGCTTTGATCTTGTTTTCATGGATGTTCAGATGCCGAATATGGACGGCTATGCGGCCACGGAAAAATTGAGGGAAATGGGATTCAATAATCCGATCATTGCCGTAACCGCTACGGCCTTCAAGGAAGATATTGAGGCCTGCTACAAGTCCGGGATGAATGACATTCTGCCCAAGCCCTTCAAAAAAAAGGATCTCATTCCGGTTTTGTATAAATGGCTCAGTTCGAAAAGCTCGTTTGCAGGGGGTGAATCGGAGGAAGAGCAGACAAGGCAGTGCAATCCGGAAGAAACCGCTGTTTTTGATTATGAGACAGCCCTCGATAATTTCATGGGAAAGAAGGATGTTGTCATCCGTGTAGTAAAAACTTTTGTGGAGAAAGCTTCCGTACAGGTCGATAATTTAAGTGAAAACTGTAAAAACGGTGACATGGATGCGGTCCGTTTCGATGCCCATGCCATCAAGGGAAGTTCCCTGAACCTGGGTATCAATAGGGTCGGCCATTTTGCCAGGGAACTGGAGATAGCAGCCAGGGATAAAAGGAAAGACGATTGTGAAGAAACCTTTAACTGTTTAAAGTCGGCCTTTGATGAATTTTTATCACAACTTGGCGGGATGAAGGATTTTAAATGAGAAGTCCGGTTTGAGAAGTATAATGGGGAATGGGATTTAATATGGAAAAAATGAAAGTGGTCAATGGTGTTTATTGGGTCGATATTCCCGAGGCCGGACTTTATGTATTGTGCGGGTGCCCGGCAGATACGACCAAGCACCTGATGAAACGAGGATTCATAGTCCAGAAGGTAAAGCAGGGGGTGACGTATGAATCCGGACCCAATGTCATCCTGCTCTCCGATGTGTCCATCCAGAAGGGAGCTTTTTCCAACCTGGCCGAATTTCCCATTTTACAGATGCTTTACAGGCAGGGCATGATCCTTCCCGATCATCCCAACAATACGGGTGACAGGCCCATGCTGGCCGGCCTTTTAAACCAGATAACGGCCCAAAGTGAATATATATACCGGGGTAATTACGGTTTGACCTCCGTGGAAGAAATAATGGAGGCGGGGATTTCAAGGGACGTTGCCGAGGAGATTTTCCGCATCAAGCTTAAATTCGCCTTTGGTAAAATAAAAAAGACGGAAGAACTTCTCGATTTCAGGATCGTTGAAACGGACCCTGTTGAATTGAAAAACGGGGTTTTCATCCAGCGGAAGGAATTGAACGTTTATGAATTCCAGTACAAGGGAGGTTCACTGGTTGTTGACATGAACCTGGGCTTGAACGAGGAGTATGAACCGGCCATTAACCTGGATTTCCATAAAATCAACCGCGAGTATTTTTCCGTTATCCATATCGGCGAGGGCAATGGCTGGGACGTCAACAGGCAATGCATGTCCAGCCTGGTAACATTCCAGGGTAAAATTTACCTGATAGACACGGGCCCCAACATCCTGCACAGCCTGACCGCGCTGGGGATCAGCGTGAATGAAATAAACGGCATCTTCCATACGCATGCCCATGACGACCACTTTGCCGGTTTGCCGTCCCTCGTAAGAACGGACCATCAGATCAAGTATTACGCCACGCCTTTGGTCCGTTCAACGGTCATCAAGAAACTTTCCGCCCTTATGTCCATTTCGGAAAAGAGATCGCAGAGTTCATTCGCCGTGTACGATCTGAAATTCAACAAGTGGAACAATATTAATGGCCTGGAAGTCATGCCGATATATTCACCGCATCCCGTGGAAACGAGCATTTTCTTTTTCAGGACATTGTGGGAAGGAGGCTACAGGACATACGCGCATTTCGCCGATATTCCCTCCATGGAAACGATGGATAATGTTCTATTCAAGGAAATAGAGGAATCTTCCTTTTCAAAAAAGATATATATGAATGTAAAGACGAGCCTGTTTAAAAAGGTAAACCTGAAAAAGATAGATATCGGGGGAGGGCTGATCCACGGCAAGGCCGAGGATTTCGCCAATGACAGGTCCAGCAAGATAGTGTTGAGCCACATTTCCGAGTCACTCACCGATTCTCAAAAGGAAATAGGGTCGAATGCAAGCTTTGGAATGGAAGATGTGCTTATTTCGGCGCACAAGGATTACCACATGCTTTCGGCCTTCCGGTATTTAAGCGCCTATTTCCCCGATGCGCCCAGGTATGAATTGAACATGCTTTTAAATTGTCCCGTTGTGTCTTTTAATGTCGGGTTGATTATAGCCAAGAAAGGCATCATGAACAAATATGTCTATTGCCTGTTAAGCGGTGTTATCGAGGTGATAGATTCCGCGGCAAAAACTGTAAACCGTTTATCCGCCGGCTCCATTATCGGTGAATTGGCCGTGGTCACCGGTGAAGCGCCGGTAAAGACATACCGGGCCATGAGCTATATAAGTGTACTCCAGATTCCCTGTGCCTTGTATGAGGAATTCATAAAACGGAATTTTACGCGTGAACAGATACGCAAGGATTATGAAAATAAAAAATTTCTCGAAAGCTCGTGGCTGTTCGGTGAAATGGTGTCTTCGGTTATCCAGAGCAGTATTGCGCGGCAGATGGAGATCAAGTTTTATCCCAAGGATGTCTTCATTGATATCGGCAGTCATTGCCGGATTTTCATGCTGAAAGCCGGCCGCGTGCGGCTGGAACTGGATGATAAACCGGTGGACATGGTGGCGCCCGGCGGTTTTTTCGGGGAAGAAAGTATTTTCTACGATCAGGTCAGCCTTATGACCGCCTTCACCATGGAAGACTGCGAGGTATACATCATTTCCGGCGAAGTGTTGAGGAAGATACCCATTATTGAATGGAAAATGCTGGAAACATTCGAGCGCAGGCTTACCGCATTCGGCACCCAGCTTGATTCATGACAGCCACCCTTTATCATGATAATATAAACACAGCGATCGGATACCTTACCGTTTGTGTCGATGAGCAGGGCCGGGTCTGCTTTCTTTTCTTCTCCAGGAGCCCCGCCGGCGGGAAGCACTTTCATTACAAGCATGATGCTGCTGCTGTTAAAAATGCCGTCGGGCAGCTTTCGGAATATTTTGCGGGCAAAAGGAAAGATTTCCACCTGCCTCTGCATCCTCACGGTACACCGTTTCAGCAAAAGGTCTGGGAGTCCCTGAAAACGATTCCCTATGGTATAACGGCCAGTTATGCCGACATTGCCGTAAAAATCGGGCAGCCGCGGGCTGTAAGAGCTGTGGGGAATGCCGCGGGAAGGAATCCCGTACCCGTAATCATCCCCTGCCATAGAATTATCCGGTCCGACGGAAGCCCGGGAGGGTACGCGGGAGGTATTGAGGCTAAAAAGTATCTTCTAAACCTGGAAGGAGCCGGGTAATCTTTTTTAATCTTTGAAGACGGCTGTTAGGTGTTATTCTCTGTTGAAGTTCAGGTTTTCTTTTTTTTAGCGGAATTTTTTTTCTTTCTCGGCCGCCTCTTGCCGTAAGAATGCCTGGAAATTTTACCCCGCCCGGTTTTTTTGTCGCCTCTGCCCATATAAAATCCTCCGTTTCCGTTCATATAACACTATAAAATTGCTAATGTCAACCGCCTGTTATCTGAAGGAAAGACAATTCTGAATTGACAAATTTAGAATTGCTGGTGAAAATGACTTTTTTTCATTTCCTCCCGGGGCGGATTGAAGTATCCCAGCTTGATCCAGGGGAAGCTTTCGTGTATCCAATCAATCCATTTTCTCATACCGCAGGCGTTCCCCTGCAGATTCATTAATCCCAACCGGTCTACGTACCATTCCGGGTCCATGTTGAGATTTCTCGTCTGTATCATGTTTATTTTTGTCGAAAGAATGAGCTTTTCAAGTGCGGATTTTTCCCCTTCCCTGTCCGTGAAACCGGGGAACATGAAATAATTCAGGGAAGCCCATCTGTTATACCGCCGTACCAGCTTCAAGCTTTCCCTGATTTCCTCAAAACCATACTGCCGCGGCCTGTAATATTTGTCATAGTATTTTTCCTGCGCCGAATTCAGGCTGACGCGGATGCTGTCCAGGCCCGCTTCCAGAAGACGCTTCACCACATCCGGCCTGCTGCCGTTGGTATTGATGTTGATGATTCCCCGGTCAGTTTTTTTCCTGATCAATTTGATACTTTCCTCAATGACGTCTCCCACGAGCAATGGTTCGCCTTCGCATCCCTGGCCGAAGCTTATGACGGGACGCTGAGCTTTCTCCAGGTGCGGTACGGTAAATTCCGCAATTTCCCCGGGTGTCGGGATGAATTCTATCCTGTCCTGGGAAGCCGGCACCGATGATTCTTCCGGCTGCCTGGAAATGCAGGCAATACATTCCGCATTACAGGCCGGGCTTGTCGGTGCGGGGCATTCCCATCTCTCCAGAACGAAATTACGCGCGGCCGGACAACAGTAGCTTTTGACGCATTTATTGACCAGGTGGGCGACAAGACGGTTTTTGGGGTATTTTTTCAAGACCGCTTCAGCCTGGCTTTTGATAAGATCTTCATTCATGTGGACGAGGTCCTGCCTCGGGTCGGGGTCTATTCTTAATCCGGCAGCCATGAATTGCCCGTCTTTCCATCCTGCCGCTGTATAACTGTACATGGGAAGACGTTCCGCATTTTTATTTGTCAGGTAACCGGCTCTCAATAACTGAAGGTAGGCCGGGGCCATGAATGCGGCCACGGCAAATACGGGGTTGCCTTTGTATTTCTCCAGTGGAGTGAAACTTTTTTTCCCGGGATCATACCCCATGGGAATTCGTCCTGAAAGCATGAAAAGGTTGCTTCCATACGGCAATGGAATAAGGTCATCCGTTTCGGGAATAACAGGGGTGTTCAGGCTCATTCCCGTCATGCGAAGTTCGGGTACCTCGAAAATATTACCTTCTGCGTCGCTGACAAGGAGAAAGGGAAGGGACATCCGGCTACTTAATTACGGGCAAGTCAATTTCCTCTTTCCTGTCTATGCTGGAAATGACCCAGTATTCCTTATCCATGACAAGACGCAGTTCTTCCGTTATCTTCTTGCCCACGTAAGACACCTTTATCTCATCCGGAGAGGATAAATCCGTATCCGTTTCCGAATACCATTTCTCAAAGCTGGCAACAAACACGGGTTCCTGCCCTTTCTGTTTTTCCTTGATTGTTAATCCCGTGATGCCGTACAGGTATTTATTGAATGCCTTTTCCGGGACCGGCCGGCCCAGTTCGTCCCATTTATCGGCCGGCAGGTAGAGGCTGTCCCGCGTATAGGCCATTGCCTGTTTGGATATGACGTAAAGGTTCATGGTGTTATCCACTTCCGGGCTGACGCCGGCATACTGCACGCAATCGGCCATGGTGAAATAATCGATTTTATTGATGCTGGCATAGAATGTCTGGACCACCTGTACCGGGGTGAAGTTTTTGGTCACCCTTTCCCTGAAGACCGTATTTTTAACGGAAACGCCGATTATCGAGCCTACCGCAATTGTAATCACGGCAATGACAAGCCATTTTTTCCAGTTTTTTTCAATATACCGGTTCCTTTTATACTGCTTTTCGTAGCTGATTTCCGTTTTTTTACCCGCTGCCATTACCTGTTCTTTTTCTTCATTGGAAATGTCCCGGAAAAGTCCGTCTTTAGTCCAGCCGTTTACCGCGTCCTGTAAATCCGTCAGCTTCATCTTGATTAATGTTTCTTCTTTCAGACCGTTCATGATTAACCGGGAAATCTCCGGTTTTAATTCCGGAACGAGGTAGGCCGGTTCCACTGCCTTACGGTTCCTTATCCTGTCCTTGATTTTTTCCTCCGTGCGGCTCATTTGGGGCAGTTTGCCGGTGATCATTTTATACAGAATGGCGCTGACGGCGAATATATCGTTTTTTTCTTCTATGAAATCGGGATGGTTGATTCCCACATAGGGCTCCAGCTTGGTTTCTTCAGGCATGATGTCCAGCAGTTCTTTGACCGTTGCCGGCGGTAAAAACAGAATTCCTCCCGAATCAAGGAAGAGGATGGCTTTGGTGTGGATTTTGAACAGGTGAAAATTATTACTTTTAAGCAGAATAAGTGCGTCAAGAAGCATCCGGACCTTTGCGAGTTTCTCTTCCATGGGCTTTTCGAATATTTCTTCCAGGGTAATGCCCTCTACGAATGGACCATAAAGGTACGTGTTATTATCCTTTTTAGTGGTACCCATGAGCTTCCATTCCGATATTTCACCGTCTTTGACAATCCATCCCGGTGAATTACGTACCTGGGCCAATTTTGTCAAAGAAAAATTTTTTCCGATTATTCCGGTAGGCAGACCGAGATAAGGAACCCCGTCCAAATCGATCTTTTCAGATTTAAATTCCTTGACCACATTGTCTGATCCGCTCATTTTTTTATTTATCTCCCTTAATTGGTTTTTATATCATCTTCATTAAACACGATTGCCGAGAATATTTCAATCCGTGTTCCCGGTTCTTTCCACGCGTCGCTTTTAAGACCCGCTTTTCTGCAGGTCTGGTTGAGGAACGTGTGCAGGTCCCAGTTGTATTCCGTGGCCACCTGGGGCAGGAGAAGCCCGGAAGCAAATCCTTTCCTGATAACAATCCCGTGGACACCCACCTTGATTTTATTTACATCATCAATTTCTTCCAGCGGGGAAAGAACGGATATTTCTATTTTAAGTTTATCGAATTCCTTTTTTGTGACCGGAGAGAACCGGGGGTCATGAAAAGCGGCGGAAACAGCCACGTCTTTTACCGTCTCTATCAACGGTTTTGCCGCTATGACATATCCTATGCAGCCCCGCAAATTATGATTTAAGGTCAGGGTGACAAAGGCCCCGCATTTTTGCCTGAGAACGCTTGTCGGACGGGGGTAGTTTTCCTTCCTGTCATAGAGGTCGGATGAAATGGCGTACTTCGCCGTTGTTAAAAGGATGTTTTTTTCCTTGTCTGTCAGAGTAAAATCGATACCTGACATGTTATTGCTCCTTTTGTATCATGGAAATGGCCGAATACATGACTATTTTATCTATATCCTTGTCGAACTGGTCAGATGAACCGTTTTCCAGTATCTTTATATCAAAATCGATGTTATTGAATGAAAGCACGGTGGCGATGCAGCCCGACCCGCATGAACTGATTTTCTTTCTGGAATACGCTTCCGGAATGCCCTGCCAGTTTTTTTCAGTTATCAGGTTTAAAAGCACGTCAAATTCCTTTTTAGCCTCCTCGGAGTTGAGAAAACTCGTCATGTTGGCCGAAATGACAAAAAGGGTAGTGGGATAAAGCGCCTTAAAAGTGAGCTGAAGGGCATTTGAGAGAAGCTTGATGTTTTTCATGGTGGGATTTCCAAGGAGAATGGGAACGATATCCGCTTTCGGGAAAAGGTATTTTATAAACGGTAACTGGATTTCTATGCAATGCTCCTCAAGATGGGGAATATCGTTGCAGATAATGGCGTTACTGCACGAGGAGAGTTCATCGATATAATCATGGTTTACCTTGATGGACCCCAGGGGCGTGAGGAAATACTTCGATTCGGGGAGGACAACCTCATTGGGCGGGTCATTATGAATGGGTGCTATGATTACGACCGTTTTAATGTTTCTTTTCATTGCGGATTTAAAGGCCGATGCAATCAGGTTTCCCGCTATTGTATAGCCGGCATGGGGCGAAATAATGGCAAGGGATTCTCCTTTGGGTGCTTTTGAGGATTTTATCAGGGTTTGGATGACGGATGTAAGCTCGTTTTCATCATCCGGATAAAAGATGCCATTGAATATATATTCCCTTATTTTTCCGTCTTCCTGCGCTTTCGTCGCCATAGTAAGAGTATTATTTAAATTAAGTATAAATTCAAGAGAACCTTACCCTTTGCCTTGAAATTCAGGTATTTTTCGATTCCTTGAGTTTTTCAAGCCTTTTTTCCTCAATTTTTATATAGAGGTTTTTCTCCTGCGTGGGAATTACCAGGCCTGTTTTTCCTTCCTTGACGCGCCTTAAATATTTGACCTGGGTATAATAAACGTTTCCCTGTCCGGATGTTTTCCCTTTGCTGTAATGCATGGCCAGGGTTCCCGCATCGATCATTACCTCGAGAGGGATTGACTTGTTTTTCTGTGATTTGATAAATACGTACGCCCCGGGATAATCCCTTGAATGAAACCAGTAATCATTGCCCCTTACATGTTTCCTCAGGAGCGCGTCGTTTTCACGTGATGTCCTTCCCACGAGTAATGTAAACGGCCCCGAGTAAAAGGTCAGTCCGGGAATTTCCTGCGCCGGCCTGACGGGAGCCTGTTTTTTTACTTGGGATAACAGGCTCTCCATTTCCCTCAATGAAACAAAATCCGTAATGGCAGCCAGTTGTTCCTGTTTTTTCCTGATTGATTCAAGGTTTTTTTCCTGGTGTTCGATTGTCCCGGTTATCCGTTCAAGTTCGGCTTTTGATTTTTTATACTCCTTGAAATGGTATTCGGCATTTTCCATACCGGATAATTCCGAATCCAGTTCAATCTGGATCTCTGTATTGTCATTGTAATAATCTTCGACCGTTACCCACTTCTGGCCTTTCTCAATCCTGTAAGCGGAACCTTTTATCAATTCTCCCAGTTCCCTGTGCCGTTCGTATGAGGAAAATTTTTGTTGAAGGGCTTTGTTTTTTTCGATCGAAGTTAAAATATAATTTTCCCTGCCGGTCAGATATTTCTGCAGGGCATCCCTGGTTTTTTCCTTTTCCATCCCTTCTTCCAGGTTCCTGTAAAAACGTTCCAGCCGTTCATTGAAACTTCCTTCGCCGGGCAGGTCCCTGATTGAATATTCTTTTTTCCGTTTATTCCGGGAAGCCAGGTCTTTTAAATCTTTTTCCGGGTCATAAAAGCCGCCTGAAATTTCACCGCGCTTTGGTCTTCTGTAACAGGCGTCCAGTATTTTACCGTTTTTATCCGTTACGATGATATTTGTCGCACTTCCCCACAACCGTATCCATATAACAATTTTTTCCGCTTTTCGTTCCACGGAAAGCTTTATAATGCGCTCTTCCCCGAGCTGATACGCTTCCCTTATGATGCCGCCTTTCAGGTTGGCGCGTAAAAAACTGGCAAACCGCTGCGGTTTGGACGGATTTTTAAACGCGCGGGACAGGCTGTGCAGCCTGCAGCAGGTCTGCGCCAAAGATATGAAGAGTGGGAAACTGCGCCCCGGACTGTAGAGATGAAGGATGACAATCCAATGAACGGGTTGATCCGCCTGCTGGATAAGGCAGCCCGGCAGCCTGAGCTCTTCCAATACGGCATCAATTTCCTTCCAGTTCAGGGACATGGGTGCCTCCCTTGTTTCTGCCGTGGTTTGTGTAACTGCATCGGCGATTGATTACCTGATGGAATCGAGGAAAATCTGGGCATCTAACTCGGAGTAGAAGACTAAAAAGACCTTTTCCGGTATGTCATTTTTTTCAAGAAAATCGTTTATGGAGTCGAACGCAACCCTCGCCGCCTTTTCCCTCGGATAGCCGTAGATACCCGTGGATATGGCGGGAAAAGCTATGGAACCAAGCTTGAGAGTGGAAGCCTGTTGAAGGCTGTTCCTGTACGCGTTTGAAAGAATTTCGCTTTCGTTGGCCTGGCCGTCTTTCCATATGGGGCCTACCGTATGGATGACGTATTTCGCGGGAAGCTCGCCGGCCGTTGTGTGGACGGCCTCTCCCGCGGGCAGGCCGTCCGGATAGGAGGTTTGCCTTATGGTTTTGCATTCGGCCTTGATTTCAGGGCCGCCTCTCCTGTGTATGGCGCCGTCCACGCCGCCGCCGCCCATGAGTGATGAATTGGCCGCGTTGACTACGGCGTCCACGTTTTTTTCCGTTATGTCCCCCGTCTCGACAATAAGCCGGCCGTTTAACAGGTGTTGTTCTATCATGTCCTTCTCCTGGTTATTGAATATGGGCAAGCAGCCATCGGGAGAGATCGTTGAGCACGGTTTTTCTGTCCTCGATCAGCTCATTGTATACTTCGTGCTTCAGGCCTTCATATATCCTGATCGTCTTGTCCTGCATCGTGAACAGGGAGTCGAATTCCTCCCGGCCCACCATGATGGAATCGTCAGACCCGGACTGCATAAGGAGGGGAATTTTGAGCAGAGGCGCCATGGAGCGGATTGAAGCCTGGGCTTTCATGATCTCGCTACCCAGCCTTGCCGTTATAATGCCGGCCGAGACCAATGGATCTTTGAAGAATTTTTCACGTTCGTTTTCATCCCGTGTCAGACTGTCCTCCTGCCCAAGTTTGGGATTGATTGTGAGTTTTGGGGTCAACACGGAAAGGATATTCGCCAGGGCCACGAGGACGGGGCTTGCCTTCGAGCCGCTTCCCGTACCGAATCCCGAAAGGATAAGCCCTTTAAAATCATCGGGATACAGGGATGCATAGGTAAAGGCTATAACGGACCCCATGGAGTGGCCTAAAAGAAAACGCGGGATGCCCCTGAAATCCGGATGCCGTTTGTTGAATTCTTCCTTTGCCAGTTTCGCGTCTTCTATGAAATCATCCCATCTATGTATATAACAACGCTTTCCGTCCGATTTCCCGTGACCGTAATGATCGTTTGCGTAAACGGCAAATCCTTTGGGCACAATCTCGTCCACCACGTGAATGTACCGGCCCGAGTGCTCCGAAATCCCGTGAGTGATCTGTACTATTCCACGGGGTTTTTCATCGGGCAGCCATTCCTGGCTGTACAGATTGTAATCCCGGAACCCCTTTAACGTGTTTTCCATGTGTTTCATAAATTCAAGGATAGGAAAAAGGTTGAGGACTGTCAAGCCAGAGGCGAAAAAACAGTTAGGAGGTAAGCTGCTTGTCATTCAGAATACGCGTAATCTCATCCAGGCTGTCAAGGAACAGGTCGACCATCTGCGGCTCAAAATGCTTGTTGGAATTTTCCTTGATAATGTCGATCGCTTCCTTTTCCGTAAAGGGGCCCTTGTAGTGCCGCGAAGTGGTGAGTGCGTCGAATACATCGGCAAGAGCTACTATGCGCGCTTCCAGGGGTATTTCATATCCCTTCAGGTGGTGCATGTATCCGCTGCCGTCCCATTTTTCATGGTGATAAAGGGCGATATTTTTCGCCATTTCATCGATTTCCGGGCTGTTGAGCATGTTGAAGCCGATAACGACATGGTCCTTGATTTTCTCGAATTCCGGTTCGGTATACTTGTCCGGTTTTTTCAGGAGTGAATCCTCTATTCCCACCTTGCCGATATCATGGAGTGTTGCATAGATTTTGATGCGTTTTACGAAATTCTGGTCGCATCCGTATTTTTTGGCAAGAAGTTCTGAATAAAGACCAACGCGCATGATATGGGAACCCGTGTTGGAATCGTTGTAAACATTGACGTTTTCAAGGGCGCTGACCATGGCATAGGTAAGGTTCTCGATCTTCTTGGTTTTCTCCTCCACGAGGTAAAGGAGGTGTTCTTCCCTTGAAGATAGGATCTTGTTTTTAATCTCCAGTTCCTCGTTTTTTACAATCAGTTCATCATGCAGTTTCTTCAATTTGATCTGCACATTCACCCTGGCCAGAAGCTCCAAGCCCTTGCACGGCTTGGGTATGTAATCGACACCTCCCTTTTCAAAGGCCCTGACTATGTTGTCCGAGTCGGTCATTCCCGTAATGAATATTATGGGTATATCGCGGGTCGACGCATTGTGTTTTACGTGGTCCGCGACCTCGAAACCGTCCATTCCCGGCATATTAATGTCCAGGAGTATGAGGTCCGGTTTTTCCTCGTTTTTAAGGATTTCCAGGGCTTCTTCCCCGTTGTGGGCCGCAACAACAATATAATCCGTTGAATTTCGGATGATTGCACCGAATAAATTCGTTATTTCCGGGAAGTCGTCAATTATTAAAATTCTGGCTGACATGTAATCTCAAATTTTAAAATATGGACCCCTGTTTGTCAAATTTTATCCTCCACTAGCATATAAGGAATTTTAGTAAAAACTTGAATAATACCCGATGATTTTTGATAAAACAATGAAGGGATATGCCTTCCGAAGCTCACGGAATCACCCGCCTTGACAAGGCCCCGGTTATTTGGTATGGTAAAAACACCCATGCCTGAATTCTACAAGTATTATATAGAGAACCTGGGTTGCGCCAAGAACCAGGTGGATGCCGAGACAATAATAACCCTCTTGTCTGAATCCGGCTGCGCCCGGGTAATTGAAGCGGATCAAGCCGATCTTATAATCGTAAACAGCTGCGGGTTTATCGAGAAAGCAAAAAGGGAATCAATCACAACAACATTGTATTTAAGGGAAAAATATCCGGGTAAAAAAATAATCCTTGCCGGCTGCCTTACGGAACGTTATTTTGATCAACTCAGGAAGGAAATGGCGGAGATCGACGGCTTTGCAGGAAACAGCGACCTGAATGAGGTCAAGGAAGTCTCTCTGGCCCTGTTAAGGGGAGACAAACCGTCAAGGGATAAAAGAAAGATAAAATCGGGAAACGAGGTGATCCGGAATGATTTTCTTTCCTTTCCCGGCAGCGCTTATATCAAAATTGCCGAGGGATGCAGTAATTATTGTTCCTATTGTTCCATTCCTTACATAAGGGGAAAACTTGTTTCACGGACAATCAGGAGTATCCGGGAGGAAATCGAGACACTTCACCGGAAGGGCATTGTAGAGTTCAATCTCATAGCCCAGGACCTGGGTGCATTCGGGGCGGACCGGGGAAAGCCGGAAATAGTTGACCTGTTTGCGGCCATTTCCGAATTAAAAGGTAATTTCTGGATACGTGCCCTGTACATACACCCGGACCATTTCCCCTGGCCGGTCCTGGAAATAATGAAAAAGGACAGGAGGTTCATTCCTTACTTTGACCTGCCTTTCCAGCATGCGTCAAAATCCGTTTTGCTGAATATGGGGCGGAAAGGCAGCGGGGAGGAATACCTTGAGTTGACAGGCAGGATCCGTTCAGAAATACCGGCAAGCGTTATACGGTCTACCTTCCTGGTGGGATTCCCCGGAGAGACGGATTGGGATTTCTCGGAGCTCCTGGAGTTTCAGATGAAAGCCCGGTTGAACTGGCTCGGCGTGTTCGAATATTCACGCGAGGAGGGAACCAGGGCCTACCAGTTGAAAAGCAGGGTTGCCCGCAGGGTTGCCCGTGAGAGGCGTGAGGAAATTGAAAAACGGCAGGTGCCGATCACCGAGGTATTCCTGGAAAACATGATTGGAAAGAATTGCAGGGTCCTGGTTGAGGAAAAGGTGGAGGGGGAAAAATTTCATATTGGAAGATGCTTTTACCAGGCCCCGGAAGTGGACGGTCTCGTGGTAATCAATGCCGATGGTCTTGAGGCCGGTCAATTTGTTCAATGCCGCATAACCCGGCGGAACGGATTCGATCTGGAGGCGGTATTGGCGGAGGATGAAGACCTCTCCTGAATTCATCCCCTGTTTTACCGGGCCTTCTTGACATAACGCCCATTAGTTACAAATATTCTATTGATGCCTGAACATAAAAACCGCAAAAACATCGCGCTTTTAACGAGCTACACGGGAACGGAATACATTGAAACATTGAGCAGGGGAGTTACCGATTTTGCCGCCGGGCATAACGTGAATTGCTACATCCACGTGGGCGGAACCATCCATTCCCCCCTGATATATGAACGGAACCGTAATATTGTCTTCGAAATGCTCAATAGTGGTCGGATTGACGGTGTGATAGTGTTTTCCCAGTTGATTGCCCGCTACGTCGGGCCGGAGGAAATGAGGGAATTTTGCCGCGGCTATAGCAACCTGCCCGTCTTGAGCGTGGGAATGGCCCTGGAAGGGATTCCATCCATTATTCTCGACAACACGACAGGCATGCGGGAACTCATGGTGCATTTGATTGAACATCACGGGTACAGGCGGTTCGCCATGATTTCCGGTCCGCCCGGCAACATCGATGCCGCAGACAGGTATTACGAGTTTATCCGCGTGCTGCGCCAGTATAAAATTCCGGTGGATCCTGAACTGGTTATACAGAGCGATTTCGGTGTCCTGTACGGACGGGAGGCGGTACGAATTCTCCTGGAGGAACGTAAAAGGAAATTCGACTGCATTGTCGCCGCAAGCGATGATATTGCTCTGGGCGCCATGACCGAACTTGAAAGCCGTGGTTTT
This sequence comes from Spirochaetales bacterium, assembly GCA_016928415.1. Taxonomy (GTDB): domain Bacteria; phylum Spirochaetota; class Spirochaetia; order SZUA-6; family JAFGRV01; genus JAFGKU01. The sequence goes on from JAFGKU010000110.1 coordinate 20,216, forward strand.
TCCCTGCCGGATGATGTTGCCGTTACGGGTTTCGACAATATCAATGCCGGTTTACGCACGGCACCGGCCCTGACCACGGTCAGTCAGCCCATATGCGAGTTCTCAAAACAAGCCGCCAGGCTGTTGTATGCGCACCTTGTTGATCCTGAAAATTCCCTTCCCCCCTTAACGGAATATCCGACGCATCCTGTAATCAGGGAATCGTGCGGCTGCCGTTCCGATTTGACTACTATCCTGCAGGAGCCGGGCGGGAGCAGCCCGGCGTACATCATCCGCACGCCGTTGCAGAAAAAGGATACCGCTGACACGGGCATGGTCAACCATTGGGTGGACGAGGTGTCAGGGGCTTTTACCAATGCCGTTAAAAAAAAGAAGGCCGATATTTTTCTGAATGAATTGAAAAGAATAACGGCGGATGAAAATTTTTTAACCGGCACCGATATGCTGATCCGGTTATTGCACGGAATGCTCTTGAAATATATGGCGTCATTAAAGGACAGGGGTGAACCGGCTGCTGCCGTAGGCATATGGGTCCGGGGCGTACAATTTGTTGAGGACCTGGAAAAGTACCGTGAAATCGCCCGGGATGTGGCAGCCGTGGATATTGATGATAAAATAAGGGACCTGGCCGAGGCCATGGAACAGGCAAGGGACTTGAAAACACAGATGGATGTGGTGCCCACATGGCTTCCGCGGCTGGGAATAGAAACCTGTTATCTCTATGTCTATGATGAACCGGAGAAAGACCCGTTTGCGTCACGATTGATCCTGGCCTATAACCCCGGAGGTAGAATAACGGATGGACCGGATAAGGTGGATGCCCGCGGCCTTGTTCCCCAACCGGAATACTTTAAGGATCCTGCCCGGCAGACCCTGCTGGTGGAGCCGCTGTTTTTCGGGACCCAGCCGCTCGGATTCATCGTCTTTAATTTAACTTACTGGGATAAAAATAATTACGAATTCCTGAGGCAAAGGATTTCCTACTGCATTGCACCCAATGTTTACAAAGAACGGATCAGGGGAACCATAGACCGGGAGGAAATATTTTCAAGGAACAGGATCAGGCAGCTGTCCGACTCCAATGAGGAGCTGCGGTTGAAGCTCGATAAACTCCAGGATTTCATCACGGAAAAGGACATTCCCGAAGATAAGCGCGCCTGTGAGGATTTCAGGATCCAGCGTGCACTGGATTATATCAAAATAAAATATAACGCGGATTTAACGCTCGAGGGGGTCGCCGGAAGGGTTTTCATGTCCCCGGGTTATTTTTCCTCCCTTTTCAAGCGGGCAACGGGTAAAAATTTCTCCGAATACCTCACCTCCGTCCGCATCCAGAAAGCCCTTTCTTTATTGAGAAACTATAATCTGAAGGTGAGTGAAATTTCCTCGATGGTGGGATACCACGATCCAAATTATTTTACAAAGGTATTCAAAAAAATAATGGGAATTTCACCGGCCGAATATGTTAAAAATAATGGCAACAGCGTGTAGGAATATCAAGGTGTCAGCTGCATCGCTTTCCGGGCTGCGGCGGTCATCCCGTTTGCCTCAAAACGCCGAAGCACCAGGGTCTTCTGCAGCACCGGGTTGAGGCAAATTGCAAGAAAATAACCGTCTGCCATCTGCTTTCCATCAATCTTCCATGATGATGATTTCCACCCGCCGGTTTTTAGCCATGTTCTCCTCGGTGTCATTCGGCGCCACCGGTTCGGTGGCGCCCTTGCCCTGGTACAGGAATTGTTTTTCTTCCATCCCCTGTGAAACCATGTGGTCCACGATGGCCTTGGCACGCCTTACCGAAAGTTCGTACTGCTCTTCCGTTGTACCCGCTTTGGCCGTATGCCCGATAACCAGGAATGTTCGGCCTTTTATTTTTTTAAGGGTTTCGGCGATTTTATTGAGCCTCCCCTTTTCTTCGGGAAGGATGATATCCTTGTTGGCCACGAACCGGATTTTATTCAGGGTCAGGGCAACCCCTTCATCACGCTTCTCGATTGTCGTATCCGGAATATCGTCAGTTTTGATATCATCCTTTTTTGGTTCTTCCTTAAGGTCCTGCCTGATATTCTCGACGATCTTGTCCCTGTCCATGGGTTCGATCGTATCGAACCAGATATGGGTAAACCCCTTGACGACGATCGTTGTGCCGTCGGCAAGTTTGTAAACCTCCCCCCCGCCGGCTTCAAGGATCGTATCGTTCATGAAAACCGGTTTGCCGGTCCTCTTATTGAAAAGGATGTTAACGCTGTGACCGGCATTGGTAATCTCCCTGATTCGTTTGTCACCGTCCGGGTCATCACCGGCTTTATACCTCAATGCGAACCGGGCCTGGATGGAATGAAATTGCCCGCCCTTGAATTCCGTCAATCCATTGTACGTGTATTCGCAGTAAAACCGTACCTTTGTATAAACTCCGTCGTGAAACGGCTCGATAATCCGTGTGCCGTATGCCTTCCATTTGTCACCCTTTTTCAGTGGTTCTTTTGGAAATGTCGGGAAATCGCGTAACGCGGGGAACGGATTGGAGGGGGGTACCAGGTACTGACCGTTCGGCAGGATCTGGAATTCCGTATACACTACCCTGTCAACCTGGTTCGCCACCAGCCGTGTATCCCTTTTGGTTTCCTCGAACACGTAAAAATCACCCTTTACTTTTGATCCTCCTCTTGCCTCCGGTACGACATCGAGCACACCCCTGACCTGCCTGTATCTGAACCCTATGTATTTCCCGTTTTCCCTTATTCTCAAATTGGATATTTCGGTAATCTTGTATTTATCGCCGACTTCGTAGTTGACCCGGAATAATTCTTCCCCGGATGAATATATGCAAAGGGTCAGAATGAACAGAAAGAAGAACGTTCGTTTCATTGTATCTCCTCCTCTTTTCCCGATACACGGGGAACCTGCAAAACTCGCTCCTGATAACAGTATCGGCCGATCGGGTCTCTTTATTTCAATTATCTCCCTTTTACAGGCGGATTTCCAGTAAGGCAGATTGAATAACCCTGATTTTTACCGGCAGGGGAATAAAACGGTGCTTTTTAAAGCTGTGCCAATTGAAATTTCTTTCAATGTATGATACCATAACCGTTCGGGTGTTAAACATCATCTAGTTGCCGCTGAACGATCCTGGAGGAGTAAAGAAATGAAGATTCTTCAAAAAAAACTGGAGTTATGCACGCAATGTCGGGTATGTGAAATGGAATGTTCCCGAACATGGTTCAAAGAGGAAAAATCGGAGAAATCACGGATAAGGATCCATCAGGACAATCTCCTGACCTGTACCCAATGCGGGGAATGTATAAAAATCTGCCAGGTACAGGCCATTTACCGGGATAAATTCGGGGTGATAAAAGTGGACAGGAAAAAATGTATAGGATGCTTTATGTGCGTCGGTTTTTGCCCGGAAAGGGCAATGTTCATGCACAATGATTATGCGGAACCGTTCAAGTGCGTCGCCTGCGGTAAATGCGTCCAGAAATGCCCGACGAATGCCATATATATTCTGGAGGAAGCAGCCGGATAACAAGGAGATTTATATGATATCGGATGAAGTTCGGACACAAAGCAATATAATCAGCGAGTACAGATACACGACGGGAAAAATCGACAAGGGGTACAATAACAGGACCTTATACGTCAATGTAGGGACCGGCGAAATACGGGAAAAACCCGTTACGCAGATGATGAAAGACAAGTTAATCGGGGGCAAGGGATTCGGGCTCTGGTATTTATGGAACGCGGTAACTCCTGAAACCAGATGGGACGACCCGGAAAATGAGATCGTGATTTCTACCGGTCCTTTGGGCGGGATCACGCAATACCCCGGGGCGGGGAAGTCTTTGGTCGTAACCATATCCCCGTTAACCGGCATGCCGATGGACAGCAATGTGGGCGGCCACTTCGGTCCGCTTTTGAAGTTCGCGGGATTCGACTCCATTGAATTGCAGGGAAAATCGGAAGAGGATGTCATCATTTTCATCGACGGGAACGAGGGGATAGTTAAAATTGAAAAGTCGCCATTAAAGGTCTCGGACAGCCATTTGATCGGCGAGCAAATGGCCCACGTATTTTCTGAAAACGAGGAGGACAAAAAAAATGTCTCCGTCGTTTCCACCGGTTCGGCCGCGGAACACGCGTTTATGGGACTTTTGAATTTCACGTTCTATGATGCGCGGCGGAAAAAGATACGGATGAAGCAGGCGGGCCGCGGAGGGACCGGAACGGTATTCCGCAACAAGAGAATCAAGGCCCTGGTAGTGAGGTTCAGGGGGGTGAACCGGGGTTTGAATAATCCCGTAAACCAGGACATATTGAACGAGACGGGTGTTAAAATGCACCGGGAAATCCATGAAAATGACGCAAAACAGAACAGGATGCGCGAGGTAGGGACGGCCGGTCTCATAGAGATAATGAATGCGTATGACCTCCTGCCGACGCATAACTTCAAGTACGGCAGTCACAGGGATGCCAGCAAGATTTCATCGGAAATTTTCAAGAAAATGGTCACGCAGAACATGCCGGACGGATGCTGGTATGGATGCAGCCTCTCGTGTGCGAAAGCGGTAGATAATTTTGAGTTGAAGACCGGCCCGTATAAGGGTGAAAAGGTGCTGGTGGACGGGCCGGAATACGAAAATGCGGCCGGTCTGGGCGCCAACCTGGGTATATTTGATCCCCAGTATGTCATAGAAGGTAATTTCTACTGTGATACGTACGGTATCGATACGATTTCGTTCGCGACAACCACGGCCTTCATCATGGAATGTTTTGAGAACGGCATCATCAACAGGGAAGTGACGGGCGGCCTGGACCTTAAGTTCGGAAACCGTGAAGCTGCCCTGGAGCTCCTCCATCAAATGGGAAGGGGTGAGGGTTTCGGAAAAATCGCCGGCCTGGGAGTAAGGAGATTAAAGCAGATATTTATCGAGAAATACGGGGCGGACCCCGGTTTTCTAAACGATATAGGAATGGAGCAGAAGGGGCTCGAGTATTCACAATACCTGCCCAAGGAATCTCTGGCCCAGCAGGGAGGGTACGGACTGACAAACAAGGGGCCTCAGCACGATGAAGCGTGGCTTATATTCATGGATATGGTAAACAACCAGCTGCCCACCTTTGAGGACAAGGCGGAAGCCCTTCATTATTTCCCCATGTTCCGCACCTGGTTCGGCCTGAACGGATTGTGCAAGCTCCCGTGGAACGATATCGTTCCTGCGGATAACAAGAAGGAGGCGGATCCGACGAAAGTACCCGGGCATGTACGGAATTACGTGTCAATCTTTTACGCGGTGACGGGTATACAGGTGGACAATGACGAAATAATCCGCCAATCCGAAAGGGTATACAACCTCCAGCGTATTTTTAACGTCAGGATGGGTTGCGGCAGACGGGTGAACGACAGGGTGCCCTACCGGTCGCAGGGTCCCGTTACCGTGGAGGAATACGAATCCCGGGCTGAAAGGTATGACGGGCAGCTTTTGGAACTGGCCGGATTTGATCCTGAGGGAAAAACGACGGCCGAAAAAATGGCCGTTCTGAGAAAATACAGGGAGGACCAGTATGAGAAACTCATCGATGCCGTGTACGAAAGAAGGGGCTGGACAAACAACGGGATTCCGACTATAAAAAAACTGAAGGAACTCGGGATGGACCTGCCCGAACTTTTAGCCGTTGTGGAAAAATTACAATAGGGGTATGGTGATGATCCAGGTAAATGGAAGAAATTTTACATGGGAAGATGGACTCACGGTCCAAAGGCTTATCGAGCTGAAAAGGTATATCTATCCGCACAAGATCGTCAGAATTAATGACAGGATAATTCAAGAGGAAGAATACGGGTCAACCCTTATTAGCTCGGGTGATGACGTTAAGGTTATTCACCTGATGGCGGGCGGTTAATTAATTTCTATTGTTTCAAATTCCTGTTCCAGTGTATTCACTATTAAAAGTTTTTTTCTCAAAAGGGTTCCGCGGCCTATCAGTATCTTCAGCACCTCGCTCACCTGCAGGGAGGCTACGAGTGCGGGAGTGAAGGAAGGGTTCCCCAGTATTTTTTCTTCCCCTTCCCCTTTGTGTCCGGGATAGAGATATTCCAGGGTCCTGTCTCCCGGTAGTATCGTGGTCACCTGGCCGTACCAGCCTGCGATTGACCCGTGTACGAGGGGAATGCCCAGTTTCTCCGTCTTTTCCTGAAGAAGAATCCTTGCCGCTATGGAATCGAGGGCATCCACGGCGACTTCACTCCCTGAAAGTAATTTGTCCGCGTTTTTTTCATCCAGGTTTTTACCGATCGCATTGAGCTTTACATAAGGATTCACGAGCGCCATCCGCGCCTTTGCCTCTTCCGCCTTTGATTTTTTCAGGTTGCCCGGGTGGGAAAGTATCTGCCTGTTCAGATTGGATTCGTCGAACACATCCCCGTCAATGGCCGTGATTGTGCCGATGCCGAGTCTGCCCAGCATTTCTATCACGTACCCGCCGAGGCCGCCGCATCCGATGACGCATACCGAGCGCAGGGAAAGGCTTTCGTTTTCCTCCCCGGTAAGCATCTGCGAATTTCTTTTGTATCTTTCACGGATCATTTTTACCTCTCCATCAGTGCAGGCTACCGTGAATTCGGCAACAAATCAAGTATGCCGCGAAGATTGTTGAAAATCGGAACCGGGCCGTTATCAGCCTGTTTGACAGGGAACCGTCATCATTAATATTGAGTAATCACTCAATTTTTTACCGGCGACGCTTGACTTTTTTTGTCCACCGTGGTATCTTGATAATTGAGTAAGCGCTCAATCAATTTCAGGAGGAAGTCATGAATATTAAGGATAAAGTGATACTGGTAACAGGCGCCTCGTCGGGGATAGGCGCTGCCATGGCAGAACGGCTGGCCTCTGAAGGGGCCGTTCTTCTGCTCGTTGCAAGAAGATGGGACAGGCTTTTACAGATTGAAGAATCGATAAAGGCCGCCGGCGGGAATGCCTGTGCGTATCCCGCGGACCTTGAAAAGGGAGAAGAGAGGTCGAAATTGCTCGACGCGGTATATGCACGGTTTGGCCGCATCGATATCCTGATTAATAACGCGGGTTTCGGCTGGTACGGGTTCGGATATACAATGGAAATAGGCGATTCGCTCCGCATGATCGATTTGAACGTCAAGGCCCTGGTTCATCTCACGCTTGCCGTTCTGAAAAGAATGAAGGAGGCGGGAGCGGGTCACATCATTAATATCGGGTCGATAGCGGGAAGCCTGCCGTTCCAGGGTATCGCAATGTACGGCGCCACCAAGGCCTTTGTTGAAAGCTTCAGCATGGCCCTGTACAGGGAAATGAGGGATACCAATATCCGGGTCAGCGTGGTTAAGCCCGGCGCCGTAAAAACGGACTTCTTTACGGCTGCCGCCTCAAAATCCCATGCGCAGCCGATGCCGGTCGAACACTCGGGAATGACCCCTGGAAAAGTCGCCGGCCGGGTTGTCTCGTTGATCAAAAGGCCCCGCAAATCCATGGTTATCCCCCGCGTCTTCTCCCTATTACCCCTTATAGACATGCTGTTCGGCTGGCTGATAGACCTCATAGGCCCCGGCCTGCTTAAAATGAATAAAATGCACAACCTGTGATCTATTGGGTCCTTATTATCAGTATCATTATCTAAACGATACTCTTCGGAACTATAATCATAAGAAATGAAAAGTTACCATGTTGGCTGCATTAATTTAAAAGGAATCAAGAGAAATAATACAGGTGAAAAGTTTTCATACATTGTAAAATTTCAATCTCCCAAAGCTTTTTATGATTTACCTTTAGGCTTAGAGGGCGGAGCGGGAGGGGCGGCGGCATCTGAGCGTAAGATCGCTACTGCGATCCGGGTCCCGTGCGGAGGCAAGCGAAGTAGAGCCGACCCTCCCGCGCAGCCCTCTAATTGACCTAAATAGTTAAAGCATTAAAAAACTTCCACCCTGGACACAGTTACGTAACTGCCTTAAAATTAAGATATGTACAAATACAATATTCTGGATGATCTTACCTCGGATGTCATGTTCGAAGCCTTTGGGGCGGACCTGAAGGAATTGTTGGAAGCTTCCGCATTTGCCTTGTTTTCCGTTATATGCGAAATCGACAGGATAACTCCCTCCCAATCCTTCGAACTGTCCATTGAGGCGGAGGATGAAGGTTCCCTCCTTCATTCCTTTCTCTCCAAATTACTCACGCAGAGTGAAATTGAAGGACTTTTTTTAAGTGAGTTTGATGTGTATTCATTGCGTAACGGACCGCCATGTAAAATAAAGGTCCGGGTGCAGGGGGAGGGGATCAGGCCAGAATTGGGAAACACGGTTGTGAAGGGAATTACCTATTATGGATTCAAGCTTGAAAAAACAAGGGACGGGTACAGAAGCCAGGTTGCGGTTGACATTTAAACGCCGTTATTCGATACCCGTCAGGTGCGAAGGAGCCTGATATGCGTGAAAAATTGAAGCAGCTTTCCGAGTTTAAATGGTTATTATCCCGGGATTCGCGAAAGGGGATGAATGCCGATGCCATTATTTATGCAAACAAAAAATTGATTCAACAGGCGGAAGATGAAGCCTTCAGGCAGCTGACGAACGTCGCCTGCCTGCCCGGCGTTATCAATCCCGTTATAGCCATGCCGGACATGCATTGGGGGTACGGGCTGCCCATGGGCGCGGTCGGGGCCTTTGATTCCGAAGAGGGAGTCGTGTCGGCCGGATGCACGGGTTACGATATAAACTGCGGGGTTCACATGCTGAGGACAGAGCTTTCATCAATGGAAATAATGCCTGTATTGCGGACACTTGTCGAGGTGATGTTTCGTAATATACCCTGCGGCGTGGGTGCTAAAAGCAGCCTGTCATTAAAAAGAAAGGATCTGGAAAAGGTTCTATCCATGGGGGCCCGGTGGGCTGTACACCATGGATACGGGATACCGGACGACTTGACCAGGCTGGAAGAAAGCGGGTGCATGGATGGTGCCGATCCCGGTGCGCTTTCCAAAGAGGCGTTTGAACGCGGAATGCCGCAATTGGGAACCCTCGGCGCCGGCAATCATTTCCTGGAAATCCAGGCCGTGGATACCGTCTATGATGCGGAAGCCGCTTCGGCGTTCGGCATTACCGGAACGGGGCAGGTCCTGGTGATGATACACTGCGGTTCACGGGGGCTGGGACACCAGGTTGCCACCGACTACCTGGCGCTGCACAAACGGGCGGCCGCCAGGCACGGAATCACCCTGCCGGACGCGCAGCTGGTATGCGCCCCTGCCGGCTCGAACGAAGCAATGGATTACCTGAAGGCGATGAAGGCGGCGGCCAATTACGCGTTCGCCAACCGGCAGATCATCGCCCAATGGGTCAGGCGGAGTTTCACTGAAGTTCTCGGAAGGAAATGGGAAGATATGGGCATGACAACGGTATACGATGTTGCGCATAATATCTGCAAGCTGGAAGAGCATGTGGTTAACGGAAAAAAAAGAAAGGTCTACGTGCACAGGAAGGGTGCCACCCGGGCATTCCCGCCCGGCCACCCGGATTTGGGGGAAGTGTACAATGTCGCGGGTCAGCCCGTTCTCATAGCCGGCTCCATGGGCACGGCCTCCTATATCCTGTCGGGAACGGAGAAGGCAATGAAAGAATCTTTCGGATCCTCCTGCCACGGTGCTGGCAGGGCCATGAGCCGGAAACAGAGCCTTAAAAAATTCCGCGGTGAACAAATCCGGCAGGCGCTTGAAAAGAGCGGCAAGGCGGTGCGTTCCACCGGCTACAAGGTGCTTGCCGAAGAAGCGCCTGCCGCGTACAAGGATATAGACCTGGTAATCAAGAGCGTTGACGGCGCCGGTATATCAAGAAAGGTGGCGCGTGTCGTTCCGCTGGGTGTGCTTAAAGGCTGATACTATAGTGGTCAGCTTGCAGATACGGTAGATATCTGCTTATTGACACAGTGGATGTCAGCTTGCAGACACAGTAGATGTCTGCCTGCAGACACAGTAGATGTCTGCCTGCAGACACTGCGTCAGTGGACTGTGCGTGCTTCGGAATATACAAGTTTTCTGAATTCGCCAATTAAATTTTTCGTTTTTTCACCCGCCCTGCCTTCACCGATTTTCCTGCCGTCAATCAGGGTTACAGGCATTAATTCGGCGCCGGTTCCCGTAAGGAAACATTCATCCGCCGTGTACAGGTCGTAGACGGTTACGGATGACTCACACGGCTTTAAACCGGCCGAAGGCGCCAGGTCCAGGACCGTCCGGCGCGTTATTCCCTCCAGGGCGCCGTCTTCCCTTTTTGGCGTGATTAAAAGGTCGTTCTTGATGATGAATATATTGTCACCCGTACATTCGGCTACATAACCCTTGTTATTAAGCAGGACCGCTTCAAGGCAGCCGGCCCCGATGGCTTCCCACTTGGCCAGGATGTTATTGAGGTAATTAAGCGATTTTATCCTCGGGTCCAGGCTGTCAACCGGATTCCGCCGCGTACTGGCCGTGATGATCGGGATGCCTTCCGAATAGTATTCCGCAGGATACAGCTGGATGCTTCCCGCGATGATAATTACGCATGGAACGGGGCATTTCCTCGGGTCGATACCCAGGTCGCCCGCACCGCGGGTAACAACGAGCCGTATGTAACCGTCCTTTATCCGGTTAAGCGAAACGCACTCCTCAACCGCGTTTTGCATTGCGTCATGATCCATGGGAATGGCCAGGAGAATCGCCTTCGCGCTGTCATAGAGACGTTCCAGGTGTTCCCGTAGTTTGAAGATTTTTCCGCCGTAAACGCGGATCCCCTCGAAAATGCCGTCTCCGTAAAGCAGCCCGTGGTCGAAAACGGGTATCTTCGCGTCTTCCTTGTCATGGTATTTCCCGTCGATGTAAATTTTCATATAACCTCCTCGTCCGAGTAAACGTCCCGCAATTTGTGGTATTTTTCCCCGAATCTTTCAATAAGTTCCTTGTTGAACCGTTTGACGATCTTCATGATATATATATCGTGTTTCACGTAATCTTCAGCCAGAAGTACAAAGCCCCTGTTCCGGCTGTAAGCTCCTTCCACTTCCGAATTGGCAAAAACCGTCCCCATGAGGGCTTCCTGCGAATCCGCTATGATTATCAGGGCACGGCCCCCTTTTTCCGCATAGATGGTGTCCTCGATGGGATGGTGAAAAACCTGCCCCAGGCTGATTTCCGGAGTGCCGAAGTGTATGATGGCGGATTTGACCTTGTGTTCGCCCGATTTTTTTACAGCCGGCTCCAGCAGAGAAATTTCCTGGCGCCATCCGGAAATAAGCAGAGTCCTTTTTGCGGAAAGAATGATCCTTTCCGCCTTGTTCAAAAAACGCCTGTAATCCTGCATGTTCCAGATATACGAGGCGGTTGGGGTTTTCGTGATTTCTGCGAGTTCAGAAGCGAGTTCTTTCAGGGATGTCTCCACTTCCTTTTTGTAATTCAGAATAAACTCATCCGTTTCGATGGGAACATAGAGGGTTTTTTCCCCCTCTGTGAGTTTGAGGATTACTCCCTTGGCCAGCAGTTTTTCCATGATTTCGTATATTTTCGAGGTCGGAATTCCGGCTGCCTTGGCAATCTCATAAGCCGTGGCAGGGTAAGCACCGGCCAGGCCGGTGAAAGCTTTGGCTTCATATTCGGAGAATCCCAGATTTTTCAATAATCCGACTATATTATTGACTACCATGGTAGTTAATATAGCTTGAAATATTTCACATGTCAAGAATTATTAATAATGATTGACGCAAATATTGTTATAGAGTATCTTGTTTATAGACCAAACGGTCTATGAAAGGCGTTATTATGAGCTTAAAGGAACAAGACACAAAAAAGCGCATTTTGGAGGAGGCTTCCAGGCTTTTTGCGGACAAGGGTTATGATGATACGGGGATTGACCTGATTGCCAAAAGCGTAGGCATAACAAAGTCTGTTATTTATTATTATTTCAAAGGGAAGGAAGAAATTCTCAAGACACTGCTGAATTCCTTTTATAATGAGCTGTTACAAATGAAAAAGGACAGGATCAATTCATTCTTAAAGGAACAAAATAAAGATCATTCAGCCATTGCCAAAGCCGTCATGACAAGCCTTGGCAATATTACCGACTTTCATAAGAGAATACTAAGAATTATTTTCATGGAGTCTTTGAAAAAAAAGAAGAGCGAATCAAATTTGTTTAAGATAGAAAGCATTCTTTTTGAAATGGTATTCAGTAAATACGGGGAGCATATAAATGAAAACATTGAGCAGGAGAGCCCCGCTTTTTTTATGGAGACGTTTTTCATGTTTTTTTTACCTTCCATCGCTTTTATTATTTTGGGAGATGATCTTGCAGAATATCTGCATATTGATGAAAACAATTTAAAGGGTCTTTTTACCAACATGATAAGTGAATATTATAACAATATTATTTTTAAGAAATTCTGGAAAGAATAACAAATCTTCTGGAAATTTGACCCTGTAAAGTTCTATGGAAATACGAAGTTTACTCAATATTCAAAAAAATCTACCGAACGTTCTATAAAATTATTGACAAATGAGGATTTATCCTGTAAATTATTAATGGAAAAGTCATTAATGGCATTATAAAGAAAGGAGGCTTGAAATTTTTTTTTATTCAGACTATGAACCGAACGTTCGGTTCATAAATTATTCCCTTTAGGAGGTTTTATGAAATTATCAGAGCGTTTTTTCGAAGGATTGTCTCATTTTATTTTTAAATTTCACAAAATAATACCTGTTTTTGCATTAATTTTATTGATTTTAAGTTTTTGGGCGGCTGATAATCTTGAAATTAAGACCCAGATAAAAGACCTGCTGCCTGCGGATAATCCGAAAGTACAGAATTATGAAACAATTATTGAACATTTTTCAGGGGGGACTTCCGTAATTATTACGGTGGAAGGCCGGAACAAAGGGCAAATGATCGAAGCGGCTGAAGCGTTTGTCGCTGAAGTTAGAAATAATCCTGATTTGATGAAAAACATCAGGGCGATCAACCTGAAAATGGATAAGGAATTCATGGAAAAGTGGGGATTCCTTCTTCAAAAGCCAAAGGATCTGGAGAAAACGGGAAAAATTCTTTCCCTACTTAACCTTCTCCCCTTTATCCGGTCCCTCAATGATATGTTTGAAGAAACATATACGGGTAGTGATGCGGAAGAGGAGCTTGAGACACGGAAGCAGGAAAACGAGGCTGTAGCCATGCTCTCTCAGATGGAATCTTTTTTCACTTTGCTGAGGGGCTGTATAGAAAAAACCGGCCAGGATGATTTTGAAGGGACGGGCAAAGCCATGGCTGAGACGTTTCTCTACGGAGAACCCTACGGTTTTAGCTGGGACGACAGCATGCTCATGTTTACCATTTCACCCGCATTCGATGCCGTCGACATGGATAAGATCATGGAGTTTATGCCCGGGATTAAACGGATACATGAAAAAATTCAGGCAAGTTTTCCGGATCTTGTCATCGGTTATACGGGTGATGTTCCCATCCAGGCGGATGAACAGGATGCAATGTCATTTGATATGGTTATTCCAAGTCTCCTTGCGGTTGTATTAATTCTTGTTTTATTTCTTTTTTCATTTTATCCGATTCGTACGATAGTCTTTTCAATCGTTACCCTGATCTGCGGGATAATTTTTACGTATGGATTTGTGGGTATCACGATCAGGGAAATAAATATGCTCACAAGTATTATGGCGGTCCTTCTCATTGGCATGGGCATCGATTACGGAATCCAGATAATCACCAATTACAATGGATTCCGTCAGGAAGGCATGGACAGGGAAGAAGCATTGAAAAATACTTTTGTAAAAGCGGGGATGGGGACGCTTTTGGCCGCTTTCACAACCGCGGTGGGATTTTTCGTCATGGCGGCAACCGGTTCCAGGGCGTTTGCACAATTCGGGATCGTTATGGGTTTCGGTATCATTATTTGTTATATTTCAATGGTTTTCATCCTTTCTTCCTTGTTGATCCTTTTTGGGAAAAAAAACGTCACTAAACGATTCATTCCCCAGATCAGGTATAATTCACTCGGCAGGTTTTCAAATTTTTTCAGCCGGCATAAACCGGCTGTCTTCATTGGTGCCGTGCTTGTTACTGCCGGCCTTTTGGGGGCCGCCTTTCTGAATTCAATGGAATACGATGTTATGAAGCTCGAACCGCAGGAAATGCCGTCGATCATCGGATACCATAAAATAATAGAAAAATACGGTTTGACGATTATTTCAGCGAATGTTGTGACAGACAGCGTGGAAGAAGCGCGGGGCCTTACGGCACAGCTTGAAAAAGACAGGGCCGTTATTGAAGTTAATTCGATATCGTCTTTGATACCGCCGGCGGACGAACAGGACCGGAGCCTTGGGATATTGAGCCGGATCAGGACTATGTCCCGGCGCTATGAAGCCTATGACTATTCGACGGACGATGTCCGGGAGCTTGCAGACGAAATACAGCGTCTCGAATGGAATATCATCGAGATAGGTGACCTTTCAGTGGCCGGTTTGGGTGAAAAAAATAAGATTGTTTTGAAAAGAAATGCGATGATCCATGAAGTTTTGGGTGCGGAAACGGGAAAACCCGGCAGGGAGGTATTCCGGAAACTCATAACATTGCTTAATGGTGATCCCGCCGCATATAAAAATGCCATAACGGAACTGGATAATTCGTTTGCGAGGGAAATGGATGCCATTGTGTCTAAAATGGCAAAGGTAAACAGACGAATCACGGTTAATGATTTGCCGGAGTCCATCGCCGACAATTTTTTTGACAGGGAACGTAAACACAATCTCGTTTCCGCTTACTTTAAAAGCAGTGTTATGGAGAAGGAAGATGAAATGAGGAATTTCAATGAACGTCTTGAAAAGATATCACCAAAAATTTCGGGCAGTGTTCAGATTCTTCTTACCTGGCAGGATGAGGTGACATCGGCTTCCTGGAAAGCGGCCTTGTATATTTTTCTGGTTGTATCCCTGTCCATATTCATATCATTCAGGAAAATTACCTATTCCCTGTTTGCACTCATTCCTTTGGTTTTGGGAATGGTCTGGATGCTTGGATTGTACCCCCTGTTCGGCCTTAAATTGAATATGATAAATGTGGCGCTCATCCCGCTCATCATTGGAATGGGCATAGATTTCGGCATTCACATAGTTCACAGGTTTATGACCGAAGGTGACCTTGGGAGGACGTATCGTTTTACCGGGAAAGCGGTCCTTCTTTGTGCCCTCACGACAATGTTCGGATTCGGCTCCCTGGCTTTCATGGGGAAATTCGGTTCGCTGGTATCTATGGGAATGATCCTGTTTTTAGGAATTTTCATGTGTCTCCTGGTTACCTTTACGGTTCTGCCCGCATTGCTTGGTTTAATTAAATCGAGGCGAAATAAGGTAACCCGCCTTGATTAAATGTTCTTATTAGGAGGAAACAATGAGGAATTTTAAATTTTCATTAATGATTCAATCAGGCCGAAGACGGCTGCATATATTTTGCCTTTGTGGCGGTTTGATTTTTTTAATGTTTTTTTCCGTGAACTTCCCGCTTTCAGCCGAGGATGCGCTGGCCATCATTCAGAAAATGGAGGAGCAGCATGACACCGGTTCAAGCCGTGCTGAATTGCGGATGCTCGTGTATCCTGACAGGGATGACACTGAAAATCACCGTGAAATGAAATTGAATACCTATACTTCAGAGGACGGCGGTTCCCGCCTCGAATTCGAATTGCCGAGGTCCATTAAGGGTTTGTGCATTCTTTCAAAAAACAATGATCAATGGGTGTATTTCCCCTCAACGGGAAGAGTGCACAGAATAGCCGGAAAATCCAAAAACGAATCGGTGAGGGGAGTGGGAGGTGATTTTTCTTATGAGGACCTTGGGAGCGGTGACATGAAGGAAAAATATTTATTCACAATCGTTTCATCCGAATCTGATCAATGGATCATCAAGGCCGTTCCCAAAGATCCCGAATCCATTTATGGCCAATTACTTGTTTATGTTTCGAAAAAAAATTACCTCGCGTCCAAAATGGAATACTTTACTAAAGAAAACGGTCATGAAAAAGATCTGAATCTGGAAGAGGTAAAGATAATAAAGGGAAAAGAGGTTCCCACGCGGATGGTCATGATAAATTATGTGAAAAACAGCATGACGGTAATCATTACGGAAACTATGGAATTAGGTATAGAAATTAATGATAAATATTTTAACCCCAATCGGTTCTATAAATAAGGAGAATTATCATGAAGCGGATCATCCTGTTTTTGATATTCGCGTTAGCATTAAATGCCTTGTTGAGCTCCCTGGATGCAAGTGACGATGCCGGTGCCTCCTGGAGCCTTTATGGTTACGTCGTGAACTATACAGCGATAAATTTCTATATTACGAATAACGGTTTCGATAGCATTGATGCGGGTAACGTGCTTTATACAAGATTTAAGGGCGATTGGAATCCGTCGGATGCACTGGAATTTCATGCGGAAATTTCCCTTGATTACAGACACGGCAACCAAAATCCCTACGGACTTTTCCAGGAGCTGGGACTGTTTGACCAGACACTTTTTCCCGCTGATAATTTCATTGAGACGATTACGGTCGATCATGTCTGGGGACTTGCCAATTTAGGTCCTTTTGATTTGAGATTCGGTAAAATGCCTTTGGCCTGGGGAACGGGGTATTTGTTCAACCCGACAAGCCGGGTAGTATTCAGCGGTTTTATGGATAATGTTTCCGAAGAAACACCGGGAATTATAGCTCTGGAGCCGGCTTTTTATATCGCTGATTTTATGACCATTACAGGCTATGCTTGTTTTCAGGAAAGAACGCGCAAAGTAACGGCATTTGCAGATGATGGTAATTTAGGGAATATCCCCTATGGTATTAAATTAAAAGGCGTCATGGGGGCCTACGACCTGTCACTGTGCTGGATCAAGGAAGTGGTTTACCGGAACGATGTGTTCAACAGATCTTATTACCTTGGTTTTGATTTTGCGGGAGGTTTGTGGGATCTGGACATTTACGGTGAGGGCGTATTGAATTTCCCAATGGACGAAAGCCAGTCCATGTTCCGGTTTGAAGGGCATGAGTTTAAGGATATTCTTGAAGCTTGTGCCGGGCTGTCCTGTATGATCCCGGGAATTGAATTGGAGTCGAGGCTCGAATATTACCATCAGGGTTTGGGTGTAAACGACAAGTCGCATTACGATGTGACTAAAATTCTTTCAGGAGAATTGATGTTACAGGGCGAGGACTACCTCTTTATCCATCTATCAAAAACGTTTATTGATTATTTGCAGTGTTCGTTATCCGGATTCGTAAATATTAATGACCTGAGTTTCGTTATCCTTCCCCAGATAACCTATGATGTGTTTGATGATTTTCAAATTTCCCTGGGGGGTATGATTTTCTTTGGCGGAGAAGGTACCGAGTTCAATGGCGTGTATCCGTTCGGCCTTCAAACCATTGATGTCATGCAGCCATCATGTTATACGAAATTCAAACTGAGCTTTTAAATGTTGTAGTGTATCCCGTAGAATTGTATTTTGTAAATTAACTTTGACGAAAGGGGCGCTTGTCATAAATAGTGCCCCTTTGATTTTTCCTGTCTACCACTTAAGGTTTTGCAGGGCATCGTTCGCCGCTTTTCTTACCGTTTCGCTGTAATTGAGGTATTTTGTATAAAGAAGGGAACCGTGGGCGACGATATCTCCCAGTTTCCTCAGGCTGCTGATGGTTGCCATCACGATCTGTTCATCATAGGTCCTGCCGTTTTCCGTATACGTATTGATCAGGTCGAGAAAGAGAGTGAGTCTTTTGGCCGCTTCGTGGCTTTTCATGTTCCCCAGCGCGGCGATTGTCTCAATGACGTACCGTTTGTCGGCCAGGCTTCGTTCGTACTCAACCAGAACCTGGTTGAAATGCTCTATGAGAATTCCCGCAGCGTTTGTCCAGCCCCTTTCACCCAATGCCCGAACGGCGATACCCCGCACTTCAATGTTGAACAGTTTTTCCTCCTTGCTGCTTCCCGCGGAATGGAGAAGGGTGTTCAATGTTACTTCCGCGATCATTGCCTTGTCCGCGTCATTGAAATCGGGCGAATTCAGGATTTTTTCGAGGGCCGTTTTCTTGTCACGGGGAGGACCGTTCCTGATGATTTCAATATACAACTCCTTGACGTCCCCCTGGATCGATTTAAGGGCTTTTTCACATTCATTTACCGTTGCCTCATTCAAGGCTAAATTCATTGTCTCGAAAATGATGCGGAAGGAGCCCGGATTCCCGAAACTTCCCAATGTCTGGATGCATTGGATTATTACCTGGTAATCCACCGGCTTGCCCATCCTGTATACTTCGTTTTGTGAATCAAGCCATTTGTTTATCTTTTCGATAATTGCCTCGTCGTCCGCGGCTATGTCCCTTAACGTTGCCATGGCGAGAGACCGGGTGTAGGAGTCAGTATCAATGACAAACACCTCCCACACGTTATGTCTTGCCGGTTTATATTTTGCTGCTTGTATCCGGCCGATCGCGTATTGCCCTATACCCCTTATGACCAGTTCCGTATTGAGCCTGTCGGCATTGTATATCACGTACTCCAATGCCCTGTCATATAACGGTTCTATATCCGGTATTTTTGATTCGGCGGCATCCTGCAGGATCTGTAATTTCACATCGGGGGAAGCTTTTTCAAAATTGGCTATAAACGTGTCGACTATGCCGGGAGGTTCTTGTGAAAATGCGGCTGAATTGAGTATTATGGCAAGGATCAAGGTCAATATTTTTTTCATGATATCACCCCACACCCATATTAAGGAAAATAACAGCCTTTTTCAACCAACCGATTGATTTTTATGGGAATTCGTTTCATGATAGGTGATATGAACAAGGTAAAAATTATATGTACCATAGGCCCGGCAAGTTCGTCGGAAGACAGCCTGATAAAAATGGTGGAAGCGGGGATGAATGTCGCCCGTTTGAATTTTTCGCATGGAACGCATGAGGACCATTTCGAGGTGATCAAACGAATCAACAGGGTGAGGGAGAAAACGGGTAAAAATATAGGAATCCTCCAGGACCTCTGCGGGCCGAAAATCAGGGTCAAGGACCTTCCGGACGGGAATATCACCCTTGAAGATACATCCATGATCCGTCTGCTGCCCGAAGGGGAGTACCGCTTTACCGATGGTACGCATTTGATTCCGGTAAGTTATGCAGGGATTACAAAGGATATAAGTGAGGGCAGCCGGGTTCTCCTTGATGACGGGCTCCTGGAACTTTTTGTGGAGAAGTGCGGGGAGAATGCCCTTTTATGCCGGGTTGTCCGCGGCGGCATTTTAAAAAGCCACAAGGGAGTTAATTTTCCCGGGCAGATTATCTCCCAGCCAATTCCGACGGAGAAGGATATCATTGACCTAAAGTTCGGCGTGGAGAACAAGGTGGATTTCATCGCCCTTTCCTTTGTCCAGACAGGGGATAACGTGATAGCGCTGAAAAATGAACTGGAAAAACTGGGAGGGACGGCCCCGGTCGTGTCAAAGCTGGAAAGGGACGCCGCTTTAAAAAACCTCGATGCCATCCTGGATTTATCCGACGGTATCATGATCGCGCGCGGTGATCTGGGCATCGAAACGGATTTGTCCATGGTCCCCATTTACCAGAAAGTCATCATAAGAAAATGCAAGCTGAAAGGCATACCGGTGATTACGGCGACCCAGATGCTTGAAAGCATGATTGCCAATCCCATTCCGACCCGTGCCGAGGCCACCGATGTCGCCAGCGCCATTTATGACGGGACGGATGCCATCATGCTGTCCGCGGAAACCGCGATCGGGAAGTATCCCTTTGAAGCAACGCGTATCATGAGGAAAATAGCGAATAACGTGGAAGACCACCTCTGGCTGGACCGCGGCTGGGTGAGGGACAGCTCGGAGGATGAAAACCTGGAGCCGGAGCAGGCCATTGCACTGTCCATTTTCGAGGCTTCCAAAAAACTGGATTTGAAATTCATCGTGGCTAACACGCTCTCCGGCCGTACCGCCAAACGAATAGCAATGTACAGGCCGAAAACCCCGCTTGTTGCAATTACGCCGATTCAGGAGACCTATTACCAGTTGTCGCTTGTCTGGGGAATTGACGCCATCTATTACCCGGAGCTGGGCAACGAAATGAAAGGGATCATCAAGCGGACGGAAAAAATCCTGCTGGATCAGAAACGGGTGAAGAATAACGATATTATAGCCATCTCGATGGGCATTCCCAAATCAAGGCCGGGAGGCACCAACATGTTCAAGCTGCACGTCGTGGGGGAGGAGCCTATAACGTATCCGTGAAAATCATAACCGGTCTGTGACGGGGGGTTCTTCTTCTTCCTCTTCGGGGATGGGTGTGAATTTGTCCAGTATTTCACCGTCCTGTTCGGCGAATATATTGTAGACGTAGGTAAGGATCAGGTTCCGCATGAACGGTGTCGGTGTTATGGCCTGGATATGCAGGATGCTCCTGTTTTTTGCTTCATCGTAATTCACTCCCTTTACGATACCGTTTTGCACAACCATACTGCCGGATAATTCCACCTGCATCTTGAGGCAGAGACCCAGTTTGGCCTTTCCCCCTATCAGAATGGCCGACCCGTCTTCGGAAATATCCATGAGGAAAGCCTTGAATCCCTTGCCCTGTTCTATTACCTCGTTCGCCTCGTCAATGTTCTTCAGCGGGAAAATGCCGGCGTTTCTTTTAACGACGGCCCTTACGGACCTCCGTTTCTGTGTCCGTATAACACTGGTTGTATGCCCAACATGGAGAATGGGGTACTGCCTGTCGTAGAAATCCTCGACTACCTTGGTGGTGAAAAAATAACCGGCGTCTCCCGTCCGCCAGAAGTAGACACCGATCTGCTGGCCCCGCCAGTTGAAACCCTGCGGCAGTTTGGGACCCTTGGGATACGAAAGGGCAAAGTATTTGCGGAGATTTTCAACAACGATGGAGAAAAAAGGACCCATGCCGGGCATTGTAATTTTAACCCTCTGCCTGTTTGAAATTTCCCGGGTTGTTTTTAATCCCATTTTATATTTCGGCAGCTGGAATTCCACCCTCTTCCTGAAATCGAACAGCTTGGCAATGAATTTATTGGCCGTCTCATCCTTTTCCATGCCCTGTGATTTGTACTTGAGGAGGACGTTCCTGATGCTTCCGTCAATCTGTTTAATGGACCAGAAAAGCGAAGTGGGGTCCTTCAATCTGCCTTCAACGGCTACCTTCCTGAGGAGGTTGATTTCACGTAAATTGAAACCGGCTTCCTTCCCCTTTACAAAAAATTTGATCCAGGGGAACTGCCATATCTTAGTACTTCTTAGATAAAGTATGAGGAGTGCCAATAAAACAACTGGTATTAATACGTATAAAAAGTACATATAGCCAGAATATCGGTTTTTAATTGACGATGCTTGAGTCATTTTTAGACCATGGGATTCACCTGGGCCGTATGCCAAAAGCCGGTTTTTAAGTGTTACCTTCTTGAAAAAAGAGCTGAAATTGGCAAAAATATAACATGGACATTAAATCCAGCCTGAAACTGTTTTTACTCGATTCGCTCCCCAGCTACGATATATTGAAAAGGCGTTATTACGAATTGATCAAGGAATATCACCCGGACAAGCACCCTGACCGTATTGAGTGGTCCACGCAGATTGTAAAACAATTAAATGAGGCGTATGTGGTCTTGAAGCGGAATATTAAAAGCTGGATTCCCGGAACAAAAGATATAGATGAGGACAACACGGAAAGCGGGGAGTTAACGTTCGAGCGAATTGTCACGCTTGGAGACAATGCCATCCGTGATGCGGTCCTGATGGGATGGCTGAAGCGAATCCCCAAGGACAGTCATGCCGTGAATCAGCGGTCAAAAATTGAATTCGCATTGAATACACTCATGGGTCTGCCGTCGGAAGAAGACGAGGCGAGGGAGAAAGAGCGGTCTTTTTTCACGGAATTGTTTTCGTCTTTTTTAAGGGCTACCGAGTACAGCGTGCCCAAACCTTTTTCCGTCATAAACAACAGCACCATGTTCTTCCATTATCTATCTTCAGCCAATACCCATCTGGATGACGGTGTGCGGAATTTCTACAGGTTCCTGGAAAGCAATAACATGAATTACCTGTTCAATATTCCCGTTTCTTTTCTGGAGGATGCGATCAGGCTTTACCGGCATTTATATGCGCAGATGGAGGACCCCATCATTCGCTCGATGATTGAATGCAGGATGAACCTTTCATCCCTCTATGCGAGGAGAATTTCCGATCCCGAATTGAGTGTGACATGGCAATATATATAGTCGAAATTATCGTTGTAATGGTATTGTTCCTGCTGCCCTCGTTCATTCCCGTATCCGCGGACGGGGGCTGGGATGTTGCTTTTTTCGTGGTGTATTTCATCACCGCGGCACCTCAAATTTTCCTGCTCTGGTTTTACCTGAAAAACAGGGAGCCTGAATCCCTCCCCCTTTTCGGACTGGTTAAAATTAGTTTCAAGGATACCCTGTTCGGCCTGCTGTTTATGCCCGGCCTCCTGGTCATCTATTTTGTCATTGTAATGACTGTGATTCTGTTCCCCCCGGAGGTAACCCAATGGTTTTCGGAAGGTTACCGGTGGCATGTTAATCACCCTGAACTGCTCCCCTTGATATTCGTTTTCTGCATTGTTACCGGCTACAGGGAGGAACTTTTATTCAGGTCTTTTCTGTATGTCAGATGTACGCAGCTGGGAATACCCGTTCCGCTGGCAATCCTGGTCAATTCACTTTTATTCGCATCCCTACATATCTATGAAGGGCCGCTTGGTTTCGTTTTTGCCTTTGCCATCAGCCTTTACCTGGCTCACCTTTTTTACAGGTACAGGAATATACATATAATCGGATTAAGCCATGCATTGTTTAATTTTACCGTTTTGCTTCTAAGTATATTGAATATCGTTGATTAAAGCGTCATGCAATTCGCTTTTTACACTGTTGCCAAATTCTAGAATTATGAGTATCCTTGTGTTACTTTGAGATATATCAAGGAGTAATCTGTGAGGAAAAAATTTTTGGGCATGGTACTGGTTGTATTGATCGCCGCCGGATGCGGTCCTTCCGGAAACAAGAACTCTCAAGGCGGACAGCAGTCATCAAAATTCCCCGAGGATTTAAAGGATATGATGGCAGGCCAGGGATTGGTCCTTCTTGACGGGGGCGATAAAAAATACGTGGATTTTGAAGCCGAAAATCTTGCAGGAGAAACCGTTAAATTAAGTTCTTATGCCGGTAAAGTGATTTTCCTTAATTTTTGGGCAACCTGGTGCGGGCCGTGCCGGAGTGAAATGAAATCCATGGAGCAGCTGTACCGTCTCTTGAAGGATGAAGGAATGGTTATCGTGGCGGTAAATATCCAGGAAAACAGGGACACGGTTGCCAAATTCACAAAGGACCGTGAACTCACGTTCCCGGTTTTGCGGGATTGGGATGGTTCGATTGCCGGTACTTACGGCGTCGGGAACCTGCCCACGACTTATGTTTTCGATAGAAACGGGATGCTTGTAACGGCGGCGATCGGTGCCAGGGAATGGTATTCTGAAAAAATGGTGGAAATATTCCGTCAATTCACCAAAGGGGGCAACTGACGGATGGTTACACCGAATCCCGTAATCGCTTTTTTTGCAGGATTGGCCTCGTTTCTCTCTCCCTGCATTTTTCCATTAATACCGTCATACCTTTCCTTTGTCAGCGGCGTTTCCTTTGATGAATTAAAGGCGGAGGATTTAAAAAAGCGATTCAATATCTTTATACAGACGCTGTTGTTTGTCGCCGGCTTCACCGTGGTTTTCATGCTTTTCGGCGTACTGACTTCCGGAATAGGCGCCATTCTGCCGCGGAATTCAATCGTGGTGAACGTCATCAGCGGCGCTATCATCATTGTTTTCGGGCTGCATTTTATTTTTGATTTCCTCAAATTCCTCAATATAGAGAAGAAGTTTTCAACAAAAAAAATGCCAACCGGAAAAATCGGGGCTTTTTTGCTTGGGATAGCGTTCGGTGCGGGCTGGACACCGTGTACGGGACCTTTTTTAGGGTCGATAATCACTTTGGCCAGCATATCCGGCGAAGTGGCGGAAGGATTTTTCCTTCTTGCCTGCTATTCCCTCGGGCTGGGTATTCCGTTTTTATTGGCCGGTCTGTTTTTTTCGATTTTTTTCAAGTACATGCAGAGAATTAAACCGCATCTTAAAAAGATAAAAATAGCGGGCGGAATTTTTCTCGTCTTGATAGGCGTTTTAATCCTTGTAGACCGCTTAAATATTATCAATGAATTTATTTTCCAGTTTTCGAATACATTGCAATCCATCAATCTGAGGGATCCCTGGATCAACAGGCTTATTTTTGGAGTATTTTTCGGCATTTTCGCCGTACTGATACTGGCCTTTTACATTATCCGGATATTGAAAAGCGGAAAAACGGAGGAGGGAACATACATTATCGGCTCGTTAATCAGGCCAGTTCGCATGGCTTTTCTGCTTTTTTTCCTGGTATTATCCATTTTGTCATTTACGGGAGTGCTTGATTTTGCCTCATTGATTTATTCCTGGGCGAATTCTACCAAGATTTAAATCATGCCGTCGTGTATTGAGGGTGTAAGCGTAAATTCTAGTTGACAGATTTTTTTAAATCCGTCATAGTACTGGATACTAATTTCATGGTGGGTGTAGCTCAGTTGGTTAGAGCGCCAGTCTGTGGAACTGGATGTCGTGGGTTCAAATCTCATCACCCACCCTATCAATGATCCCAATGCGTCCGTAGCTCAGCTGGATAGAGTGGCGGACTTCGAATCCGTAGGTCGCAGGTTCGAGTCCTGCCGGGCGCAATGAAATATGGGCCGTTAGCTCAGCTGGTAGAGCAGCAGACTCTTAATCTGCGGGTCGGAGGTTCGATCCCTCCACGGCTCAAAACGTGTTTCCGGAAAGCGTCGATTGTGATTTTTATCAGGCGCAGTTGACAATTTCCAGCAACTTTAGTATACTCTGCTGCGAGAGTGGTGAAATTTGGCAGACACGCTAGACTTAGGATCTAGTGCCGTAAGGCGTAAGGGTTCAAGTCCCTTCTCTCGCAAGATTTACTGGTAGAGTAAGATGAAATTGTACGGATTTTTTTGATCAAAATAAGCGATTGACAAGCGGGAATAGCTCAGTGGTAGAGCTTCACCTTGCCAAGGTGGATGTCGCGGGTTCAAGTCCCGTTTCCCGCTCATATATTAAACAGAAAAAAACGATCGGACAAAAAAATTCCGATCGTTTTTTTTTCAAAAAATATATTATAATATAGGATAGCGAGTGAAAGAAATGGTGGCAAACAAAGAATTGGAATTATTGGAAAAATCCCGGGTCAGCATGAAAATTACGGTAGCGGAAGGCGACGTAAAAAAGACGTACGACGATCTTGTAAAGGATTATTGTCAGAAGGTCCGCGTAGACGGATTTCGCGTCGGCAAGGTACCGCCCAACATCCTGATAAGCAAGTACGGCGATATCATCCAGGATGAAACGGTAAAGGCCGTTATTGAAAAAAGCCTGGAAGAGGTTTTTGATACGGTTGAATACAAGCCTTTGCCGTATGCCGTTCCGGAACTGAAAGACAAGCCCGTATTTGAAGCGGGAAAGGATTTTTCATTTGAAATCTCCTATGATACGTATCCGAAGGTGAAACTGGATAATTACAAGGGTTTGAAAATACCGGAGGTGGAAGCAGACATAAAAAAGGAAGACCTGGACAGGGAGCTCGATATTTTACGCGACGAAAACGCCATTGTCGTTGAAAAAAAGGACGGCGTAGTGGCGCAGAAAGACGTTATCACGATTGATTACGCGGAACTGGATGCCGGGGGCAATGAAGTTGAAGGCTCCAAGAGGGAAGGATTCACCTTTACCGTGGGTTCGGGTTATAATTTGTATAAAATCGACGATGAAATGATCGGCATGAAAAAGGAAGAGGAAAAGGTGCTTCATAAGGAATATCCGGAGGATTTCGAATATCCTGCCATGGCCGGGAAAAAGGTCGATTTAAAAGTAAAAATCGTACAGGTCAAGGAGAAACAGCTTCCCGCCCTGGACGATGAACTGGCACAGGATATCAATGAAAAATACAAAACACTGGATGATCTTAAAAAGGATATCGAGGAAAGACTGAAAAATAATGCCGAAGAGAAAATAAGGGAATATAAAATAACGAAAATTCTGGAACAAATTAAGGACAATACGGAGATAGTTTTACCCGATTCCATGGTTAACAGGGAACTGGAGCGGGAATGGCTTTCCATGGTCTATTATTCCGGCGGAAGGGAAGACATGGTCCTTAAAGAACTGGAAAAACAGGGCAGCAGCAAGGGAAAATACCTGGAGGAAAGAAAGGCGGATGCGGAGGAATCCCTTAAAATGAGTGTTATAATAGAAGAGTTGATCGAAGCGGAGAAAATCGAGGCAACGAATGAAGAAATCGAGGCAGAGATCAAGGCGGGTGCCGAAAAGCAGAACATTTCCCTGGAAGATGCCAGGGAAAGGGTAAAGGCCAATAAAATGGAAGCATCCATAAGGTTTGGCCTGCAGAAGAAGAAGTTATTCGACCTGCTTTTATCCTCTGCAACGTATACGAAAGGAAAGAAGGTAAAATACCAGGACCTTCTTGCCGGCAAATTTGAAAAGGAGAAGGATAAGTAATATGTTTGAAAAAGGCGCATATTTTAATCCACCGAGTGTATGGGAGAGAACGAGTCAGGGCGAGGTAAGGTACGATATATATTCCCGGCTTTTAAAGGATAGAATAGTGTTCATAGATGACGAGGTCATTGACTTGAACGCTGACCTGGTCGTTGCCCAGCTTTTGTTTCTTGAATCGCAGGACCCGGAGAAAGACATTCATTTGTACATAAATACACCGGGCGGTTCGGTAACCGCCGGTTTGTGCATTTATGATACAATTCAATATATCAAGCCCGATGTACAGACCATCTGCATGGGGCAGGCGGCTTCCATGGGAGCCCTTCTGCTGACGTGCGGTACGCCGGGCAAACGATTCATTCTGCCGTCTTCGCGCGTGCTGGTTCACCAGCCGTGGGGCGGCGTGTATGGCCAGGCCAAAGACATCAATATCCAGGCTAAGGAGATTGTTCGTTTGAAAAACATGCTCATACAGTATTTTGCCAAGCATACGAATAAAACAGTGGACCAGATTTCAAAAGATCTTGAACGCGATTACTATATGTCTGCCGAGGAAGCGGTGGCCTATGGCCTCGTTGATAAAATTTTAGCGAGGGATAAAAATGGGACGTCTGACAAAAGATAACAACCACAAAATGTGCTCCTTCTGTGGAAAATCATCCGATTTCGCACGAAGGCTCATCGCAGGGCCCGGGGTTTACATCTGTGACGAATGCGTTCACGTGTGCCGGAAAATCCTCGACGAGGAGGAGGAAGTCGTTGCCACGGAAATCGCGGACGATATACCGCGTCCTTCCGAAATAAAATCGTATCTTGACCAGTATGTCATTGGCCAGGAAACGTCCAAGAAAATGCTGTCCGTGGCCGTCTATAACCATTACAAACGCATTTCCCTGAACAAGAAAATTGACAAGGACGTTGAGATGGAAAAATCGAACGTGCTTATCATTGGCCCCACGGGAACGGGAAAAACGCTGTTGGCCCGTACCCTGGCCCGGAAACTGCGCGTGCCCTTTGCCATCGCGGATGCCACCACGTTGACCGAGGCCGGATATGTGGGGGAGGATGTCGAGAATATTCTTTTAAAGCTTATCCAGAACGCGGGCAACCACATACTGTCCGCTGAACGGGGTATCGTGTATATCGACGAAATAGACAAGATAGCCAAAAAGGGCGAGAATGTTTCCATTACGCGTGATGTCTCCGGTGAAGGGGTCCAGCAGGCCCTTTTGAAGATCATTGAAGGCACGATCGCTTCCGTTCCGCCGCAGGGCGGGCGAAAGCACCCCAACCAGGAAATGCTGAAAATCGATACGTCGAACATACTTTTTATATGCGGCGGCGCTTTTGTCGGTCTTGACAGGATCATCGAATCCCGTATCGCAACCAATCCCATGGGTTTTGGCGCGGATATCCAGGCCAAGGGTAAAAAGGATATTTACAGTCTCTACAAACACCTTCATCCGGACGATCTCGTTAAATTCGGAATGATTCCCGAATTCATAGGGAGGCTGCCCATTGTCGTACCGCTTGAAGAACTGAATCTGGAAATTCTGGAGCGGATTCTTACCGAACCTAAGAATTCCGTCATCAAACAATACATGGAATCCTTGAAACTGGACGATACGGAGCTCGTTTTCGAAAAGGAGGCCATCCGGGCCCTGGCCAACCAGGCGTTGGAAAGGAAAACAGGGGCGCGCGGATTGCGGTCCATGATCGAGAACATCATGCTCGACATCATGTTTGAAATTCCTTCAATGAAAGGCAAAAAAAAGGTTGTCGTAACACGGGAAGTCGTGGAAAAGGCTTTGAAGCCGGGTATTTTCACCGTGGACAACGAAAAGATCAGCGCATGAACATAATAGAAAGCGCTTTGAAAAAATTGAAACCAAATGTGCTTTCTTTGGTCCCGTTGCGGGATATGGTTATATTCCCGAGTATGATCGTACCCTTTTTCGTGGGCCGTAAAAAATCCATCGCATCCGTGGAAGAAGCCATGTCACGGGGCAAGCTCGTGTTTCTTCTTACACAGAGGGATGTCAACATCAAGGACCCTAAACAGTCGGACCTGTACCTGACGGGAACCATTTCAAAAATACTTCAGATGCTCAAACTGCCGGATGGAACAATCAGGCTGTTAGCCGAAGGTTTGGAACGGGCAACCGTGGTCAAGTACGAAGACAGCCGGGATGTCTTCCGTGTCCAGGTGAAACCGATCAGGGAGGACAATGACGTGACTCCCGAATTGTCCGCACTCATCCGGACAGTCCAGAAGGAGTTCTCACGTTACGCGGCGGTCTGTAAGAAAATTCCCGTGGAAATTGTCACGAACTGCGAAAAAATAGAATCTCCGGGAAAACTCATAAACACGATTTGTTCCCACGCACCCCTGAAGGTGAGTAAAAAAATGGAACTTTTATCGGAGACGAATACACAACCCCGCCTTGAGAACCTTGCCATGACGTTAGTCGGTGAGAAAGAAGTCCTGGAACTGGAGCAGAAGATTAACAGTAAAATCCGGAAGCGTTACGAAAAAACGCAGAAAGATTTTTTCCTGCAGGAGCAATTGAAGGAGATTCAGCGGGAATTGGGGGATAAGGGGGAAGACCCTTCCGGTGCAACGGAACTGAAGGGGAAACTCGCCATGAAAGGGCTGCCCTCCGAGGTTCATGAAAAGTGCATGAAGGAGATTAACCGGCTTTCAAGGCTGCAGCCCATGTCCCCTGAATCGGGCATTTTAAGGACATACCTGGAATGGATTACGGATCTGCCCTGGATTGAATTTTCCCATGACAACAAGGATATTGAAGCGGCAAAAATCATACTGGATGAGGACCATTACGATTTAAAAGAGGTGAAGGAGCGGATACTTGATTTCATAGCTGTGAGGCAGTTGAAAGGCAAGGTGAAAGGACCCATCCTCTGCTTTGTCGGTCCGCCCGGTACGGGAAAGACCTCTCTGGGAAGGTCGGTAGCCAGGGCCCTGGGACGGAATTTTATCCGTATATCATTGGGCGGTGTCAGGGACGAGGCCGAGATCCGCGGGCATAGAAAAACCTATATCGGCGCCCTTCCCGGCAAGATCATCCAGTCCATGAAAAAGGCGGGCACTAAAAATCCCGTGTTTCTCCTGGATGAAATTGATAAAATGAGCTCCGATTTCCGGGGCGACCCGGCCGCCGCTCTGCTGGAGGTACTTGACCCCGAACAGAACAATACGTTTATGGACCATTACCTGGAGGTCCAGTACGACCTGTCCGATGTCATGTTTATCACGACCGCCAATTCCTCCCACAACATCCCGTTCGCCTTAAGGGACAGGATGGAAGTGATCGAGATATCGGGCTATACGGAATTTGAAAAGGAAAAAATAGCCGAGGAATTCCTTATACCGAAACAGTTGAAAGAAAACGGCCTTGACTGGGCGGATATTGTTTTTCAGAAATCGGCCCTTCTCACCATCATCAGGAATTACACGATGGAATCCGGAGTGAGGAACCTGGAGCGGGAGCTGGCCAATGTTTTGAGGAAAATAGCCAGGGAAGCGGTAAAAAAAGGATTTCATGAAACGAAAGATTCCGAAGAGGATGAAAAAACATTCAAGGTCGTCATTACAAAGAATTCGCTTACAAAATACCTGGGTAAAATCAAGTACAAGGATACTTTTTTCACACACATCATCAGGCCGGGACTGTCGTACGGCCTCGCCTGGACGGAAAAGGGCGGCATGCTTCTGCCCGTGGAAGTGGCTGTTTTAAAGGGGAAGGGAGAATTGATCCTGACGGGGAATCTCGGCGATGTGATGAAGGAAAGCGCCCATACCGCTCTGTCTTTTTTAAGGGCGAACGCTCTGATATTCGGTGTCTCCCTGGATTTTTATAAGGACCGTGATATTCATGTGCATGTACCTGAGGGAGCCATTCCCAAAGACGGTCCTTCGGCAGGTATTACCATAGCTACCGCGCTTCTTTCGGCCATCAGGGGTATTCCCATGAAAAAAGGCTATGCCATGACGGGGGAAATCACCCTCACGGGAAGGATTCTCCCCATAGGCGGTGTGAAAGAAAAAGTATTGGCCGCCCACAGGAATAAAATGACCCATGTTCTTATACCGTC
Source organism: Spirochaetales bacterium (assembly GCA_016928415.1). Classification (GTDB taxonomy): domain Bacteria; phylum Spirochaetota; class Spirochaetia; order SZUA-6; family JAFGRV01; genus JAFGKU01. The sequence goes on from JAFGKU010000110.1 coordinate 51,081, forward strand.
GGATAATAAAAAGGATATCGATGAATTACCGAAAGCGGTTTTGGATGAAATGAAATTTGAATTTTCCGAATCAATTGAGGAAGCATTGTTCAAGCTGTTCCCCAATGATTCCTTTCATCAGAACGAGATTGCTTCTGCATAACAGCACAGCCGCTGAGTTATTCCCTAAAAAGCGAAGAAATACCTCACACCGATGCCCGCGTTTATCGTGAACCTTGTTGCCGGGTACAATTCGACTATGGGTGCAGCTTCAAGAAAAACATCCATGGGGACTTTGGGAATAAAGTATGTCAATCCTACGGGAATCCTGATTCCTACGTTGGGATAATCCTGAATTTTAATCCTGGCCCCGCCTCCGAAATAGAGAGACAGCTTACCGGCCGGAACGGGGATAAGGTTCATGAAATGGAAGAGAAGGTCGGCATGAATGTGAAAACTCGGTTGATCTATAAACGACCAGGCGGCACCGAGATCAATGGCCAGTGGATCAAAGAGCCAGTATTTCACGCTCAAACCCGTAGGCTCACCTAGGAGTACGCCAACCCCTAAGCCACGGTCCTGGGCCTGCAGGCCGGGTATGGTTATAACACATAAAAAAACAATGATCATGATGTTTAGTTTTTTCATACCGTCCATTTTATGTGTTATTCAGGAATTTTTCAAGTATTCCGGCAATTTCTCTTGTTAATCCGGTAATTATTTCGGAATATACGGGCCCGGGATTTTCCGGATTGTATTCTTTGCTAAAAGTCTCATAGACCTGTTTTTCGTTTTCGAACAATTTCATTGACGGGTCTTTTCTTGCCGATAAATGAACAAGAACCTCTCTCGGCTTGTACTTTTCCGTTAGGACGAACCTGAAAGTCGAATATATCCTCGTCAATTCTTTTGCCTGGTTGAAAATAACCGAAGCGAGTTTATCAAGGGGAAAAAGGGCCAGCAGGGATAACTTTTTATCCTTTTTGGCTTCTTCCTCCAGAAAGGTCCGGTAGTGTTTCCTGATATTGGCGAATATCCTGTCAAACGTTGTTTTGAAGTTTTCATAAAAAGAAGAACTTGAACGGGAACCGGCCTTTATATTGGGCGACAACTTTTTCATTGTTTCCCGTTCGTTATGATAAATGGAGAATTGAACCAGGATATTTTTTACCGCCAGGTTTTTCTTGAGTTCGGGATCGTCCTTGATCCGTCCTAAAATATCCTTCAGGATCGTATTGATTTCAATATCATCGGCGGAAAGAATCGCGCTTCCGCCATCGCCCTTGTTTATTCTTATTGTACCTATGGACACGAGCCTTTGTATAAGAACAATAAAAAGAATTTCATCCATTGTTCTTTTATGCTCGGCGATATCCTCGAAGTCAAATGTCTTGAATTTCGCTTCATCCAGAAAACGAAAGACTTTGATCATCCAGCTTTTTTTATATTCCAGCACCCCTTCTTCAACGGACAGCTTGATATTACTTATGGCATGTTCCAGGCTGAGATCCGTTTTTTTAAAGTAATCCCACAGGGTAAAACTGTCCTTGAGACTGTTTTTTATATCTACCCAGTCACCGATAATTCTTTTTTCAAGATCGCTCATGCAATATAAATATTACTATTTGGAGGGATTCTGTTCAAGAGAAAAAGATTAGTATTCAGGCAATTACGAAGAATTTCATAAAAGCCGTCTCCAAATTTACATTAAATGACTTCAAGTGAAAAAGGGTGGTTGAAAAAAAAGTCAAATCACGTCATATTTTTTGAAATGAAACCGGAATATTTAAAAGAAATCCATGAAATTCTCATTGATATTTACGGGCCGGAGAAAGCTCCCGTCGCGCTTGAAAAAATATCCGGAATAATCGCGAAACATGACAAGGGTAAAAAGGGCAGAAGGGATAAGCTTTCCCAGAAAGACATGATTTTTATCACCTATGCGGATTCGTTCCTGAAAGAAGGATCCAGGCCGTTAAAAATCCTCGGCCAATTTGCTTTTAAATATCTGAAAGACATTTTTACGTATATTCATATCCTGCCGTTTTTTCCCTTTTCCTCGGATGACGGTTTCAGTGTCATTGACTATTACAAGGTGGCGGCGGAGCTTGGAACCTGGGATGATATTCATGCATTGGGAGGGTCATTTAAACTGGTTTTTGATTTTGTATTAAACCATATTTCGGCCGGGTCTTCCTGGTTTAAAAAATACCTGGAAAATAAAGAAGGCTTTAAAGATCTGGCCATATCCGTGCAACCCGGTACGGATTTATCCGAAGTAGTCCGGCCGAGGTCCCTGCCTTTGTTGAGCCATTTTAAAAAGACGGACGGGGAAGGGGTGGATGTATGGACTACTTTCAGTGATGACCAGATAGATCTTAATTACGGCAGCATTGACGTTTTGGTGAGAATGGTGGAGGTGCTGATATTCTATGTCAAAAACGGGGCCGGAATTCTAAGGCTGGATGCCATTGCCTATTTATGGAAGGAAATCGGTACCAAATGCATCCATTTAAGGCAAACGCATTTGATTGTCAGGTTGTTCAAGCTGATTTTAAAAAATCTGGCCCCGGATGTTTTGTTACTCACGGAAACGAATGTCCCGCATGAGGAAAATTTAAGCTACTTCGGCAATGGTTCTGACGAAGCGGATATGGTGTATAATTTTTCATTGCCTCCCCTTATCCTGTACAGTATCCTTTCCTCGGACTCAAGGAAATTCAACGACTGGCTGCGTTCCATCCGTATGCCGTCTCCCGAAGTCTGTTTTTTTAATTTTACGGCAAGTCATGACGGTATCGGTGTGCGGCCTGTTGAGGCCATCCTGGATAAAGAGGAACTTGATGCCGTCATCAGGCATGTTGAGAATCACAATGGAAAGGTCAGCTATAAAAAGAATCCGGACGGCTCCGAAAGTCCCTACGAACTGAACATCACTTATCTGGATGCTTTGAGCGATGATGACGAGGAAATCCATATCAGGAAATTCATCTTGAGCCAGGCATTGCAGTTGTCGGTACCCGGCGTGCCCGCCGTTTATGTCCACAGCCTGTTGGGAAGCCATAACTGGCTGGAGGGAATCAGGCAAACGGGCCGGCTGAGGAGCATCAACAGGGAAAAACTTGATTACCTAAGTCTGACAGCCGAATTGGACAATAAATCCGGATTCAGGGGCAGGATATTCGCGGCCTGCCTGGACCTGATAAAAAAAAGGCGGGAGGTTGCCGCCTTTTCACCGTACGGGTCGGCGGAAGTATTGGATATTCATGATGGGCTCATCTCGTTCAAGCGGGAATTGGATGATGATATTGTTTTTGTACTGGCTAACCTGCTGCCTAAAACATTGGGTATCCATTTAACCCTTTTGAATCCTGAAATGGAATCCTGCCGGGATATCATTACCGGAAAAGTGTATGCCGGGGAAGTGCTACTTGAATCTTATCAGATAGTGTGGATGAAGTGAGTGCCGGTTTAATTACGGCAGTTTTTTTGAACATAATATCACGCTGAGATAATCCATCTGTTTCTTTTTCTGCCGGAAGCGCGTGTTCAATGAAGGGAATACGCCATCGATGTATTCCCTGCCAAGGACCGAAAGCGGAAAAATTTTAATGTTTCCCCAACCGTTTCTTGATAAAATTTCCTCATAGTCGCATGGGCGCAGTCTGTTCGGCGAACCTTTGAATTTAAGCAGCCGGTATATTGATTCGGGATATCTGTATATGTTGAGAGGATCCCGGTCGCGGATCCATCGTGTGTGTGTTTTTAGATCAATTTCGGTGACAAGAACAGCACCCGGAAGAACCACTTTGGATAAATCGACGATTGTCTGCCTGAAATCATCAAAATGTTCAAAGGCTGCCTGGCTGAAAACCAGGTTGATATTTTCATCTGCGAATTGATATAGATCGAATGCTTTACTGTAGACATAATTTATTCTGTCATTTTTACCCCGGTAAACCAGGTCAAGCTGCTCTTGGAGATAACGGTGAGTAACCTGGCTTTCCATCTGATTCTCCATATAATTGAAAAGATTTTGATAGAAGTGAACAGGAACATTTTCGGCAAGATTGTTCACATCAATGGCATTGTATTTTTTAACCCCGTGCATCAGCAATATGAATCCGGTTCCCAAATCGGCTCCGGGTCCCAGTTCCAGAATACATTTATCCCTTAAAATGGAATCGGCTGGGGAATAGAGTCTCAGATAATGCAGCCATTGCCTGACCACTTTTGAATCATATTCAATGGCTTTTGAAAATTCCCTTGCGGGAAAAGTACGCGGTGTTGTGTAGCCGATTAATGAATGCCTGATTTTATTCAATATGAGGAAAATTAGTCCTGCCAGGAAAAATAATGCGTTCCTGATTCTCACCATATTATTTACTTTTCGAATCCTTTTTCGCAATGCAATAGTTTGTAAATCTTATAACATTGCCGGCTCCAGCTAAATTTTAAAAACGAAATGCGCAAGTAATTTTATATCCAATGATAAAGGTGAGAAAAAAAACAAGTCGGCTATACCCTTTATGCCGATCCCAAAGGGCATGGCCCTGTTGTTAAAAATCCAATCCACTCCGAGGGCTCCGAACGCACCAAAGGTATAGGCGGTTCCGGGAATACCCTTCCCGGCTGAATTGGTGAAATCTATGGTCATGTATTTTAGGGAAGGACCGGTGCTGATAAATAACCCCACGGATTTTCCTAAAAAGAAATAGGTATCGATATCCAGCCTGGCAATAATGGAGTTTATCCGGATATACCGAATGTATTGATTCGAGGGATTTTGCCTGGATTGAGCATAATTGGCTCCTATCCCAAGGCGTAAATAAAAATCAAAGTCTGGTGATGGTGCCAGGGGAAACGCGTATTTTATATCAACATCGGCCGTTATAAAGGGCAATGTTGTATCGCTCCAGTCACCCATTAAATTAAAGAAGGCTCCCCCCGCAACATATACGATTATTTGCCGGTCTTTCGCCTTTTCTTCTTCTGCTTCCTTTTCACGTTCTTTCTGTTTGTCCTGGATGATCGTATTGATTAATTCATTCAGTTGCGTCACCGATTCCTTGAGCTCTTCGTTGTTGACTTTATTCTCCTCGACAATGGTTTTTGTATCCTTCTCTGTTTTGTTATCTGTTTTCTCGGAGCTGATGTTTGATGTTTTTTCCGATTCAATGGTTTCAGCCTGGGCCTTCGCATTATCATACTTTGCAACGATTATTTCAGAAGATGTGATGTTTCTCCCTGTTATTTTTTCGGAAATTTGTTTGCTGAGTATTTCAGCAAGGTGTTCGGCATATGTTACCGGATCTTTAATGGTTTCGGAAAAATCGAGATTATATATAATGTCATGTTTTTCACGATTATAAACTTTCAAGGCTACGGAGTATGATGATTGTTCCTTATTGATTGTCAAATCGCCGAAAAGCAAATAATCTATACCGAATAAAAAACTGACCCCAAGCGCATCAAGGGTGTTTTTTATGCTTTTTATTTTTATCCCTGAAGGATCATTCTGTGATTTGGGTATCGATTTGAAATTAAATATAAGGTTATTTTTACCGGCCAGTTCTTTTTGGAGTATTTGAAATATTTTATTGCCTTCCTGAACTGAAGCTTTGGTATCCGTTGTTCCTATCGTAATTATATCAAAGTCATATAAATAAATATCCAAAGCAGGTAAATTTATATGTAAGAAGAGTAATAGAAAGAGAAAAAACATAAATTTTGCAGGCTTTTTCAATTCATTTAAACTCCTTTAATAAAA
>JAFGKU010000111.1 GCA_016928415.1 Spirochaetales bacterium
AGACAATATAATCTTTAGAAAAGAATTTAAGGACGGTTCAGCCATTCTTGATGATTATGAAAAAAAATACGGGATTATAACCTGTGATGCGGACATCAGAATATTCAATGAGAGGAATCCTTCAACCCCTCTTCTCAGGGGATTCGGTATCCATGGCGGCGGATATATACCTGGTTTCGACTGGACCATTGGCTGTCCCGCCATGGCTAATGATGATGTTATTGATTTATATAACCTTATACGGCAAAATCCTGATTCAGGTATAGGGACAGAGGTCATTATTCAGGATTGAAAAACCATTCCATTCATTTTATATAGCCATATATTTTGACTCAGCTGCAAGATTCTAGTAAAATCATGAAAATCAGGAGGATTTACAGATGTCAGTATTGATATACGGCGGGGGTGCCGTCGGTCTGGGCCTGGCTAGTTGTCTAATCAAAGCCGGAAAAAAGGTAACAATACTCGCACGTCCGGAAACAGTGAAAATGTTGAGCAACGCAGGACTTTCCCGATCTGGAATTTTCGGCGATTTCACGGCTTCACCTGAAAATTTCACCTCCGTCCCCAATCTCAACCAAATCCAGAACACAAATTTCAACTTCATCCTGCTCTGCACAAAATCTTTTGACACAAAGAAGGCAGCCCAGGATTTATCTGAGTCCGGCATGGTGACCGGCAATACGTGTATCGTCCTCTGTCAGAACGGCTGGGGAAATGCGCGTATTATGGAAGCCTATTTTGATAGAGAGCGGATATACAATGCAAGAATCATTACCGGCTTTACCCGCCTGCATCCGAATCATGTAAAAATCACGGTACATGCCGATGCCATACACATAGGTTCATTATACAAAAATAATCTGGAAAAAATCGGCGTTCTTTCAGATGCAATCGAGAGGGGAGGTATTCCCAGCCGCCTTTTTCCCGATATTGAAAAAGACCTCTGGGCAAAAATGCTGTATAACTGCGCCCTCAATCCACTCGGAGCAATATTCAAGGTGGCCTATGGGACCTTAGCCGAATATAGTCAGACACGAACCATAATGGAGTCGATCATCAAGGAGATTTTCCTGGTAATGAATACTCATGGATACAAAACGCATTGGCCGAATGCCGATGAATATTTAAAAGCATTTTACAATCAACTTGTTCCGCCGACGTCAAAACATGAATCTTCAATGCTCCAGGATATACGGAATGGGAAAAAAACCGAAATTGACGGTTTAAACGGGCAGGTTCTTGCCCTTGCCGTGGATAAAAACATGGCCAGTCCCTGTAATGAAATGATGGTTAATATGATTAAATTTTTGGAAAAGTATGGGCAAAAGACGTAAATTTTCCACGGTAAAAATTGCAATCCTTTCTCTGTGTGTAATTTTCTTAATAACCTGCGTTTACGGTATTTTTATTGAACGGTATATAGTGGAAACCAACCTCTGTCCCCTGGATTTCCCTCAATTACCCGAAGAATTCGAAAATTACAGGATATGCGTGTTTTCCGATCTTCACTATAAATTTTTTATATCAGACGAATTTGCGGAAGAGGTGATCGACAAAATTAACAAGACCGGTGCCAATCTTGTACTGGGTCTGGGTGATTATGTCCATTCAAGAAATACGGACTCCGAGCTGGATAAAGTCTGGCCGATGCTGAAGCGTCTTAAAGCACCCGACGGGGTTTTTCTGGTAAATGGAAATCACGACCATTGGGCCAATCCCGAAAAAGCCATCCGGCTTCTGGAGCAAAGCGGATATTCATTAAGGCATAAAAAGGTCAGAATTTCTAAAAACCATGCGTCGATTTTACTGGCCGGAGAAGGCGAGTTATGGGGCGACTACATCCCGCTCGATCAGATCCTGGACCCCGCGGATACATCAACCTTTACAATAGTTCTGACCCATCATCCCGAATCTGCAAACCTCCCACATTCGTCCCGCGTTGACCTTTTCCTGGCCGGCCATACGCACGGCGGGCAGGTAAGGTTTCCCTTCACCGACATTTCACCCTTTTATCCTTTCCTGAATATTACTTACGGTACGGGATTAAGCAAAACCCCGAGAAATGAAAGCATCTTCGTGACAAAAGGAATCGGCTGTGCCGTTTTCCCGATACGAATTGGCTGCCTGCCGGAAATTGTAATACTGGAGTTACACAAATAGTTTATGGTATGGATTATTTATGCAAGAATTTCCTTCAAATAGTCCAACAGCTTAAAACACGCTTCTATGACCGAAGGATCATATAAAATACCTTTATTTTTTACTATTTCTTCCAGGGCTTTTTCCAACCCCAATGCCGCCCTGTACGGTCTGTGAGATGACATCGCCTCCAGGATGTCCGCCACGGCTATAATTTTTGCCTCAAGACAAATTTCATCCCCCTTCAAGCCTTTGGGATACCCCGATCCGTCCAGTTTTTCATGATGCTGGAGCACAATATCCGCAATAGGCCAGGGAAAATCTATTTGCTTTAGGATATCATAGGCACCCTGCGGGTGAACCTTGATAAAATTAAATTCCAGAGTTTCCAGCTTACCCGGTTTATTCAATATTTCAGTGGGAATATTCATTTTTCCCAGATCATGAATGATTCCGGCCATTTCTATGCTTTCCACCATATGTTCGGACAGGTTCATCTCCATGGCAATGGCTTTGGCAATAATAGCCACCCTGCGCTGATGACCTGCCGTGTAGGGATCTTTTTTTTCCACCATTACTTCAAGTGTTTTTATAAAAGCCGCGATAGTCTTCTGCAGAGTAATCAGGTTGGACTCCAGTTTCTCCTGTTGTTGTTTCACATGCGTATTCAACAGGATTTCTTCCAGGGAATTACCAATCTGCCTTCTGAGTTCGACATAGGTGTAGCCAAAAGACGGTTTCATTTCAAACAGGATACAGCCTACCGGCTGAGTCGAAAAGTTAATAAAATCCATAACCAAAGCCGAGGGATTCTCTCTCATCGAATATTGTTTTGGTAATAACTCTCTGGTTTTAAATGTAATGCCTTTTTCATTCTTAAATACGGTTTTTCCGTTTTCTAAAGCAAAAATCAACCTTGATTCTTCAAATCGATTCGAATTTTCTTCATTAAACAAGGTAATATAGCAATTATTAAACCCAATTTCACACAGTACCTTCGCAAAAATTTCCAGGCTTTCACTTATGGATTGCTTGTTGACCATCAGGGCGTCAAAAAATGACGCTAAATTGGCTTTTATATTTATTTCCCTGGAAGAATCCATATTTGCCTGCTGTTCAATTTTTTCGTTCGTTAAAACAAGCGCTTGAAGCCAGAGATTTTCCGCCCTGTGCAGGACGTCAATTTCATTAAAGAGATCCAGCATGTTCCGGCGCATGTATGCGAGGAAAGATGTAAACGACTGGTAAAACCCACCAGCATAGGAAGTATTCAGAATTTCATTGATAGCCCTCAGGAATTCAAGGCCTTCATTATTCTCGATATCGGAAAGAAAGGCCCCATATAACAACTCACACACCCCGTCATCAATATCCAGGTTTAAATTTTTTGCGCGCAGGAATTCATGAAGCCGGCTGCAAACTTCGGTTTTACCTTCCTTCTTCGCCGGACTCACAGGTTTACTGTTTTTTGACTCTGTCAAGGCGAAGAACATCTTGACACGTTCAGAAAAACACCCGCAGGATTCCCGAATGACGGGTTTTGTCTTCAGGACCTGTTTTAAGGGAACATCTTTTCCTCTGATTATATCCAGGCAGCTCTCAACGGCCAATCGCCCTATTTCATCGTATGGCTGACTGACACTTGTAAGCGGCGGAGAAGCAAATTGAGAGATGAAGATGTCATCAAAGCCGCTGACCCCTATCTTCCATGGTACTTTTATTTTTCTGCTTATCAACCCTGATACAACGCCAAGAGCCATATAATCATTGGCGGCAATCACGGCATCCACCCTGGCCTTTCTTTCATCCAGCAGCGTACGGACAGCATCTTCGCCGGATTGATAGGCAAAATTTCCCTGGACAATCAAATTATGGTCCAGATGAACACCATTGAGCTTTAAAGCTTTCTTGAATATATTGAACCGTTCCTGGGCGTCAAAATGGGATTCAGGCCCCTTCACAAAAGCAAAATGCTTTTTCCCATGCTCATGGATAAAATGATTCATCAATTCTTCCAAACCCGAATTATCTGTAAGTATGGAGTGAATATTCTTTGTTTCGAGGCCAATGGCTACCATCGGGATATTTGAAAACCTTTTTATAAATTCAACAAATTCTTTGTCATTTAAAAAAGTTTTCAGGCAGGGGGCGACAATAATGAGGCCGTCACAGTTGTTTTGTGTTACAAAATTATATAAATTATTTCTCTGCGCTTCGTATTCATCAGGAGACTTTAAACGGCCTCCGATGAAAAAAAGAAGATTTATCCCCAAATGGGTTCCTGCGGATAAAATGCTGTTTGAAATGGCCGTCTGGTAATCGCTGTCAAGCGTGTCTATAAGAATGCCGATTCGGCTTTGCTTAAGCGTCATTTAATTCTAAAATCCGGTTGTATTATCATTGAGTATCCGTTTATAAGGAAAATTATAATGAATGACCGTCCTGTTTTCAATTATAAGCGCTAAAATCTTTAAGATGTGATTCAAGTTTTTCCCTGATTTCACCGGCTAAAATATTTTTACTCGTTTTCTTATATCCGGTTATGTTTACAGGTTCTAGAATTTCAAGGGTAATTTTCCCGGGTTTTATAAAATAATCACCTCTTGGCATGATTTTTCTGGCACCATGGATAACGACGGGCACAATATCAATACCGGCCTTTATGGCAAGACTGAAGGCTCCCAGTTTGAATTCAGCCACGCCGTCGGTTGTATTCCGGGTACCCTCGGGAAAAGCAAAAATGGAGCGTTTTTTCTTATGAATCTGCCGAATGGCCTTTTCAATTGAAATCCTGGCTTTTGCGGGATTACTCCGGTCTATGGGAATATGTCCTATGGCTGCAATACACCATCCAAAAAACGGAATATAAAAAAGGCTTTTCTTGGCAATAAAACTGATTTTAAAAGGCAGCCCGTGCAATACGGCGCAAATATCGATGTAACTCTGGTGATTGGCAACAAAAATATAATTTTTTGTTTTATCAAGCCGGTCAATCCCTTTTACCTCGACTTTGATACCACCTAAAACTATGATGTTCCAAATCCAGAATTCGGTTATTGCCCGCGACCAGGATTCGGAAACAATTCTGACAACCAGGCACAGTGTTCCGTAAATCAAGGTCGTAACCGAAATCCAGAGAAGAAGAAAAATACCTTTTAATACTGTTAAAAATTTCTTCACGCTCAATCCCCGGTTATTCTACGATCCGTAAAACTTCGGGCAGGTCTTCCCTGTTTTTAAATTTTCGCATAACAAATAATCCTACAAACGACAAGGCCACCCCGCCCAGGCCGCTTAAAATTTTGAACAATTCCTCCCTGATACCCAGCAACAGGTCTGTTAAAACATAGAGTGCAATAAACAGGATCAAGGGAAGAATCAACACCATAAAACCCGTTTTGATTACCTTGGCCGGGGGCACAAAAATTTCAACTTTATTTCCTACTTTAAGATCAAGGTGTTTGGCATTTGTCGCGACAACATTGAAACGCCTCTCTTTATTCTGGGAGCAGGTGTGGCATCCGCCTTCACACTCCTTTTCGATAATGATGGTTACTTCGTTTCTGTCTATTTTACAAATGACTCCCTCTTCAGTCATGGTTTTTTACCTCTTCATGTTCCTTTTCTTTATATTCTTCTTTACATGCTTCCCGGAGCCGTGTAATTGCCCTGGCTTTGCCGTCCAGGTCTATTTCAATAACCACACCCTGTAATTCCAGTTTGCTCGAGGCCGGTTTTGAATATTCATGAATTTGACGAAGATATTTCCTGATTTCAATTTCCTGGTTCAATCCCCCGACAGATTCCAGACTCCCCGTCCTGCCTGCATCCGTAATAATGGCCGTACCCTCGGGCATCACTTCTTCATCGGCTGTAATAGCCTTGGTGTGTGTGCCGATAACGGCGGAAACCTTGCCGGCCAGATGAAAAAACATACTCCGTTTTTCAGCCGTCGCCGAAGCATGAAAATCAACAATAATTATCGGGGTCTGCTGACTGATTCTTTCCACGAGGTCCTGCAGTATGATGAACGGATTATTCAAATGAACCTTATCAAATCCGTAGAGTCCCAGTATATTAATGACGGCAATTTTAAAATTATCCCGCGTGTAAATTCGCCAGCCCCTCCCGGGATTCCCGTGAGGATAATTCAGCGGCCGCAATATAAAAGAAGCTGTTTCTATATAATCGACCATGTCTTTTTTATAATATATACATTCTCCGGATGTTATCACGTCAATCCCCAGTTTACGGAGATATATGGAATGGTTTTTCCCAATGCCAAATCCGCCGGTAGCGCCCTCACCATTGGCTATGACAAAATCAATTCCATACTGCTTTTTTATATCCGGAAGCATTTTTTTAACGCAAAATACACCGGTTTTACCTACAATTTCACCGATAAACAGGACTTTAATGGAACTCAATCGAACATCCCTATCCTTCCTTTATTATGGCACCTCTAAAAACCACCTTATTGGACAACTTACCGAATAAAAATCCTTTAAAAACCGGGGTTTTTAGAGATGCCCAGGATAAAATAAAAGTTTTTAGAAGTCCCTTAATATATACCAAAAAAATGGGATGTAGCCAACAGGAACCAATCAATTCCTTCCAATTATTTAGTGGCCATTGAAATCTTCATCCATACAGAGGAAGTGATCATTGATATCAACATCTATAGAACAAAATGCCAGCTATATATTCAGCGGAACTGTAAAAACGGGAATTGACAAATTGATGCATTTTCTTTATATTGGATGCCAGATTTGCCCAGGTGGTGAAATTTGGCAAACACGCTAGATTCAGGTTCTAGTGCCGCGAGGCTTAGGGGTTCAAATCCCCTCCTGGGCAGGATCATTTCTTTTCCATTCGATGATTTTAATACTCTCATTACAGAGTAACTATCACTGCCCCCTATATATAGATCGAACAATGAATTAAAAACTGGAGAAAAATCAGTATACCCCAACAAAAGTGGGAATTTTACTTATTAATATAAATAGAGAATGCAAAGTTTGCTGCTGGCTGCATAAAATCTTGCAAAAATTGATATATTCGATTATTATTTGACACAAGGAAATGATAAAATGAGTGAAACACAGAAATTACTGGAGGAGAAATTCAAGCCTTATAATGTTCCTGATTTACTGAAGGAATTGTGTCAATATTGGGATAACAATCCTCAATTTTTCTCAGGAAGCTTTGAGGTGGATTCGGATCAATTCGACAATCTGAAAGCATGGTTCCAGGATATCCCGGAAGGTTATGAAAAAGTACGTATCTTCGGACACGACGGTATTGATTCCCTGATCGGTTTCTGGCTATACGATGATAAAATCCCGGAAAATGCGCCGGTCATCTATTTAAGCGGCGAAGGGGGAGGGACGACTGTTATCGCTGATAATTTTAGTAATTTCCTCGCATTGCTGGCAGCCAACAGGGATTATGATCCATTCGACGGTTCTTTCAATAAAGAGGACGACGGTAACAAGGCGGTGAACCAGGCATTTCGGGATTGGATTCTCAAGAAATTTAAAATAGAACCGGCCGTGGATCCTATGACAATCGTGGAAAAAGCAAGAAAAAACCATCCCCGTTTCGACTCCTGGCTTAAAGAAGTCACTCCCCGGTTATAATTAAACATTCTACAACGTTTAAATTAACAGGTTTTTCTTAAGGATTCTGAAATCCTTTTTTCCGATATTCACCGGGGGTAATGCCGAATTTCTTTTTAAACATCCGGTTAAAATAGGCGGGAGTGCTGAAATCCATCATTTTGGAAATTTCCACTATGCTTTTAGTGGAATGAAGCAGTAACTCGCATGATTTCTGCATTTTATTCCTGATGACATAATTTTTTGGTGAAACCCCGGTAATCCTCTTGAAGACATGGCCCAGGTGGCTTTTACTCATAAAAATATTCCGGGATATTTCATCCATTGTTATCCGGTTTGTATCACAATTGTTTATAATCTGGATTATATCATTTACTTTCCGTACATTATCGCTTTGCAGGGAAAAAGCCTCATGCGAAGAATGCTCTATTGCCCTGTGAAGCAGCATTATAAACTGGGAAAAACAAATATCACGAAGGCGATGACTCCATCTATCAATACCTTTATGCTCCAATACTATCTGTTCCATCAGTCCCCGGAATTTATCCTTCCACACAAGATCGATTACATGGGGCAACTCGTTTCGTGAAGGGAATTCAACATCCTGGGGCAGACACGATTCCGGGAATCGAAGACAGATGTGGGAAAATTCTCCCGGCAGAAAAGTTTCCCTGTGGATTTCATGAGGATGGTAGACGACAAGATGACCTGTACCGGCTTTTAAATGCTTTTTCTCCACATATATATTCATACTTCCACTTGTCATATAAATGATTTCGTAACCGTCATGGGAATGCTCTGACAAGTGCATGGGCCCGGCGAGATTAAGGGTATAAAAATAGGCATCAAAAGTCGTTTGTGTAAGCGGTTTCATTAAAATCCCTGAAAATCATATTAACAGTATCCGGAAAAAATAGTAAAGATTAAATGGTAGATAAATTTGAGAATTTTATGAAATTTTTATTTTTTATAATAAGGCAAAGGCAGCAATACTTTTAATGTATTTGGTATTTCTCAGCCTGACATTAATGATTAAGAATAATATAAAAAGTATAATAAAAAGATGAATTTATACAATAACTGATTACTACCAGTTCCCAAAACACGCCACCGGCTTATTCTCACAAACGTATTCTAATTCTTGAAAATATTATTCTTTATAACAGCGAGAAATAAAATTTTCGGTCAGGTAGCGGAAAGATCAGAACAGGCTTTGAATCTCCAGGAGTTGACCTCCGGCGCTTTCCCGGGAAAAAATAAAAAAATACTATTTATAAACTCATTTGTGTATCGATTACCCTATGAAACTTCATTAAAATACCCTGTACGTGTTTCAATAAAAAATAATAGGAGGTAGGGTTATCGAGTAAAAATTACCAATCAATCCGCGGGGGTAAAACCAAAAAGAGGAAGGTAAAAAATGACAACAAAGAATGTTATCAAAACAACCGTGATTTGGTTTCTGATCATTTGCACAAGTATCTGGATAAACGCACAATCCCCCCTAAAATCGGATATAACCGATCTGGGAGGAACGGTGTCCGCCCAGTATACGGATTCACCATCCGGAGAAGATATTTTAAAACTGATTGATAATACAAGTGCTACCAAGTACCTGACATTTCATGCTTCCGGATGGGTTCAATACCAGGCCGATCATGCGTATATCGTAAACGGGTATACCATCACCTCAGCCAATGACTATGAGGAGCGCGATCCTTTGACCTGGACATTACAGGGTTCCCTGAACGGTTCATCGTGGGCGACCATGGACTCGCGGTCTGGCGAGGATTTCACCGACAGGTTCCAGACAAAATCCTTTACTTTTTCCAATTCCACAGCTTACAGCTATTACCGACTAAACATGACCAACAATTCAGGCACCATATTACAGCTGGCCGAATGGGAATTGTCCGGCAGTCTCCCCGTCACACCCACCCCCACACCTTCATCACCGGCTTCCACACCCACGGGGCTTGCCGATATCACAAACTCAAGCGGTTCGATTTCCGCCCAATACTACGATTCACCGTCCGGTGAAGAAATCGATAAATTGATCGACAATTCAAGCTCAACCAAATACCTGACATTCCACGCCTCCGGGTGGGTGCAATTTCAGGCGGCAAGCTCGTACGTTGTCACGGGGTATTCGATTACCTCGGCCAATGACGCGGCGGAACGTGACCCGCTCTCCTGGACCCTTCAAGGATCAGCCAACGGATCAACATGGACAACACTCGATTCCCGAAACGGGGAAGACTTTCCGAACAGGTTCCAGCTTCGCGAGTTTTCTTTTACAAATAGTAATTCTTTTAATTATTACAGATTGAACATGAATAATAACTCGGGCACAATCCTCCAGATAGCAGAATGGGCGCTGTTCGGTAACGGCGGCAGCACGGTAACCGGGACGCCGACCGCCACGCCCACGCCCACGCCAAGCAACACTCGCCCTCCAAATACGCCGACTCCTACACCGACCACTACAGAAGCCCCGGCAACCTATAGCGACAACTTCAACGACAATGCCATAGGTTCGGCCTGGTCCTTCTGCAACGGAACATGGAACGAAACGGGCTCAATCCTCAGGCAGGATTCTTCCGCCCAGGGCGACCCCTGCAAGGCTATCCTCAGCAACTCGGGCCTTATTTTCAATGGCAACCAGATGATTTTAGCCAAGGTTTACGTCGATTCCTGGACGGACGGCGATCACGCCAGGGCCGGCGTTTCCTTGTTCACAGGAACGGGAAACGGTCTCGGCTACAACCTCCTTTTCCATGAGAACCATTCCACCATCCAGTGGCTGGACGATATGGTTGCCTGGGGTCCCGGCTACACCTTCAGCTGGAGCAACCGGACATGGTACTGGTTCAGGGTAAAAATGGAGGACGGAACCCTGTATGGAAAGGTCTGGCAGGAAGGCAGCGCCGAACCGGCAAGCTGGGCTTACTCCTGGACCAGGAGCGGCCGCACCGGCTATCCTGCTCTTAACGGCGGGGCATCGGGTACCGGCTCCTGCACCGTCTTTTTCGATGATATAACGGTCACAAGCTCCTCCTCTTCCACCAACACACCTGTCCCTACATCGACTCCCCTCCCAACCACGCCAGGCGGGATAAAATCATTCTATACGACCAATGTAGACGACGGCCTGGATACCTATGACAGGACTCTCTTCGAGAATGAATTTTCATCCATGGGCTACTCTTTCCTCGGACGAAATACAAATGTAAGTGCGTCCCAGCTCAATACACTTATGGGACGATCCGATATCGGTATTCTTTACCATACAGGCCACGGACTCGAAGGGGGTATTGCCGCTTCGGACGGCATTTTATATGTCGGTTCCGTATCAGGCATTAATAACAACACTTTTATCTCTGCCACCTGCCTGACACTGACGGATACGAACTGGCGTAATAAAATGAATACCAGCTGTTCTTATGTCTTCGGCTACACCAATGTCTCCTACGACGGCATTGACAACGACGTTGTGAGCCGGTTTGCAGGCTCCATCCGTTCAGGCACCGGCTATGGATATGCCTGGTATTACTCCAATGCCGTTGAAGGACTCCTCTCCGACAGGTGGTGTGAATATGTAAGGGAAAACGGCACAATCACTGAATATTCCGCACGGACCGGCCGAATTCCTGCACAAAGCAAATCGGAACTCATACCTCTGAATGAAGCGGAAAACCTGACGGCAGTTTCCGGCCTGCTCTCTGATAAACGTACTTTTTCTTCCGAGTTCGCGCGTATCCGGGAAAACGAGTTTAAAATCAGGGAAAGACGCCGAATTACAGGCGGTTTTTATGGAAATACAGATCAATTCCTCAAAAAGGTACCCATTCAGGAAGAGAATGCGGTGCGTATAGCAGGAGAATGGATAAAAACTGATCTGCCCCAGGATGCCTCCCTTGATACGGTCACTCCTGTTACGGCAACCAGCGGGGACGGAGGTACTCAGATTGTTGCTTATATTGTCAAATACAAACGCACGATCGACGGACTGGCAATAAGAAGCAATGGCGTCGGCGACCAGATCACTATTTTGGTTAATGACAACGGGGTAACAGCCCTCTCCAGGGTTTGGCCTGAAATAACCATAACAGCCAGACCGGGGGCTATCCCACAGGAAAGCTTCCTCGATTTGGAAACGGCCATACAAACAGCCGCAATTCAAATCAGCCATATCATTAAAACGGACCTCCCGGTGACTATTACTGCCGTGAATCCCTGTTACGGCTCAACGGAAACGGGCATTGTACCTGCTTATGAGATGGCCACCTCCATAGGATCATCCTTCATCGTGAATGCCGTTACTGGAGCTTTGATCTTTTGAATTTTTTACCCCGGTCCTTCTTTTGGCCGGGGTTTTTAATTTAAAACAAGCCGGATGTAATGGTAATCGCTTTTGGATGATGTATGATTGATCTGATTACAATTTTTTCCTTAGAAAAAGTATAATTATATAGCAAATTAGTATAATTATTCTTTTCAATTTTTGACACGCAGGGAAAATGATTAAATATCAGGATAAATCTATCAATATATACTAAATCTAAATTCTTATATTATAGTTAAATAGACAATATGGTCAACCGACTAACATATAAAGGAAAATTAAAATTATTATGAACTCCTTAATTAGATGATTTTATAAGAAAACATGAGAAAATATAACAATAAAGCAGTTTTATATATTTATTTACACAAAGAACTATAATATGATATGATAATTTTACATTCACAATCACCGGTTGAAAAACCGGTATAAACTGATAAAAAAAAGGAGGAAGGTATATAGAATAGAACTTAAAACAAATAATGGGGGATAAAAAACTTTTAGGAAGGTAAAAAATGAAAACTAAAACCATGAAAAAGATCATTATGATATGGCTTTTAATCACCTGTTTGAGTTTGGTTCTTTCTGCACAAACAACAGACATAACCAACCTTGGCGGGACCATATCGGCACAGTACACCGATTCGCCGTCCGGCGAAGACATCACCAAACTGATTGATAATTCAAGCTCAACAAAATACCTGACATTCCATTCGTCAGGATGGGTCCAGTTTCAGGCCGCTGGTTCTTACGTGGTAACGGGGTATTCACTGACATCGGCCAATGACTCTGAAGAACGTGATCCATTGACATGGACCTTACAGGGTTCCACAAACGGCTCTTCCTGGGTGACGATTGATTCCCGGTCCAGTGAAAATTTTGCAAGCCGGTTTCAAACAAATAATTACACCTTTTCCAATTCAGCGGCTTACAGTTATTACAGGCTGAACATGACCAACAACTCGGGGACAATCCTTCAAATTGCCGAATGGGAAATTTTCGGTGGAACGCCCGCTACATCGACCCCCACACCTGCATCCACACCCTCCACCCTTTCGGACATAACAAATTCGGGCGGCACGGTAAGCGCCCAGTACACTGATTCACCTTCGGGAGAGGATATAAGCAAACTCATAGACAATAACAGCAACACCAAATACCTGACATTTCATGCTTCAGGCTGGGTGCAGTTCCAGGCTTCTGGTTCCTACGTGGTAACAAGGTATACGATTACTTCGGCTAACGATGCAGCGGAACGTGACCCGCTTTCCTGGACATTACAGGGTTCAACCAACGGCTCATCCTGGATCGCACTCGATTCCCGGAGCGGGGAGGATTTCCCCAACAGGTTCCAGACACGCGAATTCTCCTTCTCCAACGGGGCTTCGTACAACTACTACAGGCTGAACATGAACAACAATTCGGGGACGATCCTTCAGCTGGCCGAATGGGAACTCTACGGAACAAGCGGTGGTACCCAGGCAACGGCCACGCCGACCAGAACAGCCACACCGACACGAACGCCGACATCGGCTCCGACAGCAACACAGCCCGCCACTCTTACCGACATAACGAACTCGGGCGGCACGGTAAGCGCCCAGTACTCAGATTCACCCTCGGGGGAAGACATCAGCAAGCTCATAGACAATAACAGCAACACGAAATACCTGACGTTCCATGCCTCAGGATGGGTGCAGTTCAGCCAGACCTCATTGTCGGTGGTGTCGCGTTATACGATCACCTCGGCCAATGACGCTGCCGAACGCGACCCGCTTTCCTGGACATTGCAGGGTTCAACCAACGGCTCCTCCTGGATCACTCTCGATTCCCGGAGCGGCGAAGATTTCCCCAACAGGTTCCAGACAAGGGAATTCTCCTTCTCCAACAGCGCTTCGTACAACTACTACAGGCTGAACATGAACAACAATTCAGGGACGATCCTTCAACTGGCCGAATGGGAACTCTACGGAACGGGCGGAGGCACCCAGGCAACAGCCACGCCGACACCCCAGGTAGTAACAGGCGCCATCTTTTATCAAGACGTGGACTATGCAGGAACGGCCACCCGGGTAATACCGCCGGGCAGCTATTCCCTGTCCCAGCTCCAGGCATACGGTTTTGTAAATGAATGGGCATCATCCTGCAGAACGGGAGGCTATACGGTTATCATGTATGCAGATGACAACTTGACAGGGACCTCATGGATTTTATCCGGGGACACACCCAATTTCGTGAACTTAAGTCCGAATGCGAATGACGTGGTTACATCCGTGAAGATCCAGACCGGGACCGTAACACCCACCCCGACGCCGACTTCGGGGACCACAGGAGACTGGAGCGGGTTCCAGTATCCGACCGTCGTCTTTACCGACAATGCCGCGGGAACCACTGGCTCCAACATTTTCCACACAGCTATCCCTGATCCGGAATCAATGATGAGAAACATGTGCCTGGAAATATGTAAGGAACTTTATTCCGGTAATAATGATCCAAGGGTCAATTTTACCCGGCTTAACCTGCAACTTACTAATAATCCAGATGACGTTGCCTGGAAAGCAGGCAGTTCCCCTGAAATCACGATAGGCGTCGGATACGCCCATATTGAAAATGTGTACAACCAGAACGGCTACAGCTACGACATAGTACGCAAGGAGGTTGAAGGTATCCTGGCGCATGAAGGGACCCACGCCTACCAGGCCGAACCCAAGAACTGCGGCTCGTACGACGGGTCCTCCGTCTTCTGGGCCTTTATCGAGGGCGAAGCGGATGGTGTCCGGGCCGAACTCCGCGGCTGGTCACCTCCACGGTATCCCAGCGCAGGCGGCAACTGGAATGACGGGTACAATACAACGGGATTTTTCATTTCCTGGTGTAAACACAACAAGAAGTCAACCTTCATAATTGAGATAAACCATTATGCAAGGGATGCTGCGACCTTTACCTGGGACGGTGCTTTCCAGACCATTCTGGGACAAGGGGTTCAAGCGGTCTGGAATGAATACCAGAGTACGCTTTAAAAAGTATATTATTATTCATAGTAAGCTCCGGCCGGGGTTCCCGGCCGAAGCTTTTAAAATCCCGTTGACAGCGGGATTTTTCCGGGGAAAATAGTAATACGTGGAAAGAGCCGATCTCATAGAAACAATGTTATTAAAAATTTATAAGAATTCCTCAAACCGCGGACCAGGCAACCCGGAGCATTTTCCCGGTGAATACCTTCTGCTGAGAACACTGGTGGATTTACTGCCCGACCGCATCTACATGAAAGATCTCGAGTCCAGGTTTGTGTTATGCAACAAGGCTACCGCCTATCATGCCGGGGTCGAAGATTCGGATCTTTTAATCGGAAAAATGGACAGCGATTTTTACGGAAAGGAATCCGCCGACAAATACTACGCCGACGAACAACGGTTGATAAAAACGGGCAAGCCGTTCATCTACATAAACGAGAGGAATTTGGATAAGGCAGGTAATGAAAAATGGTCACTGACAACCAAAATGCCTCTGAGAGACAAGGGTGGGGAAATCATAGGGTTGATCGGTATCGGGAGGGACATAACGGATTTAAAGGAATCCGAAAAATATATAACACAAAAGTATTTTTCACTTCAGTCCAACAAGAGTTTCAATTTTAAAAACATTCTCCAGAATATCATTGAAAATTCCACGGACAGTATATGCATCAAGGACCTCGAGGGAAGGTATATCCTGCTTAATAAAAACCATTCGGACTGGCTTGGGGCATCCGATCCGCAGGAAGTCATGGGTAAAAAGGATTCCGACTTTCTCCCCCTGGCCCAGGCTGAACAGATAAGGAAGGATGAACTGAGAATTTTCTACACCCAGAAACCCATAACGTACGAGGAAAAACGGAAGGGGCCGGACGGGAAAAACAAATGGATCCTTACAAGGAAATACCCATTCTATGACGATGAAAACAGGATAATCGGCGTCTTTGCATTGTCCAGGGACATCACACATTACAAGCACCTTGAAAAAACCCTGAGGAAAGTGAACAAGCAAAAAACACAGTTCTTCATAAACCTTGCCCATGAGACAAAAACACCGCTCACCCTTATAAGGAACTACCTTGATAACTATATCAATAAATACGGCCTGAATGATGATCTTCAGGTAATCAGCAACAGCATCAGGAAACTTTTATCCGATATGATCAATTACCTTGATGAGGAGAAATTAAGGCGGAAACAGGTATTTTACAATCACAAAAGACTTATTAATGCAAGCGAACTGCTGATCGATAAAATACCCCTTCTCAAGGAAATCGCTGAAGAAAACAAACTGAAATTCAAGGCGGACATCGAAGAAAGGGTCCTTTTACGGGCGGATCCTCTGGCAGTAGACAGGATTATCAACAATTTAATCGACAACTCGGTCAAATACACGGACAAGGGAGGGGAAATCCGGGTAGCCTTAAAAGTGGTCAAGGAGAAGGTTGTTTTTGAAGTGACTGATACGGGGATAGGCATGAATGAAGAACAGATGGCCTGCATCTTCAAACCGTATTACCAGCTTTCTCACGAAAAGGGAACGCATCAGGGTATCGGTATGGGATTGAACATCGTAAAAAGCATCGTGGATTCCCTTCACGGGCAGATCAAGGTGGAAAGCATTCCGGGCAAGGGTTCAACCTTTACAATCCTTTTCAAAAAACCCGTGACTCAAAAAAACGAGGAAATTATGAAAGAGGTAATCCCCGCCTATCCATACAGCAGAAAACAGGTAATAAAGGATATAAAAGAACAGGACCTGGGTGCGGGAAAACCGAATATATTACTGGTCGACGATAACATGGACATGCTTTATTTCCTGCAGACTTCTCTTAAAGCAAAGTATAATGTCTATTTGGCCAGGAGCGGTGAAGAAGCCCTTCAAAAGCTCAAGACAATGCCCGTACCGGACATCATCATCTCGGACATCATGATGGGCGGGATTGACGGGCATCAGTTCTTTCTCTGCTTGAAAGACACCACTGAATACAGGTCCGTTCCTTTCATTTTTCTTTCTGCAAAAACGGTAGACGAGGAAAAAATCAAGGGCTTGATGGAAGGTGCCATGGATTATATCTATAAACCGTTCCTGATAGAGGAAGTAGCGGCAAAGATTCAAAATATCATCAAAAAGAGACAGGAACAAAGGGAAAAGGATATCAAGGAGATGGAAGAAAAAATCGCGGCATTGAGCAAGGCTGACAGGTCACAGCGTACTGAAGCGGATTTTATGGCGCTCTGCAGTGAAAAAAACATAACAAAGAGAGAAATAGAGGTTTTAAGCCTGCTTTTAAAAGGAATGTATAACAAGGAAATAGGAAATGCATTAAAAATCAAGTTAATCACGGTGGAAAAGCATATACAGCACATTTTTCAGAAAACCGGTGCACGCAACCGTTATGAGCTTTTGAATATTTTCAGGTAGACTTCAGACAGACTTCAGACAGATTTATTGTAATCTGGCATTTACCGCTTAAAATAGTCAAATCGTAAACTATGGAACTCCATAATAGATTTATCGAAATTTCCATCATATAATAGATAAAATTCTGGGAAATGAAAAAGTTATAAAGAATGTGAGGGAATAAAAATGTTTATAAAAGGGAAAAAAACTGTTTTACTATGTGTATTTCTCATCCTGCTTACAGGGACAGCATTTCTTTTCAGTGAGGAAATAGCTGATAATTATGTCAATATTTTTATGGGAACAAACAACGATGGTGCCGGCTATTCCCGGGGGAATCAATACCCCGCAGTTACCGTGCCCTTCGGCATGAATGCCTGGGCGCCGGTCACACAAACCGCATCGAGCGGCTGGTTCTTTGATTTTGACGATACCACCATTAATGCCATCAAGGTAACCCATCAACCCAGCCCCTGGGCGGGAGACCACGGGGGAATAGAATTTTTCCCAATGACCGGAACCCTCCAGGTGACCCACGATACACGGTATTCCAGCTTTCAACGCAGCAATGTCTGGGCCAAACCATATCAATACAGGACATACCTGGACAAATACGGCATCTGGTTCGAGGTCGCACCGACTTACCGGGCCGCTTCCTTCAACATCACGTATCCCTCCAACAACAACTCCTACATGCTGATACAGTCTTGGGGTTCCTACGGTTCCACGGTCAATGCCGGCCAGAACAAGATCACCGGATGGGTGGAAAACGGATGCTGCGGCGCCGGGCGCTTTTATTTCTGCGCCATATTCAATAAAAGCTTTGCCCAGTCCGGCGGCACGGAAAGCGGCGGCATTGCCTATGTACGGTTTACGACCGGGGCTAATGAAGTGGTAAATATGAAAGTCGGCACATCCTATATCAGCGAAGCCCAGGCTGAAGCCAATTTGAATGCCGAAATAGGCAGCAAATCCTTTGAACAGGTAAGGGATGAAGCCCATACCCTTTGGAACAATGAATTAAACAAAATCGCCGTAACGGGCGGTACCACAGAGGAGAAAACCATTTTTTATTCCTGCTTTTATCGCGGCCTGTGCTTCCCAAAGGCCAGGTGGGAAAATGTAAACGGTACGGCTCAATATAAGAGTCCCTATGACAGCAACGTACACAACGGGAAAATCTGGGTCGGGAACGGGTTCTGGGACACGTTCCGCGCCGTCTGGCCGTTTTTCACACTCATGTACCCGACGGAATGCGGGCAAATGCTCGATGGATGGGTCAATTCGTACAAGGACGGCGGATGGACGGTAAACTGGTCAAATCCCGGTTACTGGGCCTGCATGATCGGTACGCATGCCGACTCTTTATTTGCCGATGCGTACCTGAAGGGCATCACCAACTTCGACTATAATACGGCTTACTCGGCGTCTTATAAAAACGGAACGGTCCAGGGCAGCGGTGGCCAGGGACGCGAGGGCCTGAATTCCTACATTTCAAGGGGATACGTGGCCCAGGATGAAACGTCCTACAGTGCGGCCCGGACCCTTGAATACTCCTATGACGATTTCTGCATCTCGCAGTTCGCCAAGGCTTTGGGCAAGACATCCGATGCACAGCTGTTTGCAACCCGGGCCATGAACTATAAAAATGTCTTCTCTTCATCCGTCGGATTTTTCCGCGGCAAGAATGCCAACGGTTCCTGGCGGACAACAGACGCGAATTTTCACCCCAATGAATGGGGATATGAATGGATAGAGGGCTGCGCCTGGCAGTACATCTGCACCCCGATGCAGGACGGCCAGGGACTGGCCACGTTATATGGGGGCCGCAGCGGCCTCGAGGCCAAGATCGATGCCATGTTCGCCGCCTCGCCGAGTTTCCTGGTGGGCAGTTACGGCGGCACGATCCATGAAATGCAGGAAGCCTATGATATCGGCGTTAAATACGGTTTGGGCCAGTACGCGCACGGCAACCAGCCGGTACAGCATACCATCTACATGTACAATCACGCCGGCAAGCCGTCCAAGACGCAGTACTGGGTGAGGAAAGTCATGAACGACCTCTATGAAAGCGGTGTCTCGAACGGGTACGGCTATTGCGGTGACGAAGACAATGGCCAGACATCGCTGTGGTACGTGATGAGCGCGATGGGCTTCTATTCCTGCACCCCGGGATATCCCGAATACACGATCGGATCACCGGTTTTTTCAAGCATAACAATAAAGCTGGAAAACGGTAAAACGTTTACCATAAATGCGAACAACAACAGTTCGAGCAATGTTTACATCCAAAGCGCCGCCTTGAACGGCGCCAATTATACCAGGAACTACCTGCGCCACGCCGACATCAAGGCGGGCGGTACGTTAAACTTCACCATGGGCTCTTCGGCCTCCTCCTGGGGCACGGGCGTTAACGATCTGCCAGCCTCTTTAAGCATGAGTACGCCGACAGCCTCCCCGACACCGACCCCGATGGGCATGGTCGACATAACCAATTACGGCGGAACAATCACCGCCCAGTATACCGATTCATCGCCAGCGGGCGAAGAAATCGACAAGCTGATCGACAACTCAAGCTCCACCAAATACCTGACAACGAATTCTTCGGCGTGGGTCCAGTTCCAGACAAACAGCTCGTATGTGGTGACGGGTTACTCCCTCACTTCGGCGAACGATGCGGCGGAAAGGGATCCTTTGACCTGGACATTCCAGGGTTCGGCAAACGGGTCCACCTGGAACACCCTTGATTCCCGCTCAGGCGAGGATTTCATCAACCGTTACGAGACAAAATCGTATTCCTTCAATAACACGACAAGCTACAGCTATTACCGGCTGAACATGACAAATAATTCGGGGACAATACTCCAGCTGGCTGAATGGGAAATCTTCGGCATAGCCGGGGCCACCCCTACGCCTACACGCACCCCAACCCCGACCCAGCCCGCCCAGACATCAACGCCGACCCCCACGGGGCTCGTGGATATAACGAACCTCACCGGCACGGTTACGGCCCAGTACACGGACTCACCGAGCGGCGAGGACATCAGTAAGCTGATCGATAATTCCAGTTCCACAAAATACCTGACATTCCATGCTTCCGGATGGGCACAGTTCCAGGCCAATGCCGCCTACGTGGTAACGGGGTATTCCATTACCTCGGCCAATGACGCGGCGGAAAGAGACCCGTTAACATGGACACTCCAGGGTTCAAATAACGGAACCACATGGACAACACTCGATTCACGAAGCGGCGAGGACTTCCCCAACCGGTTCCAGCTAAAATCGTATTCATTCAGTAATACCGCGAGTTACACGTATTACCGGCTGAACATGACGAATAATTCAGGCACGATTCTCCAGCTTGCCGAATGGGAAATTTTTGGTACAAGCGGCGGGAACACGCCGACTCCAACCAATACCCCAGCCAATACGTCAACCCCGACCAATACCACAGCCAATACATCAACGCCGACCAGCACAACGGCCAATACGGCAACGCCGGCTCCCACCCAGGGCACAGCCACGGATATAACGAATCAGGCAGGAACTGTTTCAGCACAATACACGGATTCACCGAGCGGCGAGGATATCAGCAGGCTGATCGATAATTCCAGTTCCACAAAATACCTGACATTCCACGCATCGGGATGGGTACAGTTCCAGGCAGGCGCTGCCTGTATAGTAACCGGGTATTCCATTACCTCGGCCAATGACGCGGCGGAAAGGGACCCGTATACCTGGACATTCCAGGGTTCGAATAACGGCTCCACCTGGACAACGCTCGATTCCAGAACCGGCGAGGACTTCCCCAACCGGTTCCAGTTAAAATCGTATTCGTTCAGTAATACCACGAGTTACACGTATTACCGGCTGAACATGACCAACAATTCGGGGACGATACTCCAGCTGGCCGAATGGGAAATCTTCAGTACTCTGCCACAAGAGGCCACCCCCACTCCAACGCCGTCTCCCATGCCGACGGGTGCCATTGTCGATGTAACAAACCAGGCAGGAACCGTTTCTGCCCAATATACAGACTCACCAAGCGGTGAGGATATCAGCAGGCTGATTGACAATTCCAGTTCCACAAAATACCTGACATTCCATGCTTCCGGCTGGGTGCAATACCAGGCGGATGTATCGTATGTCGTGAACAGTTATACAATTACCTCCGCCAACGACGCGGCGGAAAGGGACCCGTTAACATGGACACTCCAGGGTTCCAATAACGGTTCCTCCTGGACAACGCTTGATTCGAGAACCGGCGAGGATTTCCCGAACCGGTTCCAGCTCAAAACTTATACATTTTCCAACTCGGCGGCTTACACGTATTACCGGCTGAACATGACGAACAATTCAGGTACTATCCTCCAGCTTGCCGAGTGGGAGATATTTGGAACAAGGTAGCAGGGATTTTATATTTCTTCTTATAATGCTAAGGCAGTGGACCCTGAATAAAAGGAAGTCCATTGCCTTTCTTAATTTTGTATTCTGAACCTTGAAGGTTATAGAATAAAAAAACTGGATTAAAACCCCCCATAAAAAAAGGCCTCTGGCAGTTAGCCGAGGCCTTTTTGTTACCACTATCAGTGTATAAAACAACATAATTGTAATCAACAGCGTATAAACCCCAGTCCAATATTGTATTGCAATTGAATGAATTACATAGTACCATATCCTGCGAAGGGTAAATAAAAAATTAAAGGGACGAGGTAAATGAGAAATTTATTGCAGTCTCTTACTTTAAAGGTAAGAAGCCACCGGATCGTCCTGAACACGATCCGTTATAAAAAGGAAGTGTCCGGCGCGGAGCTGTCGCGGATAACTTCGTATAAACCGCCGACACTGGTATATATTTTACGCACCCTGGAAGCAAAAGGCCTGATCGAAGTAAGCCGCATCGGGGAATCCTCATCAGGGTCGGGCGGGAAGCCCCCAACCCTCTGGAAACTCGTTCCCGATACAGGATATATCATAGGCATTGAGGTTATTCCGGGAAAATTCCGCACATCCGTGATCGATTTCTCCTGCAAGGTAATTCACGAGGAGGAAAAATATTTCGATGACAATATACAGGCCGAGATGGGCATTACCCAGCTCGTAGACCTTATTAAAAGCACGATCACCAGGCTCAAACTGCCCAAGGATAAAATCATAGGCATCAGCATCGCTTCCCCCGGCCTTATCAACATGCAGGAGGGAATCATCTATTATTCCAAGGCACTCAAGGTAAAGAACTTTCCCTTTCAGGAGGAACTCGAAAAAAAACTCGGTTATCCCGTACTTATCACAAATGACGCCAACGCAGGGGCCATGGGAGTAAAATGGCACCGCCCGGACTCGGACACCCTGCCCCCGAATATCGTTTTCCTGTCAATCAACGCGGATTACTGCGGGATGGGCGCCGGTTTTATACTGAACGATGAATTATACGAAGGCGCAAGCGGCAGCGCCGGTGAGATATTCTCCGCACTGCCTGAAATCAAGCCCCTGATTAAAAAGGCCAAAAAAACATACCCGGACACGGACCTCGGTTTCAATCCGGACAAGCTGAGAAACTCGGAGGTTTTGATCAAGATAGCCGAACGGGCCAGGGAGAATTGCCCCCTCTGCCTTTCCGTATTGAAGAGCATGGGGAAACCGGTAATAGAGGAATTAACCGACATCATCGAACTGTTCAACCCGAACCTTATCATCATCGGGGGCGACTTCACGTGCGCCGGTTTTTTCATTGATGATTACATTTCGTCCCGTGTCAAAAAGAAATGCCTCGATATCTTTCCTCTCGGCATCACTATCCCCGACATCAAGTGTTCCATGCTCGGTGTTCATTCCGTATCAATCGGGGCCACCGCCCTGTTCATGAAGGAAATTTTTCTGATGAACAGCAACGGGTCTGTCACCCCTTGATGGCACCGGCGACCATACCGTAGGTGATACGCTTGTGAAAAAGCGCGTACGTGATGATCATAGGCACAATGCCGATCACTAACGCGGCGAACTGGACCCCGTATTCCGTCGCTGTTTCGCCCGAAAAGGAGTATATTCCCACCGGCAGGCTCCTCGTCGCATCCGATGCGGTGAAAATAAAGACAAACAGGAACTCGTTCCAGCAGGCTAAAACGGTCATGATCCCCATCGTAACAATCACGGGTTCACACATCGGAAAAATAATCCTTAAAAATACGAGCCATTTACCAGCCCCGTCCATTTCAGCCGCCTCTATCATGGAATCCGGCAATTCCCGCATATACGTTGTGCCGAGAAAAACGGCAAGCGGGAGGTTTATGGCCACGTAGGGGAGGATGATGCCCGCGTGCGTATCATACAAGCCCACTGTCCTCAAGAAAAGAAAGAGCGGAATAAGGAGAGCCTGGACGGTAATGAGCAGGCCCAATCCGAATAACGAATAAAATACGGCACTCGTTTTTTTGAACGGCAGTTTTGAAAACGCGAAACTCGCCATCATGGCAAACAGGATTACCAGAAGGGTTGAAGAAAAGGTATAAATAACACTGTTGCCCATAAACAGGACAAGATTCGTTTTTTCCACCGATAAAGCATCCACGAAATTGGTAATCGTCCAGGCTTTCGGAAGGGCCAGCTGGTCCATCAGGTATTCAGCCTTGGGTTTTAACGAGGAATAAAACAGCCAGACAAGGGGAAAAATGGTAAAGACGGTAAAAAGAAGGAATACCGTATAAGAAAAAATTTTACTTAGGATGCGGTCCGACATTTTCCCCATTAGATTCAAAATACTTTTTGATTTTCCAATACTCACTTCAGTTTTCCTCCCGCACGCCGGGGCAGTTTTACTGTCTTCCCGATAAACTCAACGACTACGATAATCGCGATACAGACGGCAACAATGAACGTGGCAATGGCGCTGCCGAAACTGTACGCATCCGTATGGTGTGTGTAAAAGGCATATTTATACATATAAATGGGCAGTACCATGGTATAATTGGCCGGACCGCCGCCGGTCATGGCCCAGATCAGGTCAAACCCTTTCAGGCTTCCTGCTATGGCCAGTATGGACAAAACCTTGATAACACCGCTTAAATTGGGAACGATGATCCGCAGGAAAATCTGGAATTCCGTGGCACCGTCTATCTGGGCTGCCTCGATGATTTCATCCCCGAGCTTTTGTAAATTAGCCAGTATGACGAGCATGTAGAAACCGGTATACAGCCAGATGAGCACAAAACCGATGGGGAGCATTGCCGTCTGCGGCTCCACGGCAAAGGTGAACATGGCATCGGGATTATGCGTCAGCTGTTTCAACAAAAACGCCCCCAGTCCATGCGGTGAAAATATGTGTTTCCATAAAATTCCCACGACTATCGTTGAAATGGTAATGGGCAGGAACACCATGGATTGGAAGAAACCCCGGAAACGGACCATTTTTCTGAACAGGATATACGCCATGATTGTTCCGAGAGGAATCTGCCCGAAAACAGATACCAGAATAACGAATACATTGTTGGACAGGGCCCGCCAGAACAGCGGGTCTGCAAACATCGTGAAATAATTACCCAACCCTACAAATTTTGTATCCTCGGGATGGAACAGATCATAATGCGTAAACCCGAGGACAAACGAAAAAACAACGGGAAAGGCGATGACGGCCAGATAGCAGAGTAAGCCGGGTGTTAACATTAATATGTAAATAATCAGGTTATTTACTTTCTTTTTTAAAACAGTTTTCATTTTCTATACTCTTTTTACAGGAAGCCTCAAAAAAAGCGAAGTTTCCAAATTTATCTTTATTAGTTCATTGAACTAATAAAACATATCATAGCTTTACTCACCCGTCAATACCCGAACGGCAACAATACGAAAGATTCACAATAATACAAAACAGCACTTGTGTAAACATTCAATAGTGGACCGATAACAGGAATTGATGTAAAATCAGGGACAGACCCTTTAATCTTGTAGGAGTATTGATGAAATCCGGGAAAATACTGACAGGCTTGCTCATCATGCTTTTTTGTTCCGGCACGGTGATCTATGCGGAAAATAATATCAGGATTGCCTTAATCGTGAAAAACCTGGGGAATTCCTTTTTTGAAGCCTGCAGGGACGGAGGTCTGGAAGCGGTAAAGGAACTCGGCGGCAGCATCGATCTCATCTACCATGGACCGATCACACCCACCGTCGCAGGCCAGATTGAAATCATTGCGTCATTGATCGAGCAGAAGGTGAACGGAATAGCCATATCCGCCAATGACATCGACGCCCTGGTACCGGTGTGTAAAAAGGCCATGAAAGCCGGAATAAAGGTGATCTCTTTCGACTCCGCCATCGGTAAAGCCGGCCGGATACTTCATCTTGATCCCTCGAGCCCCGAATACATCGGGAGAAGCCAGGTTAAAATGATGGCCGACATGATCGGCTACAGGGGCGAAATCGCCATCCTGAGCGCCTCCCCCCAGGCATCCAACCAGAATATCTGGATCGAGTACATGAAAAAGGAATTGGGAAAGAACAAATACGACAGGATGAAGCTCGTGTCCGTTGTGTACGGGGATGATCTGTCGGATAAAAGCTACAGGGAGGCGCTTAAGCTGTTCAACTCTTTTCCTGAACTGAAAGGCATCATATCACCGACCGTGGTGGGCCTGGCCTCCACGGCAAAAGCCATTGAAGATGCCAAATTAAAAAACAGGATAGAGCTTACCGGATTGGGCTTGCCGTCGCAGCTGAAGGCCTATATAAAAAAAGGCATTTGTAAAAAAATGTCATTATGGAATCCGATCGATCTTGGCTACTCTGCCGTCTACATCACGTATAAGCTTATTTCGGGAGAATTTAATGGCAAGGCGGGTGAAGTAATGCCGGTGGGCAGAATGGGAAACATAACGGTTGATAAAAACAACAATGCCGTCATGGCGGAACCTTTTGTTTTTGATGCAAAAAATATCGATAAATTCGCGGCAATTTATTAAAACACCGAAAGGAGCAGGGAACGGTCCAGCCGGCACATATTATAAAATTCCATGAAAATTAAAACCAAATATTTATTGCTGAACATCTTCATAATCCTGTCCATTATCATTATCCTGGCGGTATCCTTCTGGTCGGCATACCAGATCAACGCATTGGAACGCACCATCTCCACGGGTTTCAATCTCATCGCGGAAACACGGTCCGTGCACAACCTGTTGAAAGACCTCATCTTCGACATGTTCATGCCGCAGATGTACAACCTCCTCAAGGACCTGACGTATTCCCCGAGCACAACATCCCTGTTAAACGCCTGGATAGACCAGAACGACAAGTACAGGACGTCACTGTACCGGTTCCTCAATTCCAATGAGCTCAAGCCGCTGCTCAGCGACCCCGAACTGAAGGAAAAATATGACGCGGCATTGAGTATAACGGGAAAGACATTCGACCAGATTGAAGAACTGAAAAAAGGTTTCAAAAACCTTCAGGAAAAGGGGCTGCTCGGTGATGAAAAACTGTATTTCAAACTGCAAAGCAGTGAAGACTACTCCATGCAGCAGCTCTTCAATCAGTTGAGGAACGCCAACTATTACATAACATTTACCTTCGAAAGCTACATGAATTATTTCATAAAATCCCTGCAGGCCCAGAGTGACCGTATACAGCAATCGATTATCTTCATCTTTTTAATCGTGGTGGCGGCAGTCGGAGGCATGATCGTTCTGGGCAGTTACATGATTTCACGCCAGATGACCAAAAACCTCGGTGTCGTAAGGCAATCCATCCAAATTTTATCCCAGGGAGATTTCACCTCGAGGTTAAGCGTCAATTCCGCGGACGAGTTCGACGAATTGCTGACCAACATGAACGCACTGGTCATTCGCCTTAAAAACAACATCAATTCCGTCCTGACACTCATGCACAAGGTGGGAATGTCCATCAATTTCGACCTGAAACAAATGGACCTGATCGGGCTTGTCTGTCACACGATACTGGATGAAACGAAAATAGACGGCATCCTGTTCATCCGGATAAACGAGGCGGGAGGTTCGTTTACTATTACCAAAACATACGGTGATATCCCCTCATCAGGGCGGGGAAACCTGAAGGGTGACCGAAAAATTAAAAATTCGATCATTGAAACGGTACTTGCGGAAAAAAACCCGATTATCATGGATCCATCCCTGTCATCCAATGGGAAAGCCCTTCCCGGCATCGATTTCTCACGGATTAAAAGCGCCATGGTTCTTCCCGTACTGCAGGAACATGAGGTTACCGGTGTACTCATTCTCCTCACCCTCGGCGAGCATGAACCATTGAACGACCTTGATCATTTCAAGCTTCAAACATTTTCCGAATACGCCGCCCTCCTGGTTGACAATTACACGAAATACGCCGAACTGTTGAAAAAAAAGGAAGCGGAATACATGGCGCTGCAATTCCAGGTTCAGCCGCATTTCCTGTACAATATTCTCAACAACCTGATAGGCCTGAACAGGAAGGGCGATACAAAACGGCTGGAAGAGACGGTTTTCGCACTGAAGGACATGATGCGCTACACGACCCAGCGTGATGCCTGGACGACGGTGAGCAGGGAGTTTGAATTTCTCCAGCAATACCTGCGCGTTCAGAAAACCCGGTTTGGTGAGAAACTCTCGTTTAAAATCGAATGCGAAGATACGACGCGTGATTATAAAATTCCCAAGCTTCTCCTTCAACCCATAGTGGAAAACGCCGTCATCCACGGGATAGAACCTCTCAAGGCCGGGGGAATGGTCAGTGTTTCTTCAAAGCACGTAGACATGCAGCAAAAAGAATTTCTTGAAATTATAATAACCGACAACGGCCCGGGGTTCGTATACGACAGGCTCCCTTCAGGCAATGGAATAGGGCTGCGGAACGTGAGGGAAAGGATAGAGCATGTTTTCCCGAAAGCCATTCTGTCTATAGAAGGAGACAATGGTACGGGCACGGCATTTTCCCTGAAAATAAGGATAAAGGACCTTCAGAAATGAATATATTGATAGCCGATGACGAAGAAATGATCCGCTACAGCTTAAGAAGCATGATCAGCGATATGAACCTCAAAATCATCCATACTTTTGAAGCGTCTGACGGAGAAGAGATGATCAAAGTGTCCAGGAAACAAAGGCCGGATATCATTCTGGTCGACATCAGGATGCCCAGGGTCACGGGCCTTGAAGCAATCAAAGCATGCAAAACATTCCTGCCAAAAACAAAATTCATCATCATTTCCAGCTACGAAGACTTTGAATACGCCCGGGAAGCGATGAAACTTGGCGTGAACGACTACCTGCTCAAACCCGTCAAACCGGAAGAATTGAAATCGGCAATTGAAAGCACCATCGAGGAGTTCAATGAACCGGACGACAGCATGGAACTGGTTGACCAGGTGAAGGCGTTTATTGAAAACAATTACATGCATGATATCGGAACGGCGCAGATTGCACGGAACTTCAGCATCACACCGAATTATTTAAGCCATGTATTCCATAAAAAGGCGGGTGTGAAGCTGATCAATTACCTGACCGACTTAAGGATGAAAAAATCGGTTGAATATTTGAAAATACCGGGAATAAAGATATACCAGGTCGCGAAAAAAGTCGGTTTCCCGAATTCCAAGCATTTTACCAAGATATTCCTGAAATATTATGAATGTCTCCCTTCTGAATACCAGAAAAACCTCCCAATGTAGAAAATGACACCAATATCATAGAAATTTGGAGTTTCGGTCCTGACAATATAAAGGTAGAATAATTAATCAAATATCGGACAAATATTGGGGGGTCTCAAGAACTATTTGCTTGTCAGGAGGCAGGCATTTCTAAGGTAAAAAGTAAATTGATTGGAAGGGAAAAAAATGAAAATTAAAAAAGCTAAAAAAATCTTAGTGACAGGACTCTTCGGTTTTATTTTAATTTCGTCCGCAGTTTTCGCGGCGTCGCCCAATGCTCCTACGGAATTAAAAACGGAATACTGCGTCAATCCCCTGGGAATCGACACCGCAACACCCCGGTTCAGCTGGATTTTTTCAGACCCGGACAGGGATGAAACACAGGTCGCCTACAGGATCATCGTGGCCTCGAGCGAGGCCAATATCAATGCCAATAACGGTGACAAATGGGATTCCGGCAAAGTCGCCGGCACCGTACAAAACGGGGTGAAATACGGGGGCTCGGCGCTGTCCAGGAGAACCGGATACTGGTGGAAAGTATCGGTATGGGACAGGAATGACAACGCCTCATCGTTCAGCGCATCGGCTTATTTTGAAACAGGTTATTTAAGCCAGTCCGACTGGACCGCGCAGTGGATCGGCGGGGATTACACCCTGCTCCGCGACGACTGGGTCCTGGACCCGGGCAGGAGCATCGCCAAAGCAAGGCTTTACGTGACAAGCCTGGGGTATAGCGAAGTATACATCAACGGTAAAAAAGCCGGCACGGATGTCTGCAGCCCGGGTTATACACGTTATGAACGACGGGCCTTGTACAACACCTATGACGTCACGGGGCTCATGAACTCCCAGTACAACGGTATCGGGATCATGCTGGGTGATGCCTATTACAAACGGTTTGTCGGGAGCAGCAGCCTTGCCGCAAGGCTGGAGATCCATGTTACCTACACCGACGGCGGTACGGCCTATTTCGGGACCAGCACGTCCACTTTCAGGGCTTTAAAGGGCGGCCCCATCACCTACAACGACATCTGGAACGGCGAGCGGTACGATGCCCGGCTCGAATCATCCGTAAACGGCTGGTCCGGTTACGGGTTCAACGATTCATCCTGGTCAGTTCCCTCCGCCATTGCCTATTCGGGAACCATTTCCGCCCAGCTCCAGGGCATCAGGGTTACCGAAGAAATCACACCTGCCAGAATCACCTCCGTCTCCGGCGGGGGACCGGCGGGTTATGCCTGGTGCGCCAATGAAAACACCTCCTTCACTTTCACACAAACCGTGGATGTGGCCTACGGCGCCAATGGAAGCTTCAATTACCTGTACGGTGTAACGGGTACCATTAACTTCAACTATGCCACATTCGGTGACCCGGTACCCAATGTGGTGAAAAGCGGGTACTACAGGAACGTAAGCGGCTCAACCCCCACCAGTGTCTATGTAGCGGACATGGGCGTCAACATGGTCGGCTGGGTAAGGCTGACGGTGAGCGGTACCGCGGGGACGGTGGTCAAGCTGCGGTTCGGCGAAAACATGAAAAGCGACGGCTCAACCATAGAAACAACGGATTTACGGTCCGCCCAGGCCACCGACACTTACACCCTTAAAGGAAGCGGAACGGAAATCTGGGAACCAAGGTTCACCCACCACGGGTTCCGCTACGTGGAAATTTCGGGTTTTCCGGGCACACCGACCACATCCAGCATCCGCGGCCGGGTTATCCACAGCGCTTATCCCATGGAGGGCACATTTTCCTGCTCCAACCAGCTTATCAACAACATTTACCAGATGTACCGGCGTTCCCAGCGGGGGAACACGGTCAACATCCCCACGGACTGCCCGCAGAGGGATGAACGCCAGGGCTGGGGCGGCGATGCCGTGGTAACTTCCGAGGCGGCCTGCCTATCCTTTGACATGACCACCTTTTATGAAAAATGGTTCAATGATATAGATGACTGCCAGGGAAGCAATGGGGGGGTTCCTGATGTGAATCCCGACTACTATGCGCCCAATTACACGGATACGGCCTGGATGTCCACCCGGATCCTGATTCCCTGGGACCTCTACATGGCCACCGGTGACAAGTCCGTCCTGGACAGGCATTACAGCAGGATGAAGCTGTTCATAAGCTACCTCCAGGGCGTGGCCGGTTCCGATTACCTCGGTACGCCGGGCGGCTACGGCGACTGGGTTCCTGCAGGCGCCACGGAAAGCGGCGGCTACTTTGCCGATGCGTATTTTTACCAGAACACGGTTACGCTGGCAAAAATCGCCGGTGTCCTTGGTAATACGGCGGACCAGGCCACCTATGAAAACCTGGCCAACAATATAAAAAACGCCTTCAACAACTCGTATTTCCATTCCAACAGCTACTACGGGGGCAACAACCAGAGCGCCAATTCAGTGGCCCTGGCCTTCGGCATCGTCCCCGACAATTATCGCGATGATGTTCTCAACAGCCTGGTGGGCAACATCCAGTCAAACAACAACCACGTTACCACCGGCATCCTGGGCACCAGGGCGATCATGGAAGCCCTGTGGATGGAGAACCGTTCCGACATGGCCTATACCCTCATGTCGCAGACCACCTATCCCAGCTGGGGCTACATGTACAACCAGGGTCCCGGCACAATCTGGGAACGGTGGAATTCGGACAACGCCATAGGAAGCGGCATGAATTCATATAATCATGTCATGTACGGCGGCGGCCCCGGCGCCTGGGTATACAAGGGTGTGGCTGGAATTTCGGCCCTGACACCCGGGTATACAAAAGTCCTTATCAGGCCGGAAGTGGTGGGTAATCTGACAAACGCCAATGGCTCTGTTAAAACCCCCAAGGGTCCCGTGACCGTTAATTGGACAAAGGTCAGCAACAGCCAGGTGAATTTAAATGTAACGATACCCGGCAATGCCAAGGCCGTCATCCATGTGCCGACCCTGGGCAGCACAAGCGCCCGTGTAAGGGAAGGCGGCACGGAACTGTTCAACAATGGCTTGACGGGGTCCATGACCGGCATCAGCCTGCACAGCACCCTGCAAAACAGCATCGCCTTTAATGCCGGTTCGGGCACATACAGCTTTGTCATGACCACGGACGGGGCAGCCCGTTCCGCAGCGCCTCCCGGCTTTACCCTTTGCGCATCGGAGGGGGCAGCCTACACGCTGAACGGGCTCTGCGACGTGGCCTACGGTGCCAACGGTAACTACCTGTACTTAAACGGCGTGACGGGCAGCATTACGTTCAACAACGAAACATTCGGCGGCGATCCCGTTTACGGCGTCGCCAAATCCGGCTACTACCGGAGCACGGGTTATACCTGGTGCGCCAACGAGGACGAAAGCTTCACCCTTCCCGGTGTCTGCGACGTGGCTTACGGTGCAAACGGTTCTTTCTTCTACCTGTATGGACGTTCGGGCACCATCACTTTCAACAATGCCACCTTCGGCGGGGACCCCGTTTACGGGGTTGCCAAAGCAGGCTACTATAAAGTGACAGGGGCAACGGCCACACCCACTTCTCCCTCTACTTCGACGCCCACTTCCCCTTCGACTTCCACGCCCACGCTAACTGCCGTCTCGACTTCAACACCCACTCCCACCCAGGGAAGTTTATCCGACATAACCAACCTGGGAGGCACGGTTTCAGCCCAATACACCGATTCGCCTTCTGGCGAAGATATCAGCAAACTGATCGACAACTCCAACTCTACAAAATACCTCACGTTCCACGCTTCCGGATGGGTTCAGTTCCAGGCAAACGCCTCGTATATGGTAACCGGTTATTCCATTACCTCGGCTAACGATGCGGCGGAACGCGACCCCTATACCTGGACGTTCCAGGGTTCAACCAATGGCTCCACCTGGATCACGCTCGATTCCCGCTCAGGTGAAGACTTCCCCAACCGGTTCCAGTTGAAAACCTACTCTTTCACCAACGCGGTAAGTTATAATTACTACCGGCTGAACATGACGAACAACTCGGGGACGATCCTGCAGCTGGCTGAATGGGAGATCTTCGGTACGGGAGGCACCGTCAATACGTCCACCCCGACCGGTACGCCTACGCCAACAATTCCGGCGACAGCGACGGCAACCCGTACGCCGACCCCGGTCTTAACGGCAACCCCCGTAACATCGCCGACAACAACCAATCTGGCATTGAACAGGACGGCAACGTCATCGAGCAATGAAACCGGTGACTTCCCGCCGGATTATGCCGTAGACGGCAATACGGGAACGCGCTGGTCAAGCGCCTTCAGCGACCCGCAATGGATCCAGATAGATCTCGGGACCACGGCCAATATTTCCAGTGTCGTGCTTCGATGGGAAACGGCATATGGATCGGCGTATGAAATCCAGACATCTTCCAATGCATCGAGTTGGACCACTCTCTACGCCACTTCTTCGGGATCCGGAGGCAACGAGACACTCAATGTGTCCGGCAGCGGCCGTTATATAAGGATGTACGGAACAGCCAGGGGAACGGAATGGGGATATTCCCTCTGGGAATTCGAAGTATACGGCACCGAAGGGACGACACCGACCAACACGCCTCAAAACACGGCAACGCCGACTCCCACGGCCACCACACAGGCAACCGCTACCCAGACCCGCACGCCGACATCCACCCCCGCATCCACTTCCACGCCGACCCCCACAACCGTTTCAACCGGTTTTAACGACAACTTCAATGACAATGCGATATCAGGCGCCTGGTCGTTGTACTCAGGAACATGGAGTGAATCGGGTTCAATCCTGAGGCAGGACTCCACCTCACAGGGAGACCCCTGTAAAGCAATTGCGAGCAACACCGGCCTGAATCTAGGCAGCAACCAGACAGTTACGGCAAAGGTGTACGTGAATTCCTGGACGGACGGTGATTCCGCCCGTGTCGGAGTCTCATTGTTCACCGGTACAGGCGACGGAAGGGGTTACAACCTCCTGTTCCACAACAACCATTCCACTATTCAATGGCTGGATGACATGGTGGCCTGGGGTACGAGTTACACGTTTAACTGGTCCGATCAAACCTGGTACTGGTTCAAATTGAAAATGGAGAACGGCACCCTTTACGGCAGGGTCTGGCAGGACGGCTCGGCCGAACCTTCCAACTGGCCGTATACCTGGACACGGAGCGGACGCACCGGATATCCCGCATTAAACGGCGGCACATCGGGTCACGGCGGCTCCTGCACCGTGTTCTTTGACGATGTGACCGTAACCAGTCCATAAAACAGCAGAATGATAACAGGCCCTGTAACAGAATAAACCGATTGTTACAGGGCTTTTTTATTTTTTGAATCCATTCACATCAAAGTTGTATCATTCTATTGACTCAAATTAACAGCAAAACTACAATGCAAAAGAGAGACGCTAATGAAAAATCCCGGGGTCTATCCCTGCTTGTTTCTTCTTGTTCCGGTCATTACCCTGCTATCCTGCGCTACCCTGCCCAAAGAGGTAACGTATGACTACCTTATAGGTTCCTGGAAGATAATGGAAAGCAACGAT
This sequence comes from Spirochaetales bacterium, assembly GCA_016928415.1. Taxonomy (GTDB): domain Bacteria; phylum Spirochaetota; class Spirochaetia; order SZUA-6; family JAFGRV01; genus JAFGKU01. Next base: position 34,679 of record JAFGKU010000111.1, read on the forward strand.
TTAACAAGCCCGGACTACCTCTGGATATTTTATCCCGACGGTACGAGAGATTCGGTGGATGTGAACGGGAACATTTTGAATACGGCGGAATTGACCGATTATCGGGATAATTCCTTTGCCGCTACATCAATAACATACCCCGCCCACCCCGAGTACATCGGTGTCAAGGGTAAATACATAATCGAACGCCTTGATACGGACACTTTAAAAATGGTTCTTTTTTACGGGGACGAGCAGGCTCATTCTGTCAATATTTACCGGCTGGAAGGAGTACAGCTTGAAGAGTATCTGGGTGCCCGGAAATCCAGCCGGCCGGATGCCTATAAGCCCTCAATAGCCATCCTTGAATTCGGGGTGGAGGGCGTATCAAAGGCCCAGGGGAAACTCGTTGTTGATATACTGAACAGCGTGCTTGAAGCTACCGGCCGTTTTACCGTAATCGAAAGAAAAAAAATGGAAGAACTGCAGGGTGATCAAAATTTATCATCCAATGATGAAGCCATCATACAAAATCAGCTGGAAGCCGGTAAGCTTGCGGCCGCTGATTTTGTTATAACAGGCCGCATTGAAAAAATCGGTAAACGTTACCTTCTTGATGTAAAAATCCTTGAAGCGGCAACCGGCACAACCTTTTCAACCGCATCCCGTGTATTCACTTCCCTGAACAGCCTCCTCGACAATGGCGAACTGATAGCATGCCTGCTTATAAACTATTAAATCGACGCACAGCCGCCAAATCACTTCCGTGATTTTTTGCCGGCGTTCAGGACACCAAATCACTTCAGTGATTTTTACTTGACACCCCGGAGACTGATACCTATCATTGAAAGGGAGTGAAATCTAATCCGATGAAAAGCAGAAAACCGGGAATTGCTTTTTTTGCCTTTAATTTACAGACACCCTACGCTATCCGAATTTGCATCAGCATCGGCGAGGCGGCAAAAAAAAGCGGTTTCAACCATTTTATTTTCCCGGGCAATAACTGGAAATTTTCCCCCGAGAATTACCTGTACCAGCACAGCATGATATATAACTTGATAGATCCTACCAACATAGATGTGATCATTTCATCCGCCGGGTCCATGAATATATTGCTGGAACCGGAGGAATACCGGGAATTTCTTGAATCATTACATCCTATTCCCGTCATTAACATTGGCTACAAATTAGAAGGGTATCCCTCAATCCTGGTAAACGGTAAACCGGGATTTTCCACATTGCTTTCTCACTTGATTGAAGAACATCAACACAAGCGGATAGCATTCATTAAGGGCCCTGCAGGCCATGCTGAAGCTGAGGAGAGGTTTTCCGCATACACCGAAACCCTGTCAAAACACGGATTACCGGTTGATGAAGGATTGATTGCACCGGGAATCTTCACCCCGGAGTCAGGCAGGGACGCCGCCATTGAATTGATCCGGAGGGGAATACCGTTTGATGCCCTTGCCTGTGCCAATGATGAAATGGCCATATCGGCTATGGATGTTTTAAGAGAAAACGGCATCAAGGTACCGGGTGATGTTGCCGTTGTTGGATTTGATAATTCCAGGAATTCGGAATTTTCGCTCCCTCCCCTGTCGACTGTGAATCAGCCGCTTAAAATGATAGGCCAAAAAGCCGTAGATATGGCCAAATGTATAATAGAAGGGGAGAAATGCGGAGATGTGACTCTGGATACTTATTCTGTTATCAGAAAATCATGCGGGTGCTGTTCCCGGTCAATCCGCTTGATGCGCGACCAGCCGGTTAATTTGGAAGCGGATGACATACCCGGTCAGGAAATAGTGGAAAAATTGATAACCCGGTTCCCCATGATGGCTTCCCGGAAGAATGACCTGCTGGTGCTTATAAACCTGTTGTCAAATATAGTCCGTAAAAAAATGGATTCTTCATCATTCATCAGCAGGATGGAAGAAATAATTAACAGCCAGATATCACGTGATGAAGACATAACCTCGTGGCAGGACATCCTGACAACAATACACATGGAGCTGTCATTACATTTCAGTAAAGAAGAATACCTTTATCTCATGCACAATGCAGTAGATGAAGCCCGTATCATTACAGGTGAATACCTTCAGGTGGAATCCATGCTCAGGCGAAACCAGTCTATTTCGTATTTTTTTGTTATCAGCGATGTGATCCAGAAAATCAACAGTACACTGACCATTGATGAGTTGATGACCGTTATCAAAAATCAGGTTCCCCGCCTGGGTATACCCGGGTGCTACCTCTGCCTTTACTCCCAGTCAGTTACCATGAATTATGGGGAAAGAAAAAAAACACCGGAATGGTCCGAACTTATCCTTGCGTACGGGAGGGACGGTGAAATAAAAATCGATCCCACGAGAAAGACTTTCCCCACACGCCAATTGACGCCCGCGGGAATTTTACCCGATGACAGGTCTATGGAATTTATCGTGACTCCCCTGTTTTTCAGGGATGAGCATATGGGATTCATTATATTCGAACACACCCCAAATACGGGATTCGAGGTATATGAAAACCTGAGGCTGCAAATCAGCTCCGCGCTGAAAGGTTCTTCGCTATTGCTTCAAATGGAAAAGTCGGAAAAAGAGCTGCACAAGGCCAACGAAAAACTCACCGAACTGGACAAGTCCAAAACGAATTTCTTTTCCAACATATCCCATGAACTCAGGACGCCTTTGACCCTGATCCTTGGCCCTATTGAATCAATTCTTGAGGGAAACTATAAAAAAAGCCTGGCATACAATGATGAAATACTTACATCCATGCATACAAACAGTCTGCGGCTGCTGAAACTGATAAACAACCTTCTCGATTTCACAAAAATCGAAGCTGGAAAGATGGACGTAAAAAAACGGTATGTTGACATTACGAAGCTCGTTTCTTTTTTCATAACGCAGGTGGCCCCTGCCTCCAGGAACAAGAACATAAACCTGTTTATCGACAAACCGGACAAGGATATTATTGCCTTTATCGACACCGATCTCCTTGAAAAAGCGTTTTTCAACATCATTTCCAATGCCCTGAAATTTACCCCGCCAGGCGGTACCATATCCATTAAAATAGGGGAGCATGCCCCGGTAAACGGGAATAAAATGCTTTTTGTGTCCATATCCGATTCAGGCATAGGTATTCCCGCCGATAAACTCCGGATTATCTTTGAGAGATTCACCCAGGTTGACTCCTCAAGTTCAAGAAAATTCGCAGGTACGGGAATAGGCCTGTCTTTCAGCAAGGAAATAATCGAACTGCAGGGAGGATCGATAGAAGTAGAAAGCAATGTGAACAAGGGCAGCACATTTCACCTGGTTCTTCCGGCGGCAACAAACGTGCCTAAGGATAAAATTGTCACCGATTTTTACGAGGCCAAGCCATTCTGGTTTTCCGACCTGGATATTCCGCTTGAGAAAAAGGAAAATAAGACAAAGAGGGTAACAACCCGGAAGTCGGTCCTCATTATCGACGACAACGCCGATATGCGGAATTTCCTGAAATTGATCATGGAAAAGGAAAATTTCTCCGTCCTGCTGGCCGAAGACGGGAAGGCGGGACTGGAAACGGCCCGAAACACGAAGCCGGATATTATCCTCTCCGACGTGATGATGCCTGAACTGGACGGTCTTGAAATGACCCGGATAATAAAAAGGGACCGGGAGCTCTCCGGAACCCCGGTAATACTCCTGACGGCCAAAAGGGATATTATATCCAGAATTGAAGGCCTCGAGCAGGGTGCCGACGATTACCTCGCCAAGCCGTTCAATGCCCGGGAACTTTTGGCCCGCGTTCACTCCAACCTGGAGATGAAAAAGCTCCGTGACAGCATCCAGCTCCAGAGGGACCTGTTGGCCGAAAAGAAAATAGACCTGGAAAAACTCGTCAGGATCCAGACTGAGGAAATTGAAAAAGAAAAGGACAATGCCGTTTTTCTGCGGAAACGGGCGGAGAAACAACTGGAGGAATTCCTCCTCGTGCTTGCCGCTGCCATCGAATCCAAGGACATGCACACGAAAAACCACGTCGACCGCGTGGCCAGCTATTCAAGGGATATTGCCATGGCCCTGGAATTTGACGAAAGTCAGATCCAGAGCATTTTCCTGGGAGCCGCCGTCCATGACGTGGGTAAGATAGGTGTGAAGGATTCCATCCTGAACAAGACCGGCCGGCTTACCGATGAGGAAGTGGCGGCCATGCGGCTTCATCCCGTAATCGGGAAATCCCTCCTGGAAAAAATCGAAAACATTGGAATTCCCCTGGAAATTGCCTACAGCCACCAGGAACGCTGGGACGGCAAGGGCTATCCCCTTGGCCTGAAAGGCGAAGAAATCCCCCTCACGGCCCGCATAGTGACCCTGGCGGATTACTGGGACGCCATCACGTCGGACCGCCCCTACAGGAAAGCAATGCACCTGAAATCGGCCGTCAAACTGATGCACGAGGAACGGGGAAAAGCGTTCGATCCCAAACTGTTCGATATCTTCATGAATGATGAGAATAAAATTTACTTACGGTACATGAGTGAAGAACAGTTGCAGGAACTGGAATAATTAAAAACAGTCGGCTCTGTGTTTTACCCTTCCGTTCCTTCTTCATATTCAAAGCGGTAATACGCATCCGCTTCAAATTCATTTAAATCATAGGAACTCAAAAGAATTTCAGCCTGCCGGTCCTTCTCATCATAGGCAATTTCCAGGAGCCCGTCGCTTATGATGGCCGGTTTTACCCTTCTGCCCACATATTGTTGCTGAAAGGGAATGGCCTTATAATTCATTATCCTGAGTTTTCCGGTTTCCGTATACCCGTATTCCTCTGTCCTGTTTTTATAAGGAACAATTTGCCCGGATATTTCCCTGACAAGATTTTCCACCGAAACATGAATGAGTAATCCTTCCACATTGTATTTCCTTGTCTCTTTTGAAACGAGGGTGCCATTTTCAAAAACCCGGGTTTCAACATTCCTCCCCTCAAGGTAATCATATTCCCTGCGTAAAACTTCCTCGTCATCCCTTAAAAACTCTATCCTGACCAGCTGGTCATCTTTCAGGGTATGCAATTCAATCTCTTCACCGTCTTCCATGACATGCCTGACCTTTTTCGTCCGGCCGGGGACAATGTATTCAATGAAATATTCCCCGCTGTTGTCAATCCTGTGTACAAGCCGTTCCTCCTCATCCCATTCGGAAAGATCCATCACATTGCCGTCCTGGTCAATCTGTTCCTCTTTCTTTTTTTTCCCATCCGGGTGAAACTGTAAAACCGTTTCTTCTATGGGTTCGTCATCAACCAGAACCTGCCTTACCTCTTCATCGCCATCATCAAAAACAACGAATGTTTCGGCGCTGCCCGCATCATGATAAATCCTTTCCTCCCGGGCAACCCGCCCCTTGTCGTCATAAGAAAGATTCCTCTCATACACGGGATCTCCGTTCGAGGAATACCTGACAAAACGGATCAGCCGGTTTTCAGAATCAAATTCACGGATCATATGCAGCTTTTCCTTCACTTCAACCGACGCCGGGTGGGAATTCTCATTGAACAAACTGTATTCATACGCCTTGAATAGCTTCTTTTTAAAAACACGCTGGATTAGATGATTCATTGGTTACTCCGCTTTGGATCGAATATTATCTTTTTGTTTTCGTCGTGTCAAATCAAGTTTTATTTATGCAAGGGATACTAAATCCTGTATATCAACCCTCAATTTTAAATATCTTTTTAAACCATCCCTTGAATAAAAAGCTGAATATAAAAAATAACAAAACCATAAAATTTAACCAAATGGCTAAAACAAATAATAAGAGGTTAGGTTGATTGAGGTCCTTTTTGACAATTACTACGCCCCTTAATATCCGGGAATTAAATTCATTATCAGCTTTTACATTGATTTTAAAATGATATTCATTATCAACCACATCGTTTTCTTCAAACAAACGCAATGTAACCTCTTTTTCAAAATGATTTTTTTTAATATACGCGGCAACAATGCCAGCCTCTTCAAAATCGGTTTTATTATAACCAACCACCCCATTTTTATTAAAAATCAGCTTATTATCCTTATTATAAATGTCAATTTGAATCGGCAACATGTATAGAGCTTTACTTTTATTTTTTTCACTTTTAATTTTATCCCCGCCAATAACCAATTTCAAATCAATCACTAAATTCCTTCTTTTTAAAATATCAAAACTACCGACAATTTCTTTATTATCAGAAAATTCACACTGTTTAATTTTAACACCGGAATTTAAATCATTAAAATATATAACTGTGACAATTACTTGTAAACTTGTAACAACCAATAATGATAGAAATAAATACTTTCTAATAACTTTCATTTTGATATGAGAATCTCCCATGTTAACTTCCTCATTTTGAAATTATACCTTTTTGTATTAAAGTATAAAAGGTCGATCGAATGTATATTATAGATCCCCGGCGCGCAATAACTGACAAATTATATAAGCCGGCTGCCGAAGTCAAATTCAAGGATAATACAAAGCTTTTCCTTCCCTTAAACCGATGCCGGATAGGAATCCTGATTGAACAAACTTTATTCATACGCCGTGAAAATCATAATTTAAAATCGCGCTGAATTGGATTATTAATATGTTACTACACCCTGGATCGAATCTTATATTTTTCCTTTTGACATGTCAAAGGGAATTTGACAGCCCTAAAAAAGGCTCACCATAATTGAAAATTGGCAGCAATCAGGATAATATTCAGAAAATCATATTTTTGGAGTTTCAAAATGATGAATAGAGAATACATATATGAAGACACTTATGATGCATACATTTCTTTCCAATACTATATTGGGCGCCGCATGAATCAAGGCAACCTGGTATCCATAATTTTACCATACATTCAAATAGCCCCGGTAGTTGTGATGTTAATGTCTTTAAACTTTCCTGTTTCAACAGCCTTCCTTATCCTGACAGTCTCGGTTATCATTATTTACCTGGGCAGTTTATATTATATTTATTTCAACAGGGATAAACTTATAAAAAAAGGGTTTGATAAAATTATCAAAACAAGGGAACCGTATCAGGTCACTCTGATGTTGACAGATACAGGCATAAAAACAGAATCGAAAAATCGGGACGAATTGATCAAATGGGCTGCTTTACACGATGTTATGGAAAATGAAAATTTTCTCTATATCATGACGCTCCGTTCATCGTTTTTAATCATTCCGATGACTGTTTTTAAGGATGAAGAGGAAAAGAAAGCATTTATGGAGACGGTTAGACTCCATATACAGACAGATAACACAGCTACGGGGAAAATTGAAAGAACAGGAAGAGGAAAAAAGGCAACCCATTCCCGAACCTTTGGGCCTTAAGAAATTCAAAGGCAACCTCGCTTTACACATACCATCTGAACTCCATCACACACTTGCAATACGGTCGGCCGAAGAAGGCGTATCCATAAATCAGTTTATCCTGTCAAAGCTTTAATTGGCCTTGATACACGTTCGCTTTTAGGCTTTCCCGTTAAAGCATCCGTCCCCGGGTCTGCCACAGCTGATTTTTAAACGCTCGTTCACTCCTGACTGTTTTACTTGGGTTTAGCAATAAAATCAAAATTTTAATCGCTCCATTCTTTTTATTAACAATGAATCCAAGTATTCTTTTACTTCTTTCGCAGCTTCTAAAGCTAAATCTTTATCTTGTGAATCTGAATTTTTATTAAGTTTATTAATAGCTTGAATTAAAATATCATCAATACATTTTTTAAGTGTCATTTCAAAAATTCTCTTTTTATCCGCTCTTTCATCTATTTCCTTTTTTTTTAAAATAGCTAAAGCTTGTTTAAAAACGGCATCGAATTTTTTCTTTAAGAGCCTTTCATATTTTTTATTCATCATATAATACCTCTATTTCTAATAGAATTTCAAATTAATTGGAATCCCCACTTTTAGTGGGCTAGAGCCGCTTCATGCCGCGGGGGAGGGAATTATACATCTTAAACAATAATAAAATATGAATTACTTTTTATCCCGTGGTTCTGGTTTTTGCACCCAGTTGAATAAAGATTTTTCCAATTCTGCAGTATTTTTTGCTATGGTAAAAATACCAATTATATCCGCATCCTCATTAATTCCTCC
>JAFGKU010000112.1 GCA_016928415.1 Spirochaetales bacterium
TCATCTTCGGGTTGAATGACAAATTGACCCGGCTGGATTCCCACCAGCTGGAATATATAAAAGGTACGCTTCGTGGCGCACCAAAGTCCGCAAAGATTGTCACTATCTCAACATGAACTTGGAATAACAGAAAAAATTAATGATATAGACCTTAAATTATTGAGAATAACTATTCCATTATTATTAATATTACGGATTGTATAAAATAGATAGCCGAAAAAATAACACTTAGCTTGAAAAAATCTTTGCGTCCTTTGCGGGCTTTGCGAGAGATATTCTTTTCTTCTCTTTGTACTGTTTAGGTGTTCCGGTGGTGTTAAAAAAAGGGCCGCCTTTTTATCGGCGGCCCGTTTTATTTAAAATAAGCCAATTATCAGATTGTGTAATGTCACAAACAAGCCTACAAAAACAATCGAAACCATGGACATGAGCTTGATGAGGATATTGAGGGATGGCCCGGATGTATCTTTGAACGGGTCGCCGACCGTGTCTCCGACAACGGCGGCCTTGTGGTTTGAAGAACCTTTTCCGCCCAATGCCCCTTTTTCAATGTATTTTTTGGCATTGTCCCAGGCACCGCCGGAATTGGCCATCATGATGGCCAGAACAAAACCGGATGCCAATGCACCGGCCAGCATGGCCAGGACGGAGAATGGGCCCAGTACGACACCGACTATGATCGGCGCGATAATGGCCAACACGGAGGGAAGTATCATTTCCTTTTGTGCGCCCTTGGTGGAAATGGACACACAGGAGGCATAATCCGGCTTTTCCGTCCCTTCCAGAATACCTTTTTTCTCGGCGAACTGCCTGCGTACTTCCTTGACCATTGAGCCGGCCGCGCGGCCGACGGCACTCATTGAAAGGGAAGTAAACACGAACGGAAGAACGGCGCCGATGAAAACACCGATGAGGATCAGGGGATTCAACAGGTCTATTTTCATGAAACCGATATCGAGGGGGAGGCCTTCGGCGCGCCAATGACTGAAATCTATGATCCCGCTGTACATCGTTTCAAAGGACTTCGAGAGCTGGGCAGCCCCTGATTTCATGAATTCGAGAATTTTATTGCCATACTCGGCCAATAAAGCAAGGGCGGTTAGAGCGGCCGAGGCTATTGCAAAACCTTTGCCGGTGGCTGCAGTGGTGTTCCCAAGGGCATCCAGGTTGTCCGTCCTGTCCCTCACCTCTTTCCCGAGACCGGCCATTTCGGCAATACCGCCGGCATTATCGGCAACAGGTCCATAGGCATCCGTGGCAAGTGTTATTCCAAGGGTTGAAAGCATGCCCACGGCGGCAATACCGATTCCGTATAAACCAGCCAAATGCTGCCCGGCCAAGAAATAGGCTGCAATCGTGGCGATTACGACGGTGATAACGGGAATAAACGTGGAAACCATACCAAGCGAAAGGCCGGCGATGATGATGGTGGCCGGTCCGGTCTGGGACTGTTCAGCCAGCTTCTGGGTCGGCTTATAATGGTCCGATGTATAGTATTCAGTGAAAAATCCTATAATATTGCCCGCCACCAAACCCACGAGCATGGCACCCCAAATTCCCATGTAATCCTGTCCTAAAAGAAAATAAATGAGGACAAAAGACAACACGGCAATCAAAAACGTGGCCGTATAAACCCCTATTCGCAGCGACCTGAGCAGCACTTTCTGGGTTGCCTGTTCCTTGGCCCTGACCAGAAACGTTCCCAGAATAGAGCAAAGCACCCCCACCGTTGCAATGGTAACAGGTATCTGTACGGCTTTTAACACCAATTGCTCGCCAAAAGCGGTAAAGGCAACGGCCCCTAATGCCATGGTTGCAATGATTGAACCCACATAACTTTCGTACAGGTCGGCGCCCATGCCGGCGACATCGCCCACGTTGTCACCGACATTATCGGCGATAACGGCCGGATTCCGGGGATCATCCTCAGGAATGCCTGCTTCCACCTTGCCGACCAGGTCGGCGCCCACATCGGCCGCCTTGGTGAAGATACCGCCGCCCACACGGGCGAACAATGCCACGCTGGAAGCGCCCATACCAAACGTAATCATGATGGGCGGTATCTGGTCTATATGAATCTTCAAGGCATTCAGTATTAACCACCAGATCGAAAGATCCAGCAATCCCAGTCCCACAACGACCATTCCCATGACAGTACCGGAAGAAAAAGCGACCCGCAAGCCGGAATTAAGCGACGTTTTGGCCGCCCAGGCCGTACGGGCATTGGAGCGTGTGGCAATCGACATGCCTATGAAACCGGATAAGGCCGAGAAAAAACCACCCGTGAGAAAGGCGTAAGGGACGAGGTAATGAACCAGGCCGAAATTAGACAGGATTAAAAACACCACAAATAGCACAGCCAGGAAAATACCCACTATAACGTATTGCTGTTTCAAATACGCCATGGCACCCTGTTTGATATAAGCGCTGATTTCCTTCATCTTATCCGTTCCCTGGTCTTTCCTGAGAATGGTAATGGCAAGGATACCGGCAAATATCAATGCGGCAAGCGATCCCACCCACGTAATCCACATGATGTCTGCCGGGGCTTCTCCCGTGCCTTCGGCAAACATATTCACTAAGGGGATAAAAAAGAGTAATATCCCCAGGATTAAAATAGATTTTCTTTTCATATATATAGCACCTCTTGTTATTTATTTATATAAAGCATCCCGAAAAACCTCTTTATTTTGAAAGGCCTCAGATTCAGTACCTTTGCAGTGCTCGTGGCTTTTATGCAATACCCACAGCAGATAAAAGGTTTTTATAATGCTGTAAAGAATGAAATTGTAGAACGCCCCAAGAGTACTTGGAAAACTCCAAAACGTCAATAAACTGACAAAAAAAAATCCACTTTATTGCACGGTTCTTGCATTCCTTTCATCAAAGTGTTAACATAAAATTGGAATGAAAGAGTCGTTGTTTATACCTATTTTCTATGTTTTATGGTTCTTTCTCATATTGATATTCCTCACGCTCCTGGATCTGTTTCTTACCCTCGGGCTCAACTTTCCCATTAACAGTAACGATATCTTTCAATATGTCACCAGCCAGGTTCCCCATTCGGCCATATCGGTTTTCGTACTTGCCACGATTCTATCCTTGTTCCTCTGTTTTTTAAGGATACTGAAAAAACCGGGTTTAAAAATTCTCTCCATATTACTGCCGTTTATTACTTCCTATCTGGTGTTTACATTCGGTTTTCTGACACTGAATACATACACCAGGGAGGAAAACAAACAAATAAGGGCCGGCCTGAGCAGCCAGATTGCCCCAAGGCGGTTCAACTCCCGCGGCGAAAAAGCCTTTTATTACAATTCCATTTCCGATAACACAATGGTGAACAATATACTCTGTGACAGGCAGGACAAGGCACAGAAAATAAGGTATTATCCGCGGGCACAGGTCTCATTCGGCAGTAATGCCATTGCGGTTTTACTGACCGGTGAAAAAAATACCAATATCAGCTTCCCCCGGAACGCCAATCACTCGTTTATCCTCAAGTCGGACTATCTCTCATCCTTTTTATCCGAATCTTTCGGGTATATAACAAATAAATTAAGGGCTTTATCCGGCGGTAATTTTAATGAATACCTGCTTTTCTGTTTTGCCATCATAATATTCATTTCATCATGCGGGGTATTTATGCGGTTCACGCATTGGCCATTGTTCAATTTCCTCTTTGCCCTCCTGGTTATCTTTTCGTTCCTGTTCCTGCTGGGATTTTATGAAAAGGAGGCAATGAAGGAACTCACCAAACTGACGGATGACATGGTCCTGTTAAAAAATCTTCCCATTATTGCCATGATCATATTCGGCGCCATCTTTTTTATCATCGATTTTGTTTTCACGCCCCGTGAATTCTGGCAAAAGGACCTGGAAAGTGAGTAATTTGAGTGTCAACAGGGTATTCCCCGCCCTTTTTCTCTCTTACACGGCAGGGTATATCGTCCTGTTTATCTGGACGCTGTTTTTTCCCTCCGCCGTAGTACTGCCCACCTTTCAACTGGAAGCGGCTTTCATCACGTCATTTATTCTTTTTATAGACTTTCTCATTCCAATCCATTGCACGGGAATCCTCATCGCCTATTCACTCGTTATTCCCTCCAGAAGGGCGGGTTATAAAAGCATACAAATTTCCCAGTTTCATAAAATCGTGTCGCCCATTTTAGTCCTGTTCCTCTTCCTGACAGGTGTCTATACCGTTACGATTATCTGGTTCGAACCGATGGCACATCAAAACCTGATGGAAAAGGAAAGTAAAACGCGGATAGCCAGGGTACTGCACGATAAAGCGAAGGAAGCGTATAACAGGGAAAACGGCCCGGAAGCACGGTATTACAACAAGGCCGCCCTGTTCGTCGTCAGCACCTATGAAGAGGCAAGGAAGCTGGAAGAAAAAATCAACAACATGAATGACAATGGCAGGGAAATCCCGTTCAATGAAAAGAAAGAAAAACTGGAAGAATTTCAGCCCAGGGGCGAATTTACCCTGGACCAGCTTGTAGACCTGGCAGGCCGGTATATGAAGAACGAGGATTATTATTCGGCCTACTACTACGCCGATATGGCTCTCAATATTGACGGTACCAATCTGAAGGCAAGAACCATCGCCAATGAATCACTGAGTAAAATCAGGTCCATAGGCTTAAGCGAGGAAGAAGAGAAAAAAAGAAAATATTACAAGGAAAAAGAGGAAGCCTACGTTGCATTGAGCAACAATAACCTGATCAAGGCGTATTATACGTTCGTGGATCTTAAAAAACAGGACCCCAAAGACCCTGATGTTATCAAATACCTGGACATAAGCAGGCAGCAGGTGTCGAAAATAGCCTTTTTCAAGGATGAAGTCGCGGATGTCGCCGTACTGCCGGGCAAGGAAGGCATCCTCTTTATAAACCAGAACACCAAGGAAGCAATGGAAATCATTTACATCGATAAAATGGTGAATATTGAAAACAATTTCTATTTCAAGGACTTAGAAGTCCTCAAATTTCTTAAAAACGGCTACCTTCTTTATCATTACAAGGCACCCTATGGAAAATATATCTACGTGGCCCAGAAGGACGAGAACGCACCCAGGCATTACATCAACATCAATGCCATCGACAGGACAGACCAGTCAAAGAATACAAAACTCCAATTTTACTCCGGGTCCCTGGCCGGCAGTGATTTTAAAAATATTATCCAGATAAAGCCCAATGCCGTTGACATGCAGTATTTAAGCGTGGAAAGAATTCCGCCCCGGCAAATGGGTTTCAATGAATTAATATCGTTCGGCCTGGCAAAACCTTTTTCAAATCCGCAGCCTATTGAAGAATACGGATTCTCAAAACGCGAAATGGATATGGAAATCCTGCTCCGGTGCCTGTATCCTTTCAGCTTTTTCATTCTTTCCCTGTTTTCCATATCAGCGGGCTGGTTTTTCAGGTCGAGATATGCCATCAGGCCTCCCATTGCCACGCTCATCATCATACCCCTGTTCCCCATCGTCACCCACTTTCTTGTCACTCTCTATCACCTCGTCTTCAGAACGGTTTTCGGATTAACCATTTTGACGGCGGGATTGGAAATGTCGATGATCATTGGCGGGTGCACACAAATAGTGATACTCATGATAGCATTGTTCATCCTCGCCGGACAGGCAGCCGAATAAATAGACATAATTTATATCAACCATGCAAGGTAATGATTCTACATTGACAAATTTAGAATCGCTATTGTGGAAATGTTTTATTGCATTCCGATTTCTGAAATGTTATAATAAATAAATGAAGGATTTATATCTGATTCGGGTTGTCAAGGTGACATAAATAGTAACAATTTGATTATAATTGATGACACCTTAATTTTTTAAGGTATCATCAAGGGAAAGCGGTAGAAGTTTGGAAAAACCACTATTTAACAAGAAATACACCCTGGAATGGAAAGATCTGAACCCGATTCGGGGTGATATTGAAAAGAGCCTAAAAACAAAGGACATCAACAAAAAAGATACGGATTCCATTGTAATCATTGTGAATGAGTTAATGGAAAACATCTGCAAATACTCGGAAAAAAAAATAGCCCATATCTATCTTCTCCATGAGAATGATAACCAGGTATCGATCCGCCTGGAGCAGCCTATCACGGAACCTGATAAAGATAACATAAAAATCCTGATGAAGGAAATCAAAAGGGCCAATTCATATAAAGATACGCAAAAACTCGTCATTGATTCCCTGAAGCGGACTTTCGATGAAGGCGGGAAAAGCCGGGTCGGGCTTGCGCTCATTCGCAATACGGCAAAAGGGGCAAAAATAGATATCAGGAAAAGCAGAAACTACGATCCCGGCATCGTGGTGATAGTGAAGTACCTGTTAACCTGAAATTCCAAGAGACTTCTTTAATTCTCCTTCACCCGTTCAATCCGGGCACCGAGGGTTTTAAGACGCGGCACGACATTATCATAACCCCGCTCAATCTGGTACACGTTGCGGATCGTACTCTTGCCTTCCGCGCAAAGCGCGGCAAGAAGAAGGGCCATTCCCGCACGGACGTCCGGGGATACGAGATCCTGGGCCTTCAACCGTGACGGACCGGCAACCACGGCGCGATGGGGGTCGCAAAGGACTATCTTGGCGCCCATGCTGATCAGCTTGTCCACGAAGAACATCCGTGATTCGAACATTTTTTCATGAACGAGAACAGTGCCGTCTACCTGGGTGGCGATGACAAGCGCGATACTCGTGAGATCCGGCGGGAAACCCGGCCACGGTGCGTCGTCGATTTTGGGAATCATACCGCCGAAGTCCGGTATTACTTTCAGGTCCTGGCCCGGATGGATTTTTATATTATTCCCGTCATTTTCCCAGCTGACACCCAGCTTCCCGTAAGCAATCCGGGTCATACGCTGGTACTGGGGCGCCGCATCCTCGATCTCCAGCTCGCCCCGCGTGATGGCGGCCAGGCCGATGAAAGAGCCCACTTCCATATAGTCCGGTCCTATGGTGAATTCGGTTCCCGAGAGTTCCGATACTCCCTTGATGGTGAGGATATTGGACCCTATGCCCGTTATCCGGGCACCCATGGAGCAGAGCATGTGGCAAAGGTCCTGGATATGCGGTTCAGAGGCGGCATTCTGAAGGATGGTGGTTCCCTGCGCAAGGACAGCGGCCATGATGGCATTTTCCGTGGCCGTTACGGATGCTTCATCAAGAAAGATGTCCTGTCCCACAAGCTTGTTGGCCTGGAAAATGTACTGCCCGTCAACGGTAATTCTGGCGCCCAGCTCCGTCAAAGCAAGGAAATGCGTATCCAGCCGTCTCCGGCCGATAATGTCACCCCCTGGAGGCGGCAGAACAACCCTGCCGATGCGCGCCAGGAGCGGCCCGGCAAAAAGAATGGACGCCCTGATCTTCCTTGCCTGTTCAAACGATATTTCGTCCTTGATAATATCACTCGTGGTGATGCGGTATTCATTCCTGGAAATTTTTTCCACCTGTGAGCCCAGATCCTTCAGGATATGAATCATCACTTTTACATCTTCCAGGTCCGGGACATTTTTAAGGATGACATGCTTGTCTGTGAGCAATGTCGCCGCAAGGCACGGCAATGCGGCGTTTTTATTGCCGCTTGGCCTGATCTTTCCCTTGATGGGGAAACAACCGTCTATCACATACTTATACATAATCTTTCCTGAGTCTATCCAAAGAAGGGTTTGTCTGTCAACCATGACCGGCAAGCCTTGTATTTTATGCCATACCGGATTATAGTTTGAGGGGATGAGTTGGCATTGGCTTGTTTATCTGATCAATCCATTCACATTTATTGTAAAAAAAACGGCCCGGTTTCTGAACCTTTCCGGAAAATCCTATGTTATCGCTGGCCACTCAATAATCTTCTTTTCAATAATCGTCATTTCCATAATCGCTGATGAATATGAAGGAATAATTAATGATCTTTCGATAATTCCGCTCATCATAACCGCCTCCAGCCTTTTCCTGGCGGCAGGCGGGCTTATTTTCCTTATCTGGATAATGATTTTCAGCGGACCGGGAATGGCAATCAGGAGGGTACTCTATAAAAGGTTTTTGGGGACCATCTTCCTGAAGCTGCCCGGGCTGTTCCTTTTCGGACTGGCAGTGAGATTTTTTACGGCAGCGGCCGAACCGGAACCTATTTTCAAGGAAATGTCCTTTATAGAGATTGTCTTCAAGCTGGCCCTGCCCTTCAGCAATATTTTTACCACACAGCCCCCCAATGCTATATTCGTTATCTTTGCCTGCTATGGATACATGGTATTCCTTGCAATCTCAATCCAAGTATGGTTATATAACTACCACAGCCGTATCACGGAGATTAAATCTTCACAGGAAACTTATCTGGAATGCAAAGCGGCCATCACAGACAGGGAAAGCAGGACGGTCGGAAGCGGTAAAAACAGGCACACAACTTATACAATAAAGTACGGATTTATGGCCAATGACAACAAGACATACACGGCGAAATGTTCCACTTCAGACAAGGGAGATACCAGGTACATCCTTGACCTGTATGGCTATAATTCCCAGGATACAATAGACGTAAAATACAAAAACCGTAATCCGTCCGACCATTATATTCTAGCCAACCGTATTTACGGGAAAGGAGAGGAATACGATCCTGTTTATTACGAGTTCAAGGCGGGAAACATCGATAAAACAGGGTCCTATGCCGTATGGGGCCTCTGGTTAATGATGGCCGGCATTACCCTTCTGTTCTCCACGCTGACCTGGCAGATCATCAGGGGCATCCGGGACCTGTTTATAATATCTTCCGTCTCCGCCCTGTTTTTTTCCATAATTTCCTTTATTGTTTTCCTTGTTTCAAAGGGAAAGGGAAGGTAGCCATCTATGCGCATTAAAACAAAAATCAAGGACAGGCTATTGATACTCAGCTGGATCATCATACTCGCGGGTTTGATTACCCTGTCTCTGTATTTGAATAAATCCGTCCTGGACCTGGTTTTTTTAATCCCCGCCGTATTTCTCGTATGGATTTTTTACCTCGATGCGCTCCCGCGGAAACATATAGCCGTCCTGTTAATGATAATCCAGGGTTTAACCGTACATCTTTTTCTGCCCGAAGAAGTAATCCCGGCACTCATGGGGTTCTACGTGGCCTTTGTGCCGCCGCTGATAACCATTAGCATCATAAACTTCACTACCAAGGCTAAAATACCCGCCCCTATTATTATTCTCTTTTCTTCTATAAGCGGCATTGCCGGTGTTATCGGCCAGGTTATTATCAAATACCATGATGAAGAACACCTATTGTCACTCCTTTTAGTGGGAATTATTGTCGGTTATATCGAAGGGCTGCTCATATTAATACGGTATTTTTCCAAAAAGGGAAAAATGAAAGGGATTGTCAAAGGTTTCTTCGCGGCTTTGGCCATAACCGCAGGGGCAGCCATCGGCGGCGCATTCAACATCTCAATTCTGTTATTAACAAAAGAAATGGGACCTCAACACGGGGCAATACTGCCGGGAATGGTCATATCCATGTCCATCGGCATACTCTTGAATGAATTAATCCTTAAGCGCCTTTTCAAGGATATAGAACTGAAGCAATCCCGGGACCCGCTCCATGTTAACGCTTTTCCCGCCTTTATCTCCGCAGCCGCATTGTCAGCCGCCTTGTTTTCTTTCCTCCTTTATCTGGCACGGGATACATCCCTGTTTTCATTTTCAATGCATTTTTCAGCTGGAACGGGATTGCCTGTTATAGAGCTGTTTTCAGGCAGTTTAGGTGTATCAACCGCTTTATTGTTCAGCCTATTATTTTATTACCAGATAAATAATCTGAAAGCGGCATCCATGAATGAAAAGGAAAAATGGAAGTATATATCATCCATACCGCGATTTTACTGCCTGAAACACGGATTATTCGCCAGGATAAAACGGGCCATGCTTTTTTACAGCGACATTACATGCCCGGAAGAAAACAGTGGATGTCTGCAGAAATTAAGAACGGAAGTGAACGAAGTCATCGGTGTAATTGGCCAGGATTTCAAGTTTTTTCACCAGGAGAATGGCCTTCTCTACGTGGCCCTTTGCAATGAAAATTATGAGGGAAAAAGAGCCTGGGTAGACAGGGTTGAAATCCGCAGCAAAAGGGAAATTGACTATGCCCGGGCCATCAATGCATATCTTCTTGCCGTCCAGAACGACTCTCAACTGCCGCCCCATTACCTGCGGGATTTACCTGTATCCCTGGAAGCAGGCGTCGAAATACCTGCGGCGGCTATGAATATTCTTAAAAACAATTTTGGCCCGGTAACCGGCCGGTATTGATTGCTCTTAATTCACCTGTTTTCCATTCCCGTTATTTTGATGCTTTATTTTATTCATTCCCATCATTTTGGTGTAATTGTCTATTCAATGGCAGCGTAACGGTGATGGTTGTTCCTTCGTTAACCTCGGATTGCACCATGATTTCCCCATGATGCGCCTTTACTATTTTCTGCACCAGCGGCAGGCCCAGGCCGAGACCGCCCGACGCACGTTTGGATGTGTAGAATTTCTGAAAAATTTTCCCGCAATTCTCACCGGCTATGCCGACGCCGTTGTCCTGGACCGACACCTTGATCAAATTTTCCTTCTCATCAAGTGCCGTCATCAGGATTACCCTGCCGTCGGGGCCTTCTATGGCTTCAATGGCATTATTCACCAGGTTGACGAACGCCTGCAGTAAATACTGGTTATTCCCTTCAATGACCGGCACAACCTGCAGCAGTTTCACTATCTCGACTTTTTTCTTTTTCGCCCTTACGGCGCATATCTTTTCCGTATCTTCCATAATCCTCGTAAGATTAACATCCTCGCTGACCAGAGTCTCCTTCTGTGCGAATTTCTTTACGGACTGTATCAAATTGAGTATGTTCTTTATGTTTTTGGTGATTCTTTGAAACAATTCAAGGTACTCCGTTCTGATTTCGGAAAAGTACTGGTTGTCTACCATAAAATCGCCCTTTTCATCCTGGATTTCATCAAGCATCGGCATAATGCTTTTTGTCCAGTTATAAAGCACGTCAATATTCAGCTTGATGACCGCGGAAAAGTTTTTGATCTCGTGCGCAATTTCGGATATGCTTGTTCCCAATGTGATAAGACGGTCCGCATGGAACAGGGCTATGTTTATTTCGCTTTCCTTGTTCCGGAACTCGATAAGGTCCGCCTGCATCCTTATCCTGGCCAGCAGTTCCGTCCTGGCAAAAGGTTTCGGTATGTAGTCATTGGCTCCCATGTTGAACCCCATCACCAGGTCGTCAATATTATTTCGGGCGGTAACAATGATGATGGGAAGATCAATCTGCGGATGTTTTTCACGTATCATCTGGCATACATCATACCCGGATAACCCGGGCATCATGATATCGAGTAAAACGATATCCGGAAGGTCTTCTTCATTCTCGAAAAACTGCATTGCCTGCATGCCGCTCTCCGCCGTCTGAACGGCATACCTGTCTTCCGCATTCAGATAATTACTCAATACCTGCCTGTTAACCTCCTCATCATCCACAATCAACACCTTGATCCTGTTTTCATCCGCTTCCCTGTCGGTCTTCGACTCAACCCTTTTATCATTCCCGTCATCCCCATCCAGGTACCGGTCATTAATATGCGCCAGTAATTCCCTGTCGCCGGAAACAGCGGCCCTTTTTTCCATGCTTAGCGGTAAAGTGAAAATAAAGGTTGATCCGGCCCCTTCCCGTGATTCCACGTGTATTGATCCTCCGTGCAGGGAAACCAGTTTCCTGGTAATGGCCAGCCCCAGTCCCACGCCGTAATGCTGTTTCGACGGGGTACCGTCCGCCTGCTTGAACGATTCGAATATTTTTTCATGGTCTTCCTGTTTGATGCCGATTCCCGTATCCCTTACCCTGACCTCGGCCAATTTACCTTTCTTGTCCGCCAGAACCGATATCGTACCCGTTTCCGTGAATTTTACCGCGTTCCCTATCAAATTATAAAGAATCTGCTGCAGCCTGTTTTCATCGGCATACACGAGGATCTCCTCACCGACACCGTTTTCAATGCTTACGGGTTTTCCCTTGACAAGCTGCCTGGAAAAAACAGCCACGACCTCCACGATTTGCCTGAGGTTGACGGATTTCCTGTCCAGCTGTATTTCCGAATTTTTTAATTGCGAGAATTCCATGATATCGTTTATTAATATCGACAGCCTCTTCCCGCTGTGTATGATGAGATCAAAATTTCTTTTCTGCTCCGGTTTATCCATGTCAAGTCCCATGTCCCGAAGAGATTCCGCGATGCCGATAATTCCATGGAGCGGGGTCTGCAGTTCATGGGTAGTGTTGGCCAGGAACTCGTCCTTCAGTTTATCCAGTTCCTTTAACCTGATGTTGCTGTCCTGTATTTTCAGCATAAGCACTTCCCGGTCCTGGTATGCCTGGATGAAATTCCTGGACAACAATACTGACTGGGATATACAGAAGCAGACAACACCAAACGGAAAGAAATATATACGGGTAACCACATACTGCAGGGCCAGCAGCGTATCCATCAAAACCGCGGAACATAACAGCACTATGCTGATTATGAAAATCAATGACCCGTGCCGCTTCCTGATCAGGGCCTTGACGGAAAAAATGATACAGTAAGGGACAACAAGCAGCGTTATTACCTGGTATGGCAGCAGGACAAATTGACCCACGTAGAGTATGGGAACAAATAAAAGGGTGACTGTAAACAATACTGCAATGCCGGAAAGTATATAGGCCGGTAATTTGAAAAAATCTTTCGGGAAAAGCCGCCACAAATAAAGAACAAAAAAAGCCACTGACATAAAAAAGGCGAAGTAGGACAGCTTTAGCTGAAAGGCCCAGAAAAGACTGCTTAATACTGAAATTTCAAAGGGATTATCGTTCAATAGAAGATACAGAATTATAAAAAAACAAAAAATGCCAAAATACAGCTTGTTCAATTCCTTGGTGCGCATTAAAAAAATAACCAAATGATAGAAAGCCATGAAAAAAATGATCCCGCACATTATGCCGTAAATAATTCCCTTAAGAAGCCTGGAGGACTGTATTTCCTGGGCGTTTCCCAGAAATAGAAGGCCCCTGATTCCGTTTTTATGGTCGTTCCCGCCTATCTGAAAAATAATTTCCAGTTCCCTGTCCCTAAACGGGAAATACCCGGCTCTTGTCAACAACTGGGTTATCATTTCTTCCTTGGTCTGCCCGATGCGTCCCGAAGTCAAGAGTTTTTTACCGTTAACATAGACCCTGTAAGGATTGGGAATATGTTCAACCAGAAGCATATTGTTGCCGTCAAAATTATCCGACTTTACAAGGAGACGAAACGTGGCATTCGAGACGGATTCTATATTTCCGATGCTTCTGCCGTCCTCAAGCATATACTGGTAAACGGAGCCGGGTACGTTTATATATCCTGTCATTTCCGGCTTCTGGCTCTTTTTGAAGTCATCCGGGAAAAGAAGCCTGTCCCAGTAAAACTCCCATTCACCTTTCAAGGGTACGGAAGGCATCGAGGCCAGATCATAGCCGGTTAAGTCAATTTCTCCTTTTACCGCAACCGGCATTCGATCCGGGTTTTGTCCGCAGGAAATAAAAACAAGGATAATAAAACAAATACCGAAAATGGCTGGCAGTTGTTTTCTTTTATTCATTTTCTTTTTTAAGCCGTTTGCTGATTGTAGACTGGGATATCCCGAGCATCTTCGCGGCCATGGACTGGTTCCCATTGGACAAGTCCATGGCTTTTTCGATTAAATATTCTTCCACGTCCTTTAAATACGGCAGCCTTCCTGTTGAGGTTGTTATGGAAAGTTCTTCCTTCAAACCCCCGCTTGAAAGCAGCTCATCCTTGTTTACATCGCTTAAACTTTCTACAAAGCATTCCATGGTCAATTCCTCGGCGTTGCAGATGCTCACGGCATTATAGATAATGGATTCCAGCTCCCTAACGTTTCCGGGAAAGGAGTATTGATAAAGGACTTTATATATCTCAGGATCAATGACGGAACAGGCCTTTTTATTCTCTTCACAGGCTTTTGCGGTGAAATGATCGAGCAGCAACGGGATATCATCCGTTCTCTCCCGTAAAGGCGGTAAGGCGATGTAATGGATGATAAGCCGGTAATACAAATCCTTCCTGAAAAGGCCCTTGTCCGCCTTTTCCTTTAAATTGACATTCGTTGCGGCGACTATGTGGGCATTGGATTTCCTGACGACATCGCTTCCCAGGGAATAATATTCGCCATCCTGCAGCAGCCTTAACAGTTTCACCTGGGACTGGGGATCCAGGTCACCGATTTCATCGAGGAACAGGGTTCCGTCCTTCGCCTCCAGAATCAAACCCCTCCTTTCTTCATCCGCTCCGGTAAAGGCCCCCTTTTTGTGGCCGAACAATGTGTCCGAAAAAAAATTATCATCCACGCCGCCGACATTCAACTTGACGAACTGACCCGTCAGGCCGCTGGATTCATGGACGGCCTGGGCAATCAATTCTTTTCCCGATCCCGTTTCACCCGCAATGAGAATGGGCTTGGGACTTTTACTGACCGCCTCGATATACTTGAACAATGACAGCATTTTCCTGTTCCCGGTAATAATGGGAGAGAAAATACCGGGATTTTCAAGGGCATCGGATAAAAACGAATGGGAAAGAGTATCCACCTCGCTTTTCAAGTCCAGGATTTCATGCGCACGGAGGACGATTGTCAACAGCCTGTTCTCGTCTTCCGATTTCATGACATAGTCAAAAGCGCCCATTTTCATACATTCCACGGCGGTGAGAACATCGGAGGAACCTGTATTAATGATGATGGGGATTTCCGGATGTTTCGCCTTGATGGTTTCCAGCAGTTCCTTCCCCGTCATATTGGGCATCATGAGATCAAGGATCACTATGTGTATATCCTTCTCGGAAATAATGGAAAGAGCTTTCCGGCTGTCATTGCAGGTTATCACATTGTTTATTCCCTTGGACCTGAAAAAGGTTTTATACGAATCCAGAAGATCCTGCTCATCATCAACAAGAAGCAGATTACGGAAACTGTTATACTGATCATTCATATACCGCTTATTATAATCCGAATATAACGGGTGTCAACACAACTATGAAAAAGGAATAATAGCTTATTTGTTTTTCATTAAAAATAATTGCCTGTTGTATAAGGAATTATGACAAACAGGGTGGATTGGCCCATGAAAAAGGAATAATTGTCCGTCTCTACACATTCTGATATTTTGAAAAAAATTAAAAATAATTCTCTGTACTATAAGGAGTTACCAATTATTCCCATACCTGGCACGACAATTGCTTTATATTCCGCATTAAATTAAATTGGAGGATAAAATGAAAAAAAGCTTTCTAACACTTTCAGGATCAATTCTTGTGATCTTCTTATGTACAATGTGCCAGGTCTCCAATGACAATGATATGTCACAGGCAGCAACTAAAGGTCTGGGTGAGGTTTCAATAACAGAACCCGAACCGGACAATATCCCGGCAGAGGATGCCGTAACAAGGCAGGTTACCCCCACGAATATTACGGCCGGGGTATCATCACTCAGCATTATTGCCGTCACGCACGGTGACACCGATGCGAATTCGGACAGCCCTATTTACATGGACCTGTATACCACAACCGGTCCGAAAATGGTAATCAGATTGGATTCCAGCCGGAATGATTTTGAAAAGAATCGCGCAGACAGATTTGAATATACATGCCCGTATACTTTTCAAATCGAAGATCTTACGGATTTCAGGTTACGCATTAATGGGACCGATGCATGGCATTGCAAGGGAATTATAATTATAGTAAATAAGACCACACCTGTCTATTGTAAAATGAATATGGGTATCTGGTTTGATAAAGATGGTTTCCTGGCGCCGGCTAAATCCGGAAGTTATGTAACCCACATTCCGCACCTGATTCTCGAGAAATTTGTATAAAAACCTTAACAAATGACTAGTATTAATCATTTACCCTAACCTGTAGA
>JAFGKU010000113.1 GCA_016928415.1 Spirochaetales bacterium
AAAAGACATTGTATTTTATGATGATCTGAATAAACCTGCTAAATCAAAGTTTCAGGCGATTTTTTTAAATACTTTGAATGATTCAGACGCGCTTGTGGTTTTAGTTGATGAAAATACGGGGCAACAGGGATGTATGGTGTATAACCTGAATATGAAGAATCAAAGCTGGTATCTTCAATCTTTCTCTTCTATATCCGATAATTAGATGGTAGAACATGAAAAACAATAGTTATCTGGATGTTTTAAAACGCCAGTTTTATCCTTCATTAAGTATGATGGAGAGGATGATTCATTACTGCCCGATCGAATTATGGAAGAAAGTAAAGGGAGGTTTTCCCTTTTGGCAGCAGATTTTTCATGCATTGGAAAGCATGGATTACTGGTTTAGTTTGACGAATACGGATTACATAAAGTCACAGAGTTATGATGCGGTTTCTTCTGAATTGGGAGAAAAATCGATCATTGAACTTGAAAAGGATGAAGTAAAAAATTATTTTATTAAAATAAAAATCAAGAGTGACCATTTTTTTAATAACCTTGATGATATCAGGTTGCTTTCATCTAATAAAAAGGATACGAAAAGAACTCAGCTTGATATCATATTAGGTCAAATACGGCATATTCAATACCATGTCGGGCATTGTAATTGTATATTAAGAGAAAACGGTATAAAAGCGGTTGAATGGATCGGATATGGCGAAAAATAATATACAGGTGTGATATTCAATGAGAATAAAAAAAGCCGCCCCCTGATAGGGGCAGCCTGCTGTTTAATGTGTATGCAATTATCTTTTCGGCGGTAGGCCGTTATTCTTTTTCCAGCGTTCATGCGTAATACCGTGTTTTTTTATCTTATAGTTAAAGACTCGCTTGGACATCCCGATCAATTCAGCAGCATCTTTCTGGACCCATTTCCGCATTCTCAATGCTTTCAGGATCAGCTCTTTTTCCACATCTTCAAAATTGACGCCTTTTTCGGGAATATAGACAATCTCCTTGGAATAAATGGAATCAATATCCGTATTATGAATTTCCAGGTGTTCGGGCTTGAGCACGTCGCCTTCCACCATCATGACGCCATGTTCGATGACGTTTTTCAGTTCCCTGATATTGCCCGGCCAGGGATGGCCCATGAGCAGTTTTTGTGTGTCCGGATGGATATCCCTGACACTCTTTTTCAATTCACGGCAGGCTGTGCCCAGTAAATAATAACTTAATGGTACAATATCTTCCCGACGTTCTCTCAGGGGCGGGATATTTATGGTTACCACGTTAAGGCGGTAATAGAGGTCTTCCCGCAGCCGGCCTTCACGAATTTCATTGATCAGGTCTTTGTTGGATGTTGATATATAGCGGATGTCCGTTTTGATTGTCTTGTTGCCGCCTATTTTTTCAAATGTTTTTTCCTGGATGGCCCGGAGCAACTTTGCCTGGATTGAAGAATTCAGATCGGATATTTCATCAAGAAACAGGGAACCGCCATTGGCTTCCTCAAGCCGGCCCTGCCTCGGTTTGTCCGCTCCCTGATATGCCCCGGCTACATGACCAAAAAGTTCACTTTCAAGAAGCTGTTCGGAAAGGGCGGAGCAGTTTACCTTGATGAAAGGATTATTCGACCTGAGACTCGAATAATGGATAGCGCCGGCAATTAATTCTTTTCCCGTCCCTGTTTCACCCAATATAAGGATGCTGGAATCGGTTTTGGCTACCTTGTCCACTATGTCGAGCACCTTGCGCATTCGCTGGCTTTTACTGATGATATCAGAGGACCTGTAAATCAGGTTCCTTTCATGATTCAGATAACGTACTTCATTATTCAATTTGATCATTTCCGAAGCCTTGTCCACTTTCTGTTTCAGTTCGAAATAATTGATGGGTTTGAGCAGCAGGTCATAGGCTTCTTTCTGCATGATTTCCACTGCGCGACTTATCTGCGAGCAGTCAAGCGACACGATCACCTTGGAGTCTTTTGGACTTTCATCTATGACATCATAAAGGTCATTGAGAGTACCTCCGTCAATGTAGGCATCCGCAATAATGATGCTGTATTCCGTATTGCTTAACTTGGAGATAGCTTCGTAAAGGTTTTTCGCCCAGTCAACGAAATGCCCTTCATCTTCTAAGAATTTGATAATTTCCGGTGTGTTTTCTTCGTCTTTATCAATAAATAAAATACTTGTCATAACTTTTTCTTTTACCTTTATTATAATACTTTTTTATTAAAAAATCAAATACTTGGACCAAGTATTTCATGCCTTAACCCGGATTGAAACCGTTTCGTTATATGCAGGCAGACATGAACCTGTTCTAACCTCCTTTTTCCCAAATTGATTTTGAATACAGGCTTTTTTACGAAATATCGACTATTCAATCAATAAATTGGGGTCCATTCAATTCAAGCACCATGAATTAATGATCAAATAGCAGAAAAGTGATACACTTTAGTAAATATTCCGATTTATCAGCATAATGTATTCATCGACTTTTTTTTCATAAATAATTAAAACCTTTTTCATTTAACTTTTTTGTTGTTGACTTTTTATAAACCCTTTTCAGAGCTTGACTGATTTTACTACAATATTGTAATTAAGTCAATCAAATCAAACGCATCTTGTTTTGCATTTTGAACGACCGGCAAAGAAAATTCAAGATTAATAGGCGATATTCGAAAAAAAATAGCATTTATTATCAGATTATATTACCTGCCTTACAATAAAGGTTGCCATTGGTTAACATAATTTATATAATTTTATAATGTTTTTACGGGTAGGCACTTCAGGATATAGTTACAATCATTGGATTGATGTGTTTTACCCGAAAAAAATGAATTCAAAAAATATGTTCCTGTTTTATTCTTCCCGTTTCACGACCGTGGAAATAAATTATTCCTTTTATCATACACCGAAAGAATCGACGATTCTTTCCTGGTATGAATCTGCACCGCCCGGTTTTAAATATTCGCTAAAAGTACCCCGTCTCATCACCCACAGGAAAAAACTGGCCGGAACTGATGATCTTATAAGGGATTTTTCTAACCTTGCCCTTTCCTTGAAGGAAAAATTGGGTATGGTTTTATTCCAGATGCCGCCTTCGTTTTCATACTCAACGCGAAACATGGAAAAATTAAAAAATGTATTCGGTATACTGAATAAACAAATTTCCTATGCAATTGAGTTTCGCCATGCAAGCATGTTTCAATCAGACGAGGTGTCTGCCCTGTGCCGGAACTATAATGTGGCCATGGCATTAATATCGGCTCCCGGGCTCCCCCGAAATCCGGTGCCCCTTGAAGGCCCGGTTTATTTAAGGCTTCATGGAAAGGATAAATGGTATGGAGATAATTACTCGAATGATGAACTGGGCAAGTTGGTTCTGGAGGTTAAGCCGGTTGTATTACGCAAGGACCCCCTTTGGATATATTTTAACAATGATTATAAAGGATATGCCGTTAAAAACGCCATCAGGTTAAAGGAATTGTTGGCCGAACCCGTCAATAAAACATAAGTGGCAGTGACGATTGACTAATACTAGGGATTCCAATAATATTCAGCCATGGTGAAAAGCAAAGAAAACAGGTATGTATTTCTTTCCCAATACAACCAGCGTGCCAATACCGAAATGTATGAAGTTTTATCCGTTCTAACGGATAAAGCCCGAAAAAGGGATTCAGGTTCCTGGTTCGGTTCCATACATGGTACACTCAATCACCTGATAATCACGGATATTAACTGGCTGAAAAGGTACCGCGCCTTGAATTCGGATTCCAAAATACTGAAAGACCCGATCCTTGATTCGCCGAACCTGTCGTGGGAACACGATTTGCAGGAGAATTTTGACCCTTTATGGATGGACAGGAAAAAAGTGGATATACTGATTTGCGACTGGTTTTCCGATTACCCTGAGTCCCGGTATAATGACGCTTTCGAATACTTTGATTCCCGGGGAACGGCAAGGCAGGCAGTCGCCAGAGATGCCTTTGATTTTCTTTTTGTGCACCAGACACACCACCGCGGGCAGGTTTCACAAATTCTGGATGAATGCGGTATAAAAAATAATTTCGCCGATAACGTAAACTTTCTCGAGTACAGGGTGGGTTGAAAAATCCCGTCATACCGGGGTAAGCGGTATGAATCAATCATGGGAAATTTGATGTTGTATCCTGTCGCTCTGGTCTTCAACCTACCCGCAGAAGGATACTTGTGTTCTCTGTCTTCGTTTGGTTGTTCAATTTTTTAATGTACCCGCTTTTATAAGGGACACTAATACCCGTACACATGTTCATTAATACTATGGTTGTGATAAAAGTAAAAAAAACTTTTTTTTTCATTTTCTTTTTCCTCTTCCGCAAAAAATGAAATTCTTTTTTATTAAGCAAAATCGAGATGTTGGACTAATTATACATCCATTTACGCAAAACGCAAGCCTTTTTTTGGAGATAATAAATTAATTTTAATTACAAATTTGTTCGACAGATAAAGTATTGAAGCGAGATATAGTAAGTGGGGAAAATGGGTATTGTATTGAAAAATTCACCTCTGTCCCTTCTTGTCAAAAAGAAAAAAAAAGCGTATTATTCTGCCACTTAGGGGCAGTAGCTCAGTTTGGTAGAGCATAGCGTTCGCAACGCTAGGGTCGTGGGTTCAACTCCCGTCTGCTCCATATACTTATACCAAGAAAGAAACCTCCAGAATGGGATATTCAGGAGGTTTTTTTGTCAATCGACTAAAATTTCTGATATTTTTTTTAACAGCGTGTCGGGATGGATTGGTTTTTCCAGTACCGCCTTTACGGGGAGCCATTGGTCATCCGGTTCTATACCGAACGGGAGGTGCATTTCCCTGCGGATTCCGGTTATCAGTATAACGGGAATCCTGCCTGTTGCCGAATCCGCCTTCAGTTTCCGGGCCAGATCAAAACCTTCCGTGATTTCCGTCATCATCACGTCAAGCAAAATCAGGTCCGGTTTTTCAGATATTGCCTTTTGCATTCCGTCCCTGCCGTTATCAGCCGACTCTACCGAATATCCCTTGGCTTCCAGCAATGACTCGATGGCCTCGATATAGTCCGGGTCATCGTCTATTATTAATATTTTTTTACCCATATTTCTTTACCTCTGTCCCTGTACTTTTTGTTTTAAAGCGTTTCTTTTTATTTTTTTTATCATGTCTGCCGTTTTTTTTGGTGTCATTCTGCCGTGGATTTTGTTATTTATCATTAATACGGGAGCCTGTCCGCAGGCCCCCAGGCACCGTGCCTCCTGGAGGGTAAAAAGACCGTCTTTTGTTGTTTCACCCGTTTCAATGTTCAGTATTTCCTTTATTTTATCCGCTATGGCATTCGCTCCCTTGACAAAGCAAGCCGTTCCCATGCAGACAGAAATTATATATTTCCCGACGGGTTTTAAATTAAAAAAATGGTAAAAAGTGGCTACGCCGTAAATGCGGGCTGTGGGGATCCCCATGGCATGCGCTATCAGGTCCATTGACGCTTCATCCACGTAGCCGTTCACTTCCTGTACCCTGTGAAGCACGGCGATCAGGTATGACTCGAAGTTGTCCTTTTCCCGGTAGTTATCGATGAATTCCAATAATGCGGATTTTTTATCCTTTTCCGTTATCATTCCACCGCTCCTTTCCATATTATGCCGTGAGGTGTTTTTTCTTTATAATGTGTATGAAGAAGCTGGTGGGAAAGTTTGCTGAGCGGTCTTCCCAGGTATTCCTTATAGATCCGTTGAATGTCCGGATTATCATGACTCCTGCGGATTGTCTTTTTCCTGTCCAGCCCATACAGGGCTTCGGCCCTTTTTAAAAGACAGTCTTCGTCCAGGGGTATGGAATTGGCTGTTGCGTAGGGCTGACCGCCGCCCCCTATACACCCGCCCGGGCAGCCCATGATTTCAATGAAGTGGTATCTGCCGGGATCTTTTTTTACCGTTTCAAGAAGGTCGCTTGAATTTCCCAGGCCGTGAGCCACGGCTACCCGTATTTCCTTGTCGTGGATTTTGATCCTGCTTTCCTTAATGCCTTTTAAGCCCCGAAGTTCGTTCAGTTCAATATCCAGGAGAGTTTCTCCCGAATAGAGGAAATAGGCGGTACGTATGGCAGCTTCCATGACCCCGCCTGTAGCGCCGAAAATGGTGCCGGCGCCTGAGGAGAGACCGAGCGGTGCATCGAAATCCTCTCCTTTGGCGTTCAGGAAGTCAATGCCGGCGGATTTGATCATCCAGGCCAGTTCACGAGTTGTCAGCACAATATCAACCGAGCGGCTGCCGTTTACGGCCAGTTCGGGACGGGCCGCCTCGTATTTTTTGGCCGTACAGCACATGAACGCCGCGCTCAGGATATTTGCCGGTTTTACCTTCAGTTTTTCCGCAAAATATGTTTTAACAAGGGTTCCCATCATCGACATGGGAGATTTGCAGGAGGAGATGTTGGGTATGAATTCAGGGTAGAATTGTTCAACATACTTCATCCAGGCACTGGAGCAGGATGTGATCATCGGCAAAGGGCCATTGCCTTCCAGCCTTTCCAGGAACTCACTCGCTTCCTCCATGATCGTCAGGTCGGCTGAAAATTGCGTGTCAAATACATAATCAAAGCCCAGCTTTTTAAGGGAAGCCACGATCTCGGAATGCATTGCATGACCCGGTTCCAGGTTGAACGATTCGCCGATGGCGGCACGGACACTCGGGGCCACCTGCGCGATTTTAACCGTGTCCGGATCATCCAGCATCTCGAACAGTTCCCGGGTGTTGTTTTTTTCCACAAAGGCGGCGGTAGGGCATACATTAATGCATTGCCCGCAGGTTGTACAGACGCTTTCGCTGAAAGGTTTGTTGAAAGCCGGCATCACGACGGTCTTGAATCCCCTGTGCGCGTAACCGAGGGCATTTACCTTCTGGATCTCGGAACAGAGACGGACGCACCGGCCGCAAAGCACACATTTGTTCGGATCACGGACAACGCTTGCGGATGATGTGTCAATAGCGTACTGTTTCCGTTCGCCTTCGAAATACCTTTTACGGATTCCCATGGCATAGGCCAGCCTCTGCAGTTCACAAATACCGTCGCGGTCGCATGTATGGCAGTCCTGGGGATGGTTGTCCAGGATAAGTTCCACGATATCACGGCGTGCCTGTCTCAGTTCGCGTGAATTGGTCGTGATTTCCATGTTTGCCGAGACAGGATAGCTGCACGAAGCGGCGTAATTTTTGAGTCCCTTTATCTCGACGATACAGACCCGGCAGGCTCCCTCGATGGAAAGCTTGGGGTGGTAGCAGAGCCGCGGTATCTTGTAGCCGAGGCCGTCCAATGCATGCATGACAGTCTGCCCGGATTTGACCCTGTATTCCTTTCCGTTTACTTTGATCGGTATCATGTTATCCATTGATGATTTCACTCCTATTGTTTGCTGATTGCCTTGAATTTACACACTTCGTAGCACGCTCCGCACTTTATGCACTTGCTTTGGTCGATTACGTGGACATTCATTTTTACCCCTGATACGGCCCTGGTGGGGCAAACTTTAACGCATGCTGTACACCCCACGCATTTCCCGTTAATTTCATAAGTAAGCATCCGTGTGCAGACCGCTGCCCTGCATTTTCTGTCAATGACGTGTTCTTCGTATTCGGACCTGAATTTGGCTATGGTGCTTAAAACGGGATTGGGAGCCGATTGCCCGAGACCGCAGAGCGATGCTTTCTGGATCATGCGCCCAAGCCGCTCAAGCTTTTCAATGTCTCCGTCCATACCGTTGCCTTCCGTTATACGGGTAAGAATTTCCAGCATCCTCTTGGTTCCTTCACGGCAGGGGGTGCATTTCCCGCATGATTCATTCTGGGCAAATTCGAGAAAATACCGGGCAATATTGACCATGCACGCCCCTTCATCCAGTACGATCATGCCGCCGGAACCCATCATGGAACCGGCAGCGGCAAGAGACTCGTAATCAATCCGGGTATCAAGGTCGGATTCCACCAGGCACCCGCCTGACGGTCCGCCGGTCTGCACGGCCTTGAATTTGCGTCCTTCCGGGATTCCCCCTCCTACGTCAAAGATGATTTCGCGTAATGTCGTTCCCATCGGTACTTCGATCAAGCCCGTGTTTTTTATGGATCCGGCCAGTGCAAAAACCTTGGTTCCCTTGCTTTTTTCGGTGCCGATGGAAGAAAACCACTCGGCTCCATCCAGGATGATGACGGGTATGTTGGCCCAGGTTTCCACGTTGTTTATGAGAGTCGGCTTGCCGAACAGTCCTTTTACGGAAGGGTAGGGCGGTCTGGGTCTCGGCATACCCCTGAATCCTTCAATGGATTGAATAAGGGCGGTTTCCTCTCCGCAGACAAAGGCACCCGCGCCCAGCCTGATTTCAATATCAAAGCAGAATTGCGTATCAAGGATGTTGTCCCCCAGCAGGCCTTCTTTGCGTGCCGAGGCTATCGCCCTCTCAAGCCGTTTGATGGCAAGCGGGTATTCAGCCCTGATATACACGATGCCGTTTTTGGCGCCAACGGCATATCCGCCGATTATCATCCCTTCAATGATTGTATGGGGATCACCCTCTACCGCGCTCCTGTCCATGAATGCACCCGGATCCCCTTCATCCGCATTACAGATAACGTATTTTACCGGTTCCTTTTCCCTGGCCGTCAGTTCCCACTTAATGCCTGTCGGGAAACCGGCGCCCCCGCGCCCCCGAAGGCCGGAGAGCTTGACCTGCTCGATAACCTGGGCGGGCGTGTAATCGGTCAATACCCTGGCAAGAGCCTCGTACCCCCGTACCGACAGGTAATCATCAATATCATCGGGATCAATGATCCCGCAGTTACGCAGGGCGATGCGCATTTGCTTCCCGAAGAAATCCATGTCGCCGAAAATGCTGTAAAACCTGTTGAAAAGATGGTCTTCGTGGATGACGTGTTCCGTGACCTCTTTTTTATGTACGATATGGTTTTCAATGATTTTCCCGATGTTTCCGGCATCCACCTTTCCGTATATCGTATACCCCGGGTTGATAATCATTACGGGTCCTTTACTGCACATTCCGAGGCATCCGGAAAGTGAAATTTTCGTTTTTTGATCAAGCCCGTGTTTCAGGAGAACTTGTCGCGCAATTTCCGTCAATTCCCCGGGAACGCCCTTTTGGCAGGAAGTTCCTGAGCAGATGATGATGCTGTATTCTTTATACACGCGGTTTTCCTCCTTATCAGCCCTCTATGACCCATTCTTCGATCACTTCACCCTTTTTAAGGTGCCGTTCCACGATCTCATGCGCCATTTCCTTTGTTATACGGCCGTATTTGACGGGAATTTTCCCTTCCTCGATCACCTCGATGGTGGGTTCCAGGTTGCACCGGCCTGCGCAGCCCTTGCTGCTCAGGTAAACGTTTGTCAGACCCCGCTGTATGGCGTTTCTGAAAACTTCCATCACCTCGTCCGAACCGGCCGCAATCTCGCACGTTGCGTTACCGACGTATACACGTTTTGTGGCCAGGTATCCCTTGCCCAGTATCCTGTTTATCGCTTCATTCCTTTTTTTCATTAATAACTGCATTGCCGTCATCGTTTTTCCTCCCTGGTATAGTGAAGAGAAAGGAATTCCCCTGCTCTCCCGGTTCCGCCCATATTTTGCCGCCATGGTTTTCCACTATTTCCTTGACAATAAAAAGCCCCAATCCCGTACCCTTGATCCTTTTTTCCTCCGGCCTGTTTAGCCGCGAGAACCGCTTGAACAGCTTCTTTAGTTCCGGGTCCGTGAACGGTAACCCGTCATTATAAATGCCCACCTTGATTTCTTCGCCGTTCGCATTTGCCGTAAGTATTATTTTTCCCTTTTCGGAACCGTATTTGATAGCGTTGTTGATGAGGTTGTTCACCACGACCGTAATCAGGTCACGGTCTCCTGACGCCTTGATATCCCGTTCCAGTCTGTTTTCCACAACCATTTCTTTGTTTGCAATGGAATTCTGAAAGGCTTCAAGGGACATGTCAAAAACGTCTTCTAACAGGAATTCAGACCTGCGAATTGACAACTCTCCTTTTTCTATCCGGCTCAGGTTCAGAAAATTTTTGATCGTGGCGGCCAGGTAGTCCAGGTTTCTTGTTATGGAATCAAGGGCTTTTTTTTGTTTGAAATTGATCATGCCGAGAAAGCCGTCCCGGACCGTATACGCATTGAGGATCGTGGAAGATAGAATTCCCTTGAGTTCGTGCGACACGAACCCAATCAGGTCGATATACCTTTTATTCAGCATTTTCAGGCTTGACTCCCGGATTTCCAGTTCCCTTGCCATAGTATTGAACCCGGACGTGAGAAGACTGAATTCCTTTACGTGCACCTTTTCATCCACTGTACTTGAATAATGCCCATTGGATACCTTCTTCATGGCTTTCATAAGTTCATCCACCGGCCTGGATACCATGAAGGCCAGGAAATACGACAGCCCTGCCCCGAGCAGGAGCGCGCCCGTGAGTATGATCAGAAAAAGCACCAATGTGTTGCTGAAAATGTCATTGAACGGTTTTTCAAGAAGGCCGACATAAAGGATACCGATGATTTTTCCATTGATATTTTTTATGGGTTCGTAACCGGACAGGTACCAGTCCGTTACAACAAAGGCGCGGTCCAGCCATGATTTACCTTCCATAAGCACCGCGTCATACACGCTGGAGGAAACCCTCGTGCCGATAGCCCTTTTCCCTTCCGCGGTGAGCACATTGGTGGCAATCCTGACATCGTCCTGGAATATGGTAACCGTGCCGATCGGTTTCCCGTCGTACATGCTGTCCGCAAAAACAAGGCTGTGTATCCTGTCTACCAGTTCGAAATTTCTGTTTAAAATCCTGCCTCCGTAGACCACCCCTGTCACATTCCCGTTCTTGTCTTTTACCGGGATGGCGTATTCAAGTACCAGGACGGAGTCAAGCGACGTTTTGTTGGATGGTTTGGCCTTTGGCGTGTTGATTATACTGATATGGGTTTTTTCCCTGAAATTTTCCCCGATAGAATCCATTTCTTCCCCGGACATCACCCGGGTGCCGCCCTCCGGTTCGCCGTCCAATGCCTTTATGGCGATTTCGCTTTGTATTTTATTTTTGTCATTTTTTTCAACAATGAGATAATCGAGTTTCATCTCGTCGCGGAGTGTGACAAGCCTGTTTTCTTCCTTGATGAAAGTAACAACCATTTTTATTTTATCCAGTTTGGCCAGGTATTCGATCCTGGCTGCCGTCAGGTATTTTTCAACCTGTTTTTGCGATCTGTCCAGGATGTCGTTCCTGATCAGGTAGAATCCGAGAAATCCGATGGCCAGGCCGAGGATGAGAATGATCAGAATGAATGAAAATAAAATACGTGTCCGTAAATTGTTGAGAATCATGACTCTTTCCCGTTATCGTCATCCATTGCATTGGCATAATAAATGACTTTTTCGATTTCCTGTATAAGATCCACGTTGTTGATGACAACTTCGCCCTGGCTTTTAAGTTTGATAGGCGCGAAATTCAGAATCCCCTTGATGCCGTACGATATAAGGAGATCGGCGACCCGCTGGGCCGCGATATCGGGTACGGCGATGATGGCTATTTTAACGGATTCCGCATGAATGAAATCCTTGAGCTTCTCCATGGTATATATCGGAATTTTTTCCACTTTTGCCATTCTGGACGGGTCTATATCAAATCCCGCTATTATCTTTATTTTTTCCCTGACAAAACCCCTGTAATTCATAAGGGCGATGCCTATATTTCCGCAGCCGACTATAATGACATTTTCAATCCTGTCTTTTCCTAAAATGGTATTTATACTTGTCAGCAGATCTTCAACATTGTACCCCCCCCGCTTTTTGCCTGAAATACCGAAGAGTGAAAAATCCTTTCTGACCTGTGCGCTTTGAATTCCAAGGGCATCCGCAAGATTATCCGAAAACACCTTGAGAAAACCCAGGGTTTTTAGCTTTTGTAAAGAACTCTTGTATTTGGATAATCTCTCAATACTGTTTTCGTTCATACTGCCCCTCTTATGTGATAGGTTTCACTTTTTAATTTAATATAATCTCAGATTTATATTTTGTCAATAATTATGTGATTTAAAATTACATTTTATTACAGAAAATAGAACTTTATGAGTATTTATATAGTATAAAATATGATAAAAAAAGATTTAATGTGATTTATATTATTTTAACTTGACTTAATTTAAAATGTGATATAGATTATATGTAGATTTTGTGATTTCATTCACAAAAAGGAGATGGCAATGATTGATGAAGATTTAAAAGCAGCGGACTGTTCGTGTAAAACGGATTCTATTATTGATGAGATGGCGGCAATTTTTAATGAAAATACTATAACGGAAGGTTCCCTGATTCCAATACTGCAAAAGGCGCAAACCCGGTTGGGTTATCTGCCTGTTCAAGCCCTGCGCTATATCGCTGCACGGCTGAATAAATCCCTAAGTGAAGTTGCCGGGGTTGTCGGCTTCTATTCTTTCTTTTCCACGGTGCCGAGGGGCAAATATGTGATACGTGTCTGCCTCGGGACGGCGTGTTATGTACGGGGAGGAAAAGAGGTACTGTCTGCATTGGAAAAACACCTTGGAATCACGGTCGGACAAACGACGGACGACAGGGTGTTTTCCCTGGAGGTAGGCCGCTGCTTCGGGGCCTGCGGGCTTGCCCCTGTCATCATGATCAATGAAGAGGTTTACCAGAGGGTAAAACCGGTAAAAGTCGGTGAGATCCTTGCTCCCTATAAAATGCGGGAAGCCGAAATGGAGGCGGTGAAATAGATGACAACCAACGTAAAGTTAATTATCAGGACACCGTCCGGTCTGATTGAATTAAAGGAAAGACTTCGTGTCAACCGGCAGAAAGTTGAACAAAAAGCGGTTTGCCGTATCAGTATCTGTACAGGAGGCGGCTGCCTGGCCTCGGGCGCCAGGGCCGTATTGGATTCTCTTATCAGGGAAATAAGCGACCGGCGGCTTGAACAGCAGGTGATTGTTACGCCAACGGGATGCCTGGGACCATGCGCCGCCGGCCCCGTCCTGCTGATCAAGCCGGATAACGTGTTTTATGAAGGTGTAGCGCCGGAAGACGCCGGTGAAATCATCGATAAACACCTTGTACCGGGAGGCCGTGTTGAACGACTTCTGCATAAGGATGATCGAACGGGAAAATTCGCGCCGGGACCGGAAGATATTGAATTTTTCAAGCGCCAACAAAAAATTGTCCTGAGAAACTGCGGAACCGTCAATCCGCTTTCCATTAATGATTACATAGAGCGCGAGGGGTACCAGGCCCTTTCTGCGGTTCTTTCAGATTATTCCCCCGACAGGGTTATCGAGGAAATGAAAGCCTCCGGCCTCCGGGGGCGGGGAGGGGCCGGCTTTCCGACATGGATGAAGTGGAATTTTGCCCGTAAGGCTGAAGGAAAAATCAAATATGTCCTCTGCAATGCGGACGAAGGCGATCCCGGGGCTTTTATGGACAGGAGTGTTCTCGAAGGCGATCCCCACAGCCTGATCGAAGGAATGGCCATTGCCGCCTATGCCGTCGGTTCCTCCCGGGGCTATGTATATGTGAGGGCGGAATATCCCCTTGCCGTGGAGCGGCTTTCAAATGCCATAAACCAGGCACGGGAATACGGGCTGCTCGGTACGGATATCCTCGGAACGGATTTTAACTTTGACCTGGAAATCAGGATGGGGTCGGGGGCGTTTGTGTGCGGTGAAGAAACGGCCCTGATGACTTCGATCGAGGGGAACCGTGGTGAACCGAGGCCGCGTCCTCCTTTTCCCGCGCAAAAAGGGCTTTGGTCGAAGCCGACGGTTTTGAACAACGTGGAGACTTACGCCAACGTCCCGGCTATCCTTCTCAAGGGCGCTTCATGGTACGCGGGCTTCGGAACGGAAAAAAGCAGGGGCACCAAGGTGTTCGCATTGGCCGGAGCTGTAAATAACACCGGTTTGGTGGAAGTTCCGGTGGGAACGACCCTTGGAGAACTCATATACGACATTGGAGGGGGCATCAAGAACAACAAGGCCTTCAAGGCCGCCCAGATAGGGGGGCCGTCTGGCGGGTGCATACCGAAGCAGTACCTGAATGTGCCCCTGGATTATGAATCCCTGTCCGGGCTGGGAGCCATCATGGGTTCGGGCGGTTTGATCGTCATGGACGAAGACACCTGTATGGTGGATGTGGCCCGTTTTTTCCTGGATTTCGTGCAGGATGAATCGTGCGGGAAATGCGTTCCCTGCCGCGTGGGGACAAAAAGAATGCTGGAAATACTCACCCGCATCTGCGAGGGTAAGGGAGAGATGGCGGATATCGACAGGCTCGTGGAACTTGGCAACATGATCCGCGATACGGCACTCTGCGGCCTCGGCCAGACCGCTCCCAATCCAGTCCTCTCCACGATACGCCATTTCAGGCACGAATATGAAGACCATATCCTGCACCGGCATTGCGAAGCGGCCGTTTGCGGCAGCCTGGTGCGGGCCGCCTGCCAGAGCGGGTGCCCGGCACATGTGGATGTACCCGGTTTTGTGTCCCTTGCCGGTGAAAAGAGGTATGAGGAGGCTCTTGCCCTGCACCGTGAAAGGAACCCGTTTGCCGCCGTCTGTGCCAGGGTGTGTTTTCATCCCTGTGAGAAAAGGTGCCGGAGGACGGGACTGGATGAGCCGGTTTCCGTCAAGGGTATCAAGCGGTTTCTCGTTGACAGGGAAACCGGCATTCCCCTTCCGTCAGTTAGGGATAATGCGGTCAATGCCGGGCGCAAGGTGGCAATTGTCGGGGCCGGCCCGGCCGGTCTTTCCTGCGGTTATTTTCTGGCCCGCCTCGGTTATAAGCCGGACATATATGAGGCGGAATCCCGTGCAGGAGGCATGCTCGTTCAGACCATACCGGCCTATCGTCTTCCCAGGGAAATCCTGGCCAGCGAAGTGCGCATGGTGGAAAGTCTGGGCGTCAACATTATAACAGGCAAGGCGTTGAACAGGGATTTTACGCTTTCGGCATTGAAAGAAGCGGGATACGAGGCGGTTTTTCTCGGCACGGGAGCGCAGAAGACATTGAAACTCGGCATACCTGGAGAGGATGCCGGAGGAGTTATCGATGCCCTTCGGTTTTTAAAGCAGTTCAACCTTCAGGGGAATGCTCCTGTCGGTAGAAAAGTGATTGTGGTCGGCGGCGGCAATGCTGCTGTTGATGCGGCGAGGACGGCACTGCGGCTCGGTGCCGAAGAGGTTACCGTTATATACAGGCGTACACGGGAGGAAATGCCAGCCTTTGCCGGGGAAATTGAACAGGCCATACTTGAGGGAGTGGTAATTCAATACCTTACCGCACCTAGTGAGGTTGTTTCAGCAGGCGGAAAAGTAGTTGCCGTAAAATGCCGCCGGATGAAACTCGGAGAGTTTGACTATTCCGGAAGGAGAAAACCCGTTGAGGACCTTTCAGAAGAGATCGAACTGGAATGTGACTTCATCATCGGGGCCATCAGCCAGAAAGTGGATATAAGCGAATTTACTGACGGCCTGTCCATAGGTATGACCGGCTGGAAAACCGTTCAAGCCGACTACGCTACCGGAGCCACGAATGTTTCCTGGCTTTTTGCCGGCGGAGACGTTACCAGCGGCCCTTCCAGTGTTGTGGAGGCGATTGCCGCGGGTGAAAGGGCGGCTTACGGAATAAATTTTTTCCTGACGGGGAAAAAAGAAGCGTTTTGGAGAAAACAAATTGAATCAACGACGAACTTCGATCCGGATGCGGATCCGGTAATGTATGCGCGGGAACGGTTACCGTTGCTTCCCGTCGAAAAACGGCAAAACAATTTCAGCGAGGTTGAACTGAGCTGGACGGAAGATACCGCCTTGAACCAGGCACAGCGGTGCCTCAGGTGTGATTACGGAAAAACCGTCAATTCAGACGGGAATGAGGGAGAATAAAAAATGCCGCGGATAACCATTAATAACATCACCCGGGAAGTACCCGAAGGAATCACTGTTTTTGAAGCAGCCAGGGAAACCGGTATACGGGTCCCCTCGCTTTGCCGCATGGAATCGTTTCAGCCGACGGGAGCCTGCCGGGTTTGCGTCGTGGAGGTGGAAGGCGCAAAGAACCTGGTCGCCTCCTGTACAACACCCGTTTCCGAGGGGATGGTGATTAAAACAAACACGAAACGTGTCCGGGATGCGCGGCGGCTCGCCGTTGAATTGATTCTCTCCGAACACAATGGAAATTGCCAGACCTGCGACAGAAACAATACCTGCGAACTGCAGAGCCTGGCATTCGAGCTCGGAATCGACAATATAGGTTTTACCGGCGAACCTGCCTGCAGCCGGACGGACATGAGTACGGAAGCGCTTATACGCGACAATGCCAAGTGCATCAAGTGCCGCCGGTGCGTGGTCGCCTGCAATGAAATACAGACGGTGGGCGCGCTTTTCCCGCAATACCGCGGATTCAATACACTGATAGGCCCGGCTTTCAACTATAATCTGGCCGATGTAACCTGCGTCCAGTGCGGGCAATGCGCGGCCGTATGCCCTGTCGGTGCCATTATCGAAGTGAGTCATATCGAACGGGTCTGGAGCGCGCTGGATGACCCGTCCAAGGTGGTTGTCGTGCAGACGGCCCCTGCCGTCCGCGCTTCATTGGGTGAGTGTTTTGATTACCCGCCGGGAACCCTGGTGACGGGAAAAATGACGGCGGCATTGCGCCGCATGGGATTCCATCATGTTTTTGATACGAATTTCACGGCGGACCTTACCATCATAGAAGAGGGAATGGAATTGCTTACGCGCATTAAAAAGGCATTCGTGGAAAAACAGAAAGTGGCATTGCCGCAATTCACAAGCTGTTCGCCTGGCTGGATCAATTTCATGGAGGCGTTTTATCCCGAATTTTTACCCAACCTCTCCACGTGTAAATCCCCCCAGCAGATGTTCGGCGCCGTTGCCAAAACCTATCTTTCCAAAAAATACGGCTGCAGGCCCGAGGATATGTATGTCGTCTCCGTCATGCCCTGTACGGCCAAGAAGTATGAGGCGGCAAGGCCTGAAATGAATTCGAGCGGAGTACGGGACGTTGACGCAGTTCTGACAACGCGCGAACTGGGAAAAATGATCAAGCAGGCGGGCATTGATTTCCCCTTGCTTCCCGACGAGGAAATGGATAAACCGCTTGGCGTGTCCAGCGGTGCGGCGGATATATTCGCCAATACGGGCGGCGTAATGGAGGCGGCTCTGAGAACCGCCTTCGAGGTGATTACCGGAAAAAAACTGCCGTTTAACCAGATGCATGTGGAGGCCATATCCGGCCTGGAAGGAATTAAAGAAACGGAATTGACCATCACCGGGACAAAGGAAGAATGGTCGTTCCTGGAGGGAGTAACGCTGAAACTGGTTGTTGCACATGGTCTGGGTAATGCCCGGAAGGTGGTGGATGCCGTCAAGTCAGGGGAGAAGGAATATCATTTTGTGGAAATAATGACCTGTCCCGGCGGCTGCATCGGCGGGGGAGGCCAGCCGCGCCCGACCACGGATGAAGTCAGGAAAAAGCGCATTGAGGCCATATACAGGGAAGACGAAGGAAAGGCCTTGCGGCAGTCGCACGACAATCCCAAAATCAAACAGCTTTACGGTGATTTTCTCGGATTCCCGCTGGGTGAATTGGCGCATAAACTGCTTCATACGCATTATACAGAGAAGGAAAGGATTTAGCGGGAGAAATAGGAGGATAACCCATATGGCAAAGATATTAATAGTAGATGATGACCATGATTTTGTTGAAGCCACCAAAAACATCCTGGAAAGCCGCGGACATTCAGTGGTCGCCGCCTTTGACGGTACTTCGGGCTACGGCCTGGCGGTAAAGGAACACCCGGACCTTATCTGCCTTGACGTGATGATGAAACACGACCGGGAAGGTTTCGAGATTGCCCGGAAGCTTCATGGTGACCAGGCAACGAATAAAATTCCCGTCATCATTATAACCGGTGTAAGAAAGGAAAAAAACCTGCCGTTTGCCTTTGAACCGGACCCTGACTGGCTGCCGGTAAAAGCCGTACTCGAAAAGCCTGTAACGCCGTCTGACCTTTTAGAGGCGGTTGATTCCGTTTTTTAAAACATAGAAGACAGACGGCTGTTGGGATCAGCCGTCTGCTACCTGTTTGTTTAATTCTTAATACCTGTAGTAATCGGGTTTGAAAGGCCCTTCCACTTTTACATTGATGTATTCGGCCTGCTTCTGCGTGAGCTTGGTCAGCTTTACACCGAGTTTGCCCAGGTGCAGCCTGGCCACTTCCTCGTCCAGTATCTTGGGCAAGGTGTAAACCTTGCGCTCCAGTTTGTCATTGGTCGCCAGCTCGATCTGGGCCAGTGACTGGTTGGTAAAGCTGTTGCTCATTACGAAGCTGGGATGGCCCGTGGCACAGCCCAGGTTCACGAGCCTTCCTTCGGCCAATACAATAATGCTCCGGCCCGATTTCAGGGTCCATTTATCAACCTGCGGTTTGATCGTGGTTTTTTTGCATACAGAACTTGTTTCCAGGTACCGCATGTCAATTTCACTGTCAAAATGCCCGATGTTGCAGATGATGGCACCCTCTTTCATCTGTTCCATATGGGCGCCCGTTATGACATCCAGGTTCCCGGTGGCCGTGACAAATATATCCCCCAGGGATGCCGCATCGTCCATCGTGGTTACTTCGTATCCTTCCATGACCGCCTGTAAGGCGCATATGGGATCAATTTCTGTAATCATGACCCTTGCGCCGAAGCCGCGCATGGATTGAACGCAACCTTTTCCCACATCGCCGTAACCGCATACGACCACGATTTTTCCGGCCATCATGATATCCGTCGCCCGCTTGATACCGTCCGCCAGGGATTCCCGGCAGCCGTAGAGATTGTCAAATTTTGATTTGGTCACCGAATCGTTAACGTTGATCGCGGGGAAAAGAAGTTCCTTTTTCTCTTCCATATGGTAGAGCCTGTGGACACCGGTTGTGGTTTCCTCCGAAACGCCGCGAATTTTTTCGGCGATTTTGCCCCACTTGCCCGGATTCCTTTTTACGCTTTCCGCAAGACGGTCCAGAATAATCCGGACTTCCTTGTTGTCGGTCTGCTGGTTCAGGAACGACGGATCCTTTTCCGCCTTTACTCCCCAATGGACAAACAGGGTGGCGTCACCGCCGTCATCCACGATCATGTTCGGACCTGACCCGTCCGGCCACGTGAGTGCCTGCTCCGTGCACCACCAGTAATCGGTAAGGGTTTCTCCCTTCCATGCGAAAACGGAGGCACTGCCCGCCTGCGCGATGGCGGCCGCGGCATGGTCCTGGGTGGAAAAAATGTTGCATGAGGCCCACCGGATGTCCGCACCCAGTTCCCTGAGTGTTTCAATCAGGACGGCGGTCTGGATCGTCATGTGAAGACTTCCCATCACCTTCTGGCCTTTTAACGGCTTTTGCGGCCCGTATTTTTTCCGGATAGCCATTAATCCCGGCATCTCGTCCTCGGCAAGATCAATTTCCTTACGGCCCCATTCGGCAAGCGACATATCCGCCACTTTATATTTCATGGAATTTTCCGTCTCCATGTAAATGATTTGTTTTTCGCTCATTGTTTTATCTCCTTTTTATCGTTTATATTTCTCAAGGCGTAAAATAAATTTATTTTCAATCCGCCTGAAGCGGCAAACTGGACTGTTTCCTTGACCTTGAACCCGTTTTTTTCGAGCCAATACGTCAACGTTTTTTTGTCAAACCCGAGCCAGTGGTGATTGAACCGGGTTCTCATGATTTCATTTTTATGGTTATTCAAGTCAACGCAGATGAGAAATCCACCCTGCCTGACAACCCGGGCTGACTCCAGGATGGCCTGAACGGGTGTGGGAAGGTAATGAAGGACCATGTTGAATAATACCCCATCCACTTCTTCATTCCCGATCGGTAGATGTTCAATTTCCCCCAGCCGCAACTCAATATTATTGTCCTGCCGGCTGAGATTTTTACGGGCAGCTTCCAGCATGCCGGGTGACTTGTCCACTCCGATGGCGTAGGCAAATTTATCCTTGAGCCGCATTAACAGGTTTCCGTTACCGCAACCCAGGTCGGCTATCTTTGATCCTTTCTTTAGCCTGCTGGATATTTCAACTGAAATATCGAGGTCTCCAAATATCTCCCGTTTCAAGATATCCCAGTCGGATGCGTGGGAGTCGAAATACCTTGTTTTTTGCCTGTACAGTTCATTTAGTTTATTCTTTAAAAGAGTATAATCGCTTTTCAATTCTTCATCCGTTTCCATACAATCCTTCAGGTTATCAGGAATCGACTGATTGTTTTCCGGTTTAACCGCCGTATAGAATATCCATAATCCGTCTCTTCTTGATGTCAGAAGTCCGCTGTCGGTAAGAATCTTCAGATGGCGTGAAATCCGCGACTGGCCCATTTCCATCAATCCCACTATTTCATTCACGGATAATTCATGGTGAAGAAGCAGGTAATAGAGACGAAGCCGGGTACCGTCGGCCAATGCTTTGAAAACTGTTAATACCTTCATAATACAATATCAATATATCTTGATATAGTAAAATATATGG
Organism: Spirochaetales bacterium; assembly: GCA_016928415.1. Taxonomy (GTDB): domain Bacteria; phylum Spirochaetota; class Spirochaetia; order SZUA-6; family JAFGRV01; genus JAFGKU01. The sequence continues at coordinate 20,609 of JAFGKU010000113.1, forward strand.
TATAATTTCAGAGAAGTCAAGCCTTTTTTTGCTTGATCTTTTAAATAACCTTAATTAATATATAGGTCAGCATGAATGTGGTTATAGACCCTTTCAAGAATGATCATCAATACATCCCACTCACGATTAATCATACACTGACGGCACCGTGTTATCATGAGGGCAAATTATACCATGGCTATCAGAAAATTCAGAAAAACGCCGGTCCGCACCAGGCGGCCACGGATGAAGATGAAATTGGCATTGCCTTTTCGGACGCGGAAACGCTTAACCTGTTTGAATATATTCCTCTGAATATGCAATTCCCCATCCAAAGCACGGGAGATACTCCCTTAAAAAGGAATTTTTCCTTTGCCCGGACCATTCGTAACCTGATTGTCTATTCCCTGATAAATCCGTATCCTGATACGACGCAACCGGTGAAAAACAATCATATCTATTTTTTTGATACGATGAAAAGCGACTGGTTTAAAGTCAGGTTTCATGATGACGGCAGTACGGTGGAAAGAGTGGAGCAGGTTGACCCGCAGGGTGTTTCAAAATCAAACGGTCATCCCGGGGAGGCGGTTTCCTTTTTTCAGGACCCCCGGCAATACTGGTTTGTTAAAATTGACCATACCGCGTTCAGGTTAAAAAAACTCAAATCATATATCTCCATACAGGATTCACCTTCCGTCATGTCGCCCGTAAAATTCACGGTAACATCCAGTGATACCGGCACCATCAAGTTAACGCATCAGGATCCGGAGGATACCGTTTTTTCGGGTTATACCTATGAAATTAAGAATATAAACAAGTATCTTCGGGAAAATGATCTGCGATTCAACCATAATAAGATTTCATTCAGCCAGGAATCCGCTTCGTTATTATCCCTCCCGGACAGAAACTTATTATTCCTGAATCTTATCGGTAACGCGTGGATCGAGGAACATGAAACCAATGAGATAATGTCATACCTTTTTTATTTTAATTTACCCTGACGCCGGAAAATTATTAAAGGCACCTCTAAAAACCACCTTTTTGGAGCCGTCTGCCGAATCAAAACCCTCAAAAAATCGAGGTTTTTAGAGGTTGCCCAGAATAAATCCAAAGTTTTTAGAGGTGCCCTTAATCCATTTTAATGATATTGAGTATTTCCCTGGCGGATTTTGCCTGTATGACCATCCGGCAAAAAGCTTCGGATTTTGTTATACTCGCTATTTCCGCCAACGCTTCAATATGGGGACCGGACTGACTCGGTGCCGCCAGCAGAAGGAAAAAAAGCCTTGACGGCTGGCCGTCAAGCGCCTCGTAGTCAATACCTTCCGGTGCAACCCCGATTGCCATGGTCAGGGTGTCTACCTCGGATGTTTTGGCATGGGGTACGGCGATTCCGTTTGCAAGGCCGGTACTGCCCAGGGTTTCCCTTTTGTAAACCGCATCATACACGTTTTCCGTGTTGGCTATTTTCCCGGCATCTTTTAAAATCTGAATTAATTCCCTTATGACCTCAAGTTTAGATTTCGAAACAAGAGGTGTTTTTATGATATTTTCCTGGATAATATCGATTAAAGCCATTTTATGATCCTTTCTAAACCAATTAATACTATTCAAAGATCCCTATATAAACCAATTAAAACCATTCAATGATCCCTATATAAACCAATTAAAACTATTCAATGATCTATTTATAAGTCAATGAAAGCCATTTCATGATCCATTCCTTGATCCATTCTGGGTCAATGAATGATAGTTTAATGAGAATTGAGGGTATGTCAAGCACCCCTATTCCCGATTCCGTGAATCCTGAGAATTCAACCGGCATTCACGGCATTAAATACATCGAAAACCTAAGGCATGCCTTTCTATGTCAACGCATCATAGGCTGCCCATACCTTTTCTTCATCTTTTACCATAACGACGGAACAGGGCGCGTTTCTCATGGCGCGTTCCGCCTCATTATAGAATTCGTCCCTCCGGCTCCGGATAAACGAAATTTCCCCGATAACCAGCAGGTCGATGCTGTTTTCCGTGATATATTTTTTCAACTCGGCGTGAACGGTTCCGTGTGTACTCATCGTTTCGCAGGAGATTCCTTTTTTTCTGGCCAGTTCCTTGACATGGTTTAAATATCTGTTGGCATCCGCCTCGATATCCCTCCTGTATTCCTCTTCCTCTTCCTTCAGGAAAATATGGACTTTGACAAGATCATTCAAGGCCCGTGTGTTTATGATGTAGGCGACATGCAATTCCGCTCCGATTGTTTTACAAAGGCAAACGGCATACTGCGCGGCGGTTATTGACTGTTCCGTACCGTCTATATAGACAAGAATTTTTTTAATTATTCCTTTCATGGTTCCTATCTCCCTCTCTAATTTTTATGCTTTTTCTCTTTTCGATTCAAGCCGTTTTTTCACCATTTTCATGAGAATGAACATATCCCTTTCATTCTCTTCAAGCCGCGCCTGTATAAATTTTACGAATTCAGTCAATTCGGGTATGGCTATTTTTTCGAGTGCGTTTACCTTCCGGATCGTTTTATGTACCTCGGTGGCCAGCCTTATGATGGATATTTTCAATTCGGCAAACCTGCCAAGAATTTTTAACGCATCTTTAAAGGATTTCAAGGCGACGTCAATCCAGAAATTCGTACCCGTAGGGCTGTAATAGGGCGGGAATTCATTGAATGTCGTATCGACAATGGGAAGCGAAACCCCCATGACCCGCCTGTCCTTTATGACAATATCCGTTGTTACATTGACGGCACTGGATATGTTGACAACGGTCAGTTTACCCATTTTCAGAACGGATTCCTCGAATGACCTGTAGGCATTGGCCAGGGCGTCATTGATTCTATCCTGAAGCTCCACCGTCTGGTCTATGAGCTTGAGCAGTTCAATGACCAGGATGTTTCTTTTCTGGTCCAGCAATTCGTGTCCTAGTTTGGCAAATTTCAATTCCTGCTTGAGTTTGATGAGATTCGTTTTTGTCGGCGCCACGTTTTTTGAAGCCATTGCTTTAGATCCTGTTCCGGCCGTAATATTTTTCCAGCTCTTCGTCCGTGACCCTGTGCAGTTCCTCCGGAGGAAGGAGGCTTAACATTTCCCAGCCTAAATCCAGTGTCTGTTCTATGGTCCGGTCCTCGTTCTGGCCCTGGGTTACGAATTTTCGTTCAAAAGCATCACCAAATTCAAGGTACTGGTGGTCAAGGGGCGTGAGTTCTTCCTCGCCGATAACGGATGCGAGATTTCGTACATCCTTGACGTAGCTGTAGGCGGCAAAAAGCTGGCTGGCCAGGTGAGGATGATCTTCGCGGGTCATGCCTTCCCCGATGCCGTCTTTCATGAGACGGGAGAGAGAGGGCAGGCCGGCCACGGGCGGATAAATGCTCCTGGCAAACATCTCCCGTTCAAATACGATCTGTCCTTCCGTTATGTAACCGGATAAATCCGGTATCGGGTGGGAGATATCATCATTGGGCATGGTAAGGATCGGTATCTGCGTGATGGACCCCGAGAAACCTTTCAGCATACCGGACCGTTCATATAATTCGGCCAGGTCTGAATAGAGATAGCCGGGGTATCCTTTTCTTGAAGGTATTTCACCCCTTATCGTGGATATTTCACGCAGGGATTCACAGTAATTCGACATATCCGTTAAAATAACAAGAACATGCATGTCATGTTCAAAGGCCAGATGTTCGGCCAGGGTAAGGGCCGTTCTCGGCGTAATGATCCTTTCAATGGAAGGGTCGTCGGCCAATGAAAGGAAGAGGGCGACATTGGAAAGAACGCCCGACTCTTCGAAAGAACGGATGAAAAACCGGGCCACATCATTTTTAACACCCATGGCAGCGAACACGACCGCAAAATTCGTTTTCGCACCCTTTATCTTCGCCTGCCGCGCAATCTGGGCGGCCAGTTCATTATGGGGAAGGCCGTTCCCGGAAAAAATGGGCAGTTTCTGGCCGCGGATCAGGGTGTTCATACCGTCGATGGCGGATATACCGGTTTGTATAAAATCCTTGGGATAAGCCCTTGCGGTCGGGTTTATGGGTTTCCCGTTCACGTCGATTTCCGCCTCGCTGTCGGGCTCCGGCCCGCCGTCGACCGGCTGGCCCAGTCCATTGAAAATTCGTCCCAGCATGTCACGGGTTACCCCGATTTTCAGGGACTCGCCCATGAACCTGACCCGTGTGTCGGGCATTGTCATGCCGCTTGTACCCTCAAAAATCTGGGCAACGACAATTTCTTCGGATGTGTCAAGAACCATGCCCAGGCGGGGCTTGCCCTGCCTGTCGATGCATTCAATCAGTTCCCTGTACCCAATGGGATGCGTGTGTTTTATAAAAATGAGGGGGCCGTCTATTTTATTGACGCCGATATATTCGCGTCCCGTCAACAGCTTCTTTTCAGCCCTGTAAACCTTTGAATCACTAGGCATAGACTTGCTCCAGTTGGTCGAGCGACCGCTCGAGCCTAAGTTGTAATTTATCGAATTGCGAAAGATCGTCATTTGGAATGGTGAACTTCATTTTTACAATATCCGGAATGACTTTCATTCGTTTCAGTTTCACTAACGTCACGCCGCTTTTGATGGCCTGGGAACCCTTCCTCCAGTACGTGACTATGAGTTCGAGCATTTTCATCTGTTTCTCGGCAACGGCATACCGGTCGATATCGTCAAACGCGTTCTGCTGGAGAAACGCGTTTTTAAACAGCGTGCAGACTTCGAGAATGAAGCGCTGACTGTCCGGCAGGGCATCCGGTCCGACCAGTTTAACGACCTGTTGAAGCCGTACTTCCTTCTGCAGCAACTCCATGATTTCTTTCCTGTCGGCTGACCATTGGGCGCCCACCCGCTGGTTCCACCACGGGATTATATCATCCAAATATTCGGAATAGCTTTCAAGCCAGGAAATGGCAGGGTAATGACGGGCATTGGCCAGCTGCCGGTCAAGACCCCAGAAGCACCTGACAAAGCGTTTGGTGTGCTGTGTTACGGGTTCCGAAAAATCTCCCCCGGGTGGTGATACGGCGCCGATTATCGTGACGGAACCTGTTTTGCCGCACAGGACTTCCATGTTGCCGGCCCGTTCATAGAATTCAGCAATCCGCGTGGGCAGATAGGCGGGGAAACCTTCCTCCGCCGGCATTTCCTCCATGCGGCCGGATAGTTCGCGGAGGGCTTCCGCCCAGCGTGAAGTGGAGTCGGCCATGACGGCCACGTGATACCCCTGGTCACGGTAGTATTCGGCTAAAGTAACACCCGTGTAGATGCTCGCCTCACGTGCCGAAACCGGCATGTTGGAGGTGTTGGCGATAAGCACGGTTCGCTTAATGAGGGGAAGGTCTGTTCGAGGGTCAATGAGCTTGGGGAATTCCATGAGAACGTCCGTCATTTCATTGCCCCTTTCCCCGCAGCCTATATAAACAATGAGAGAGGCGTCGCACCATTTGGCTATGGCGTGCTGGGTCATGGTTTTACCCGTTCCGAAACCGCCCGGAATGGCGACCGTACCGCCTTTCGCGACGGGGAACAATGTATCAATAACCCGTTGTCCCGTTATCAGGGGAATATCAAGCGGGAGGCGTCTTGTTACGGGCCTGGCCTTCCTGATGGGCCACCTGTGCATGAGGTGAAGGGACTTTTCTCCTCCTTCCGCGGTTTTTACCAGACCAATCACTTCTTCTACCGTGTAATCCCCCTCTGCAGCCAGGGAAACGAGTGTTCCTTCAATATCAGGCGGAACGAGTATTTTATGGTCGATAAGTTCCGTTTCCTTGACGTTTCCCAGTATCGTGCCGGGAAGCAGGGGCGAACCGGGCTGCAATGATTCGGGTTCAAAATGCCATTTGGCCGTCCGGCTCAATGCGGGCATGCTTATGCCCCGTTCGATAAACTGGTTGGAAATTTTATGAATCTCCTCAAGAGGCCTCTGGATACCGTCATAAATGGTGCTGATAAGTCCCGGTCCAAGTTCGACTGACAGCTGCATGCCGGAGCCGTAGATGTTCTCTCCCGGCGTGATGCCTGTCGTATCCTCGTAAACCTGGATGACGGCATTCTCTTCCTCCAGTTTGATTATTTCGCCGACGAGTTTCACCTCTCCCACGCGCACCAGTTCGAGCATGATGGCATCCGTGACTCCCGAGGCGACGATGACAGGTCCGTTTACTCTCTTTACCTTGCCAATTATCCGATCACTCATTTTCCTTCCTTTGATAATGAATTATAAATTATTTTCCTGATTTCAAGCTGATGCCGAAGAAGGCGTGTGGGGATGCAGTTATTGAACGCGATTTTACCGTCTTTTGTTGTCAGGATGGCTCCCTGCTCCGTGCACGGGTTATCTCCGGACAGGGTAAGCCTGATTTTCCGCTGCGTCAACTGTTTTATTTTTTCTTCCGCTTCCTTCAGGAAAGCCTTGTCCACCAGGCTGGTTTCCCTTGCGGACACCGTGACAATGGCTTCTTCCGCCGCAAGGCCGATCGCCGCTTCGCACACCCATCCCAAAAGGATATTCCTGTAACCTTTGGTACCTATCAGGCCAAATATCTCTTCCTCAACCTTTGCCATGATTTCGCGGATCAGTTCGTTCTGCATCTTGAGTTGAACCCTCTGCGATTCAACGGTAATTGAGGAGCGTATGTTTTTTGTCATGGCCTCAACCTGTTCGCTGACGGTATTTTCCGCCTCTTCACGGATACGTTCGAGTTTTTTTTCAGCCTCTACCTGCCGCTGTTCAACCATTTTTTTCGCATCGGTAAGAATTTTATCCGCTTCCGCCCGGGCGTCGCGCATGATATCCTCGATCAGTTTTTCTTTGCCTTCTTGCTGTTGTTCCGTTTCCATTTTTGTATCCATTCTTTTAAAGCTTTATCCCTATGGCCTGGTTTACCATGTCGCGGATACCGGCTTTTCCCGCAAGCGGTCCCTGCCTGTCCGGTATTTCCACGATAAGGGGAAACCGCTCGGAGAAAATATACCTGTCCACCTTGGCCCGGATAAGCTCGGCAATCCGTTCGGTGATGATGATGATGCCCGTATTCCGGTCGTTGATGGCGTCGTTAAACGCGTTTTCCGCCTCTTCCGGGTTTGTCGCTACACGGCCGAAAACCCCGACCATGCCGAAACCGAGTACCGCATCTTCATCGCCTATTATAAAGTATTTCATTACACCTTATCTTAAACTTTCCCCAGTATCATTAAAGCCGTGATAAATCCGAAAACGACCAGACCTTCGGCCAGGGCGATGAATATCAGGGCCTGTCCGGCCAGTTCCGGTTTTTCGCTGATGGCTCCCATTGCGGCCGACCCCACGTTGCCTATGGCGATACCCGCGCCGATGGCGCCGAAACCGAAGGCTATGGCCGCTGCAATAAGGCCGAACGGCAGGGCGGACGCGTTATCCGGGGCCTGTGTTTCAGCCGCGGCAGGCGCGGTTTCCTGTGCAAAGGCGTTAGTCGCCGTTACGAGGCTTATGACCGCGATAAAAACAACAAGGAACAGAACGCTCACTATCACCTTTCTTTTGAAATCCTGTTTAACATTGATCATTGTATTTCCTCCTCAATCTCTTAACGGTTCCTCAAGGATACCGGTGAATATGCTTTCCCGTTTCCGGCAAAGTACTTGGAAAAAAATTCATAGTAAGTAAGACGCAAAGACTGTATCCCGGCCGAGAATCCTTCCAGGGCTATGACCAGGGCATTGCCGAATATCAGGATGATGATGCTTCCCGCATTGAAATTCATCGTGTTGCCGGCAGCCATCCTGGCCAGTTCGGTGAATGAAATCATGAGACAGACATGGGCAATCCCCAGTCCGGCCACCCGCATGAAAGACAGGGTGTTGGCCAGGTATCCCGAGAAAATTTCCAGCAGTTCCACGATCCATTCCATCAAAAAGTCCAGAATGGTGGCAATGGAGAATTTAACATTTGCGTTGTGTTTTTTGTGGCGTAAATATTCAATGGGGGGTTTTACCAGAAATAACAGAACCGGTATGCCGACAGCCAATCCCAGGAATCCCGCGTCGGGTAATTCTTTGTACCCATGGGTCACGTAATAATAAGCCGTGTATACACCTGTGAAATAAAGAAAACTTCCCACAAAACCGCCTTTATCAAAGATGAGCTTGAACCAGTTTTTCTTGGCTATAAGGTTGATCCAGTTGAAAAAAAGCCCGAGTGTGATGACGGCGATGCCAAAATATATGGTGATTGCCAGGATGTCGTAGATACTCTGGATGGGACCCGAAATTAATTCATGCCTGCCCCAGACAATGGCATGGAAATTGAACCAGAGAGGCTTAAACCATTCAAAACCGAAATAGGAACCGAACAATGCGCCGGCGATCGTTGCGGAAGCGCCGCAGTAGATAATGAGGTTTGACAGCTTGTACATTCCCGGGTCTTTTTTCCTGAAAAACAGCGAACCTATCACCCCCAATAATCCAATGATAATACCCTGGCAAACATCCCCGAACATGAGTCCGAACATGATGAAATAAGTAACGGCCACAAAAGGAGTGGGGTCGATTGTCCCGTATTCGGGTATTGAATAATTGGTGACGAGCATCTGAAATGGACTTAAAAAATTGGGATTCTTTAATTGTACGGGGATTTCCCGTGCCTTGACCCCCTGCCTCTCGACTTCACCCGTTGTATGCCATTCAAGGTAACAGACGCCTCCTGTTGCCTTTATAATGGATTTTTCCAGGACCTTCTGGCAGTCGGCCGGCACCCAGCCGGTGAAGACCATCGTCCTGGATGTGCGTGAATAAAAGGATTGAATCCTGTAATACAATTCGTTCATCCGCAAATGCAGCCACATGGTTTCAAGCTCTTCTTTTTTCTGGAAAATGAGCGCATCCGATTCATCTTTCAGTTCTTCCTGGGCCTTATGCAGTTTGTTTATTTTCTGTTCAAGACCGGCAAACACGTTTTCCTTCAGTTCATCCGTGTTTGCCGTCAATTGAATGTCAACCCACCCGAAATTGGACAGAATTTCATTCACCCGCCTGTCATCTCTTTTCATGGTGATAAGCAGAATGTTGGTCGATGTGGAATCTTCCGAAAAATTGAGCTGAACGCTGGGCAGTTTGGCTATTTCCCTCCCGAACTCGGCAATCCGTGTGGTAATAATGCGGCCCGTCTGGAAAGTGAGAAATGAATAGCTGGACTTCGTGTACAACCCGGCTCGAATGTCGCCGAACAGGTCAAGCTGGCGCCGAATGTCTTCAAGCTTTAATATGTCCTGCTGGATATCCTTCTGTTTGTTCCGAATTTCCTGTATGGAACGGGAGAGGGAATCGAGAAAACGGGTTATTTCCGTGATATCAAGGGGCTTTAGGGTATCGGCATTGGCATCCTGCCGCATATGCGGGATAACCTTGATGGCAGCCAGGTAGTTTTCAATTTGCCGGCGCGTGTCCGCAATTTCCGTCTGGGAGTATTGGGGAGTCAACGTGTCCAGTTTCACGTTCTTCTCAAAATCCGATATGTGGCTGAAGTGAAGAACGCCGGCATTGAGAAGCACTTTTGTCACATCATCGGCGTCCGTATTCCGTATAACAGCGATGAGTTGTTTCATTTTTTGCGTTACAATCATAGTCTGCCCGACAACCTTTCTTCGTTCATGTTATAGTTTTTGGCGTTCAGGATGGTGACGATCTTGCGCAGTTCATCCTGTTTCAGTATAAAGTAAGCCAGGATTATGCCTATTGTAAAGGGATACCCCGCTAAAATATGCCTTACTTCATAATAAAGTATCTGTGTTAAAATCTGGTCCAGCAGTTCCAGTTTGGATGCCTTGTCCGCCGTTGCGCTCCCCAGTATGGACTGGACACCGGAATATTTATTTTTCAGCGTCCCTCCGATTATATCCGTTATGTCCTCCGTTTTGTACGCCCGGGCCACCATCGCCGCGTTTGTTGCCAGTCCGTACGGGATTGTAAGCTGCATCGCTTCTTCAAGCGGCAGGTTGTAGAGGGTTCTGAAACGGACAAGCCAGCTTATATTTAAGAGATCAATCTGCACGCTGAAAAGGCGTTTGGCAATTGTCTGGTCCCGCCTGTTTAATTTCTCGATCTGAGCGAACAATTGTTTATAAAAATATTGATCCAGGGCTATTTCAAGCCTGAACAGACTGGAATTTTGCAGGACCCATTCCTTCTGGTTTTCAAAAATCGAATCATACGGAGTGCCCCGCAGAATTTCGATGATGGCGTCCATGGAATCCGCATTTATTATCCTGTCAAAGTCAATGGTGTTTATTATTGTCTCCCGGAGGATATATCCGATTGCGATATCTACGGGCCTTTGCCTGATAACGCGGTCGAACCATAAACGTACGGCATTTTTCAGGTTCATGATTTCAAATTGAAGTGTCAGCGCGGCGGTGAGGCCGAGTACTTCGTCCTTCACATACCGCCTCATTTCGGCAAACAGGGTAATTTCCTGCTTCTGCAGCGCCAGTTCGCACATTTTCAGGTCGCCTGTCTTGCTGAAAACCGATTCGGCAATGGCGAAATCAGTGTCCTTTAAAAGGGACAGGCAATCCATAAGCGAGCGGCTTTTCACCAGCTGGGAGATAAACTCCTCGGTCACGATCTTGCTGATGCGCGCCCTGAGTTTGGCATTGATAAAACCGTATTGTGCTATGGGGCTGGCCATCGTCTATTCCCGACTATACTCCGGTGTAATGATAAATTGTTTTATGTTGTTGACGATGTTGTCAATGTGTTCCCTGTTTTTGTCCATGTATTCTTCTTTTTCACTTTTTACCTTTTTTATGGCCGAATCGTACTCTGAATCCGCTTTTTTTCTTGCTTCCTCTATTCTGTCACGAATCTCTTTTACGGACGCATCCTTTGCCTGCTTGATTTTTTCATTGATGTCATTTTCCGTTTCCCTTTTCAGGGCGGCGGCTTTTTCATAAGCTTCGTCGATGATTTTTTTTGCTTTTTCCTCGATTTTTATGACTTCATCAATTATTTCCTGCATACGGTTTCCTGTTTTCGTAATAATACAAAAAACGAATACTTTTACAAAGGGGTTTGTTGATAATTTCTGATTTTTTTATTATTTCGATATCCTGTTTTTTTTGGTGCAATTGATTAAAAATGTCGTTTTACTCCTTGTTAATTTTTTTTAATTCCGATAAAATTGAGGTCCTTTAAATTACTAAGAGGAATTATAAAACGTACAAACTGAGGATAAACCGCTATGAGTACAATCAAATTTCCTGAAAATTTTTTATGGGGAACCGCCACCTCTTCCTATCAGATTGAGGGAGCCTGGAACGAAGACGGCAAAGGCCTTTCCATCTGGGATGATTTTTCCCATACGCCCGGTAAAATAGAAGACAACAGTACGGGAGACACGGCCTGTGATCATTACCACCGTTATAAAGAAGATATTTCCCTCATCAAGAACCTTCATTGCGGGGCCTACCGTTTTTCAATATCCTGGCCCCGTATTTTGCCGGACGGGAATAAACCGGTAAATGAAAAGGGACTTGACTACTACGACCGGCTCGTTGACGGATTAAAAGAAGCGGGGATTGAACCGTTTGTCACCCTCTATCATTGGGACCTGCCCCTCGCCCTGCATCAAAAAGGCGGTTGGACTAATCCGGAGATTAAAAACGCTTTTTCGAATTTTGCCGAAGTAATGGTAAAAAGGCTCGGAGACAGGGTCAGGAACTGGATGACATTCAATGAACCGCTAGTAGTAATTTTTGCCGGATATATGGGAGGAGCACACGCTCCGGGAATAAAAAACCTTTCTTTAGCCTTTAAAACGTATTACAATATCCTGCTTTCCCACGGACAGGCTTTTAAAGCGATAAAGTCATTATACCCGGAATGCAGCATAGGATTGGCTGAAGGTTATTTCCCTTTTTATGGACAAAGGCCGAAGGATGAAAAATATCTCGATCATTTTGACAACTTCGGCATAAAATTGACAATGCTGCCGCTTTTCGAGGGAAGGCTTCCGAAGCCGGTTGAAAAAAGGATAATGAAGCTGAACAATGGAAATCCCGCCGACATTGAAACGTTAAAAGGCACTTTGGACTTTTTTGGATTCAACAATTATTCCCGGCAGATAGTGCGTAGAAAATTATTCAGTCCCACCGGATTCACCTGGGTTAAACCGGATTATCCCGGAGCAAGGTTTACGGAAATGGGTTGGGAAATTTATCCTGACGCCATTTACAGGGGGTTAATGAACATCAACAAGTTCAGTCCCGGTTTCCCTGTCTACATCACGGAAAACGGCGCCGCCTTCAATGACAGGCTGGAAGACGGCAGGATCCATGATCCCGACCGGACTGATTTCATTAAAAGTTATCTTGCCATGGTGCACAAGGCCATCGGGGACGGCTGTAATGTCAAGGGATATTTTGCCTGGAGCCTGATGGACAATTTTGAATGGCAGTTCGGCTATACCAAGCGTTTTGGCTTGTACTATGTCGATTTTCCCACGCTGAAACGGTATGCCAAGGATTCGGCCCTGTTTTATGCCGATGTCTGCCGTAATAATGGATTTTGAACATCAATCAACAAGTCAATGAAATTAGGGGACGGTCTGATTCGGCGAGGATTTTTATGAAAAAAGAAAGACGATTATCACTAATTTCAACAGTTACATTATTATTACTGATCTGCATGTTTTTTTTCAACTGTACGGAGAGACCGGCATGCCCTCAGGATGATACTTTGCCGGCCGTAGCGGCGCATGCCACCGCTTCCCCCCAGCCGAAGGTAGTGGGTTATATCCCGTCATACCGGTCCCCCGCGGCCTGGGTTTCAAGCCATGACCTTGTGAAAGTGACCCATATAAACCTGGCGTTTTTTAATCCCGACAGCGGCGGCAATATCGTGACCGCAATTTCGGACTCCGATATTGCGAGCATAATAAGTGCCTGCCATGCCAATAACGTGAAAGTGCTTTTCTCCATCGGGGGCGGCGGCTTGTCTTCCGCGGTTATCAGCTATTACCAGGATACCGTTTTTGTCGATTCAACAAGCCGGACAACGTTCGCCAATACCCTTTTAAGTTATTGCACTTCCAAAGGTTTTGACGGCGTGGATGTTGACCTCGAAGGCGACATCGTGACCGCCGGCTACGGGGCCAAATACGACAGCTTTATTTCAATTTTAGACACGACCATGAGCGGCTACCTGATGACTGCCGCATTATCCCCGTGGGCTTCGGATAACATGGCCGACGCCACGCTTATAAAATTCGATTTTATCAATGTAATGGCTTATGATGCGACAGGTCCCTGGTCGTGCCCGGGTTCAACAGGACCTCATGCGTCCATGGTCTATGCTCAGGCTCTTTTATCCGGTTATGAAAGCCGGGGAGTGCCGAAAGCCAGTCTCGTGATGGGGGTTCCCTTCTACGGCTACAACTTCGCCGTCAACTGCGGAGCGGGCGGCATCACTTTCAATGAAATCATAAGCGCTCATTTGTATGATGACCCCTGTGCCGCCTTCAACGACCAGACAGGACAGACCTACTACAATGGGATAACCACCATAGCGGCCAAAACGAGGTATGTTATAGAAAACAATTACGGAGGAATCATGATATGGGAGCTTGGGCAGGACGCTTCCGGCGGTAATAGCAGGTATTCGCTTCTGGATACGATATATATGAATAATTATGACTAAATTGAGTTCCGGCTGCCTGGCAACCATGATAGACCTTATTCTTTGAGGTGATTCCTGAAAAATTTCCAGATAAGATCCGTTGCGTTGATTTTATCCGATGTTTTACCAATGATACTCTCCGGCAGGAAATTTTTCCCGCCGGCCCAGGCATGTCCCATGCCTTCGACCGTATAAAACCGCACCTCGCAATTTTTGATGCCGGGCCTGTAGGCGATCCCGGTAACCCCGTTTTGATTATAAATTTCCTCGGCTTTTTCAGGACATTCAAGCATGACAACCCATTTATGAATGGTATCCTTAACTGGAATTTTATTGCCGTAATCCGCTTTTCCTATCTTTATTTCACCACCCTCAATTGGATTCAAGGGGTCCTCCGTCCCTGTCAGGTATAAAATCGAGAGGGGCGACTTTATTTCGGGACTGTCCAGCCAGTCGCATCCCGCAACGGGTGCTATGGCGGCAATCCGGTCCGACAATTCCCGGCCTATACGGAAGGTCATGGAAGCGCCGTTTGAAAAACCCGTTACGTAAATACGCTGTTTATCAATGGAATAATTTTTTATAACATCATCCATTAACGCTGAAATAAACGCTACATCATTAACATTTTTTCTGACGGCCCCTATATTTTCCCGTTTCGAACCGTCGTTCCATGTCTGCGGGTTTGTTGAGAACCTTGCTTTTCTTCGCGGATACCTTCTCGTTCCTTCGGGAAAGGCGACAATAAAATTTTCCTTATCCGCTTTATCCGTCCAACCGGTTTCTTTCATCGCGTTCGCTGCCGTACCGCCGCCGCCATGCAGCATGATAACCAGCGGTACCGGTGTTCCGGAATCGTATTCCGAAGGTATGTGAATCACATATTCCCGTTTCAGATTGTCGATGGTAATGATGGAGGTTGTATTTTCAAGTTCATTACCCAATAACGTATGCGGTAAAAAAATCAGATAAGCAAGGAGAACAACAAGCAGGTTCAATATACGGGGCTGTTTTATTTTTTTCATCCGGTCACCTCCTGTGTGAGATCGGGAAATAAGTTTGATACAAAATCGATTTATATAAAGTATAGGGAATTTTTTATCCGACTGCAAGAAATGGAATAAAAGGCTATACAAAAAGCCCGAGCCGGTTTAAAGTGAAATATGGCCAACGAAATCATCCGCGAAACGCGGGAACGAATTGAAAATTTGAAAGCGTATATGGAAAGGGAGAATCTGTCCCTCACCGTTTTAACTTCCACAAAAGATATTTTTTATTACACCGGTTCCCTTCAGCCGCTCTATGTCTTTGTTCCGCTCAGGGGGCAGGCGCTCATCCTTGCAAGAAAGGGCATTATCCGGATAAAACAAGAAACAAGCGATATTGCCGTCGGGCATTTCAGGAATACGCAGGCAATGCTGGATATCATCAGGGTTCATGGAATGAGTATCGGGGGTAATGTCGGTCTTTCCTTCCAAACCGTTTCTCACCAGGGTTTTCTTCGTTTTCAGAAGGTGTTTCCCGGTATATCCTTCAGGGATATTTCCTGGGACCTGCAGATGCTCCGGGTACGGAAGTCCGAGGCCGAACTGGCCTGCATGCAGACGGCGGCCGATAAATGCGCGGAGCTGGGAAGCGTGTTAAAGGAGCATTTCAGGCCGGGCATGTCTGAACTGGAACTTTCGGCCGTCATTGAAAACCGTTTCCGGCTCCTCGGTCTCGGCATCAACCACAGCCGCCAGGAAGGCGCCGATTTCGGCTACGGCATCTGTTCGGCGGGCGGGAATTCTTCCGTACCCACACGGTTCGACGGCATAGCTTCCGGTAAAGGCCTGTCAGCCGCCCTTCCTTTCGGCGCTTCAAGGGATATCATTGAAAAAAATACGCCCATCCTGATGGATTTCGGTGTGACGGAGGATGGCTACCATGTTGACCAGACCCGGATGGCCATCTGGGGTGAACCGTGTGATAAGGCAAGGCGTGCCTTTGATGCCATGCGCAACGTTGAAGAAACGCTTGTGGAGAAGCGTCTTAAACCTGGGGTGCTCTGGCAGGATGCCTGGTTTGCCGCTGAAAAACTGGCGGAAGAGGCCGGTTACGCGGATGAATTCATGGGAACCGGAACAGAAAAGGTGAAATTCGTCGGTCATGGCGTTGGCCTTGAACTGGACGAACCGCCGTTTCTCGCACCCAAAATGGAATATCCCCTGGAACCGGGTATGACGATTGCCGTGGAACCCAAGGTATTACTGCCCGATATCGGTATAGTCGGTATTGAAGATACCATCGTTATAACGGAAACCGGCGCGGAGTATCTGACGCATGCAGACAGGGACTGGATCCGGTTATGAGTTGGAATTAAATTTAATATTCGCGGTCAGCCATCTGATTGCTGCGGCTGTTGCAGAATTAAATGTTTGAGCTATAGCGTTTTTATCCGGTCTGTATTACAATTGTTTTTAATAGATAGTATTACGGAGGAAACCGTGGACATACAAAACCTGTCGATAGTCGTGCCGGCCAGGTGCCCCAACCGGTGTAAATTCTGCGTATCGCGGCTGCACGAAGATATTGAATATGCCAATCGGATTGAAAAGGATCTGAAAAACAGGCATCAATACAGGACGGAGTACGCAAATCGCCTTGCCTTTGCCAGGGACAATGGCTGCAATACGGTCATATACACGGGCGAAGGCGAACCGCTTCTCAACCCCCGCTTTTTGGGGGATGCGGCGGCGTGGAACCGCGGGCTGGAGCACCCGTTCCGCTGGATTGAACTTCAGACAAGCGGCGTAACGATAAACGATGAAAAACTTGCCTGGCTGAAAACGGATATAGGGATTGCCACAATCTGCCTGAGCCTCTCAAGCCTTTTTTCCAATGAACAGAACGCCTATTACAATGGCACACCCGCCGATCTGGTTGTCGATATTGATGCCCTGTGCACGGCAGTCAAGGGGCACGGGTTCAACCTCCGCCTTTCACTCAACATGACCGATTTTTACAATAAGTCCGAACCGGAGGGCATATTCGAACGGCTCCATGAATTGAAGGCCGACCAGGTTACTTTCCGCATCCTTTACTCGGTCAAGGAGCCGAATACTAAAACGGAAAAGGAAATCAATAAGTGGATAGCCGAACACAGTGCCTGTGAACCTGTCATTGAAAAAATACGAAAATACATTTTATCCCGCGGCCGGAAACTGGAACGGCTGCCTTTTGGCGCCATCCGGTATTCCGTTTATGGGATATCCACCGTGCTGGATGACGACTGCATGAGTACGGAAGCCAAGGAGGCATTGAAATACCTTATTCTGCGACCCGACTGCCGCCTTTATACCAAGTGGGATGATCCCGGATCCATGTTGTTTTGAAAGGTTAGCTGATGAATCAATCCTATATTATTTCGCATGCGCGTATTGTCTGTCCTCAAGATATCAGGGAAAATCATTGCATCGAAGTGAAAAACGGTATGATTACCCGGATTGAACAGGACCTGCCTGAAGAATCCGGCTTTAAGGTAATTGACGCGGAGGGCCGGTTTATTCTCCCTGCGCCCGTCGAACTGCACATACATGGCTGCGGTCCGTATGGATTTGAATCGGGCGAGGAGGATGTGTTGGAAAAAGCATCCGCCTTTCTCGAAAAAAGGGGCGTTCTCCGTTTTGTACCTGCTCTTCAATGCGATGAAAAGGCCATTGAGCGGCTTGCTGTGGAACGCGACAGTAAATCATTTCTTAAAAAAAGGATACCCGGTTTTTACATTGAAGGCCCCTTTATCAACCCGGAGTATAAAGGGGGCATCCTTAACCGGAACATCCGGAAACCGGACGGGAATTACCTTAAACACCTGCTTGATTTAAGCCGGCAGCAAATCCGTCTCATGACGGTTGCCCCTGAAATAGAGGGATGCCGGTCTGTCATCGATGCATTGCTTGAGAACAACGTCATCCCCTGTTTCGGTCATTCCGCCGCCGCGCCGTCCGATATCCCGGAAGGCCTTGACTTATCAGGCATGAACATTACGCACCTGTTCAATGCCATGACCGGTATTTCCCATAAGTATCCCGGTCTTGCCATGCTGCCTTTTTTAAATGATGACATTTTCTTTGAATTGAACGGGGACGGAGTTCATTGCCATCCCGATATTCTCAACTTATGCCTGAATCATCTGAATCCCGAACATTTTATTCTCATTACCGATGCCGTAACATCAGCGGGTCTACCCTTTGGCGAGTACCGTTACTATGATAAAAAGACAATATCCGGGGCGGACGGTATCCGATATGCCGATACGCGGACCCTGGTCGGTTCCAATAAATTGATCTGGGATGTCATCCGCCAAATGCACTTGATGACGAGCGCCCCGCTGTACGACCTGGTTCGCTTTTGCTCCCTGAATCCGGCACGCCTGCTCGGGCTGGATGCCGAAACGGGCAGCATTGAGCCGGGAAAACAGGCGGAACTGATAATAGTGGATGAAGACCTGCAAAAGATCAAATATCCCGGTTATTGAGCACGTTTGTATTTTACAGGTTTCCTGCATAATTGAACCAAACGGATTTAAATGATATGCTGATTTCAAGGATACAATCATGACAACCGCGGAAGCAGTGTACCGGCGCCTGCATCCGCAACTGCCCGGCCGGGGCCCTTGATAATGGTTTTGAAGGGCTTAAGTTCCGGAAATACCGTGAAGAACGAGGAGAATATGAGCCGTTCGGCCCTCGCGGCCTTTTGCGGTACTGCACGAAATGTATTGTTGTATGTAAGGCGGGACAAAATGAAAGATAGAAAATATGAAGTGAATATTGATCTGGCCAACCGGACGAAAAAGGAAATGGCGGAATCTCTCCGGTCGGATGATGCGCGTGTATTGAACACGCTTGGGGCTTTTGCCTCGTTATACGATTTTTCCTTTCCCGGGTACACAGATCCCGTGCTGGTGATGAAAACGGAGGAGCCCGGTTCCAAGCAGATGCTGGCCTTTCAGCATGACAAAATTGAAGGCATCTGTTTTGACATGATTCATCACCTGATAAATGACTGCATTGTCATGGGGGCAAGGCCCTTGATAGTGCAGGATGCCATTATATGCGGGAAAATGGAGAAAGAAAAAATCAAGCGGATTGTGGCGGCGATCGCGGAAGCGTGCCGTAATAATGAATGCACATTGACCGGCGGCGAAACATCCGAACAGCCGGGTATATTACCGGAAGGTACTTATATTTTGACATCAAGTATAATAGGGATTGTTGAAAAGGATGCTGTGATAGACGGTGCTAAAATTAATACAGGCCATTCCATAATCGGGGTTGAATCAAGCGGCCCCCATACCAATGGGTACACGATGATCAGAAAAGTGTTGGGAGATAGTCCGGTATTGGACAAGCGGATGATAAACGGGAAAACATTCCTGGAAACGGTTCTGGAACCGCACAGGTGTTACTATACAGCTTTAAAGGATTTGTTCCCCAAAAAAATAATCAGCGGTCTGGCGCATATTACGGGCGGTGGAATCACTGAAAACTTGAACAGGATACTGCCCGGCAATCTGGATGCTCATATTTATCTGGATAAATACAGGATTCCTGAAGTATTCAAGGTAATACGGGAGGTTGGACAGATTTCGGACAGAGAAATGCTGCGGACATTTAACATGGGAATAGGCCTTGTGGCCGTAACAGCTGAAGAAAATGCGGGACGGATTATGGATCACATTAAAAAAGAAGGTTTTGAATCTTATACCATCGGGGAGATAAAGCGGGGTTCCCAGAAAGTCAATACCCGTGGGAAACTGCGATGGTAAAAAAAGTAAGGTTCTGCATAGACGGGGAAATTTATTTATGACAAAGAGATGCTTATGAGTATTGACCGAATTCATATTATCACTCTGGGTGTAAAGGACATCAGCCGTTCAATGAGGTTTTATCGGGACGTGTTGGGATTTAAAACTGCCATACAGGATGAAAACCCGCAAATTGTCTTTTTCCAAAACGATGGGACCACACTGGCATTGTGTCCATGGGAAGAGGTTGCCAAAGACATTAATGAGGGTAACCCCCCGCAAGGGAACGGGTTCGGCGGCATGACGCTGGCATACATTTGCACTTCCGAAGAGGAAGTTGACGAAGTCATGAAAAAAGTCAAGGCCGGCGGCGGGAAAATTGAAAAACGGCCCGTGAGGGTGTTTTGGGGAGGATACAGCGGTTATTTTTCGGACCCCGATGGTTATTTTTGGGAAGTAATGTTCTGGGAAAAATGGCGATTCAAACCGGACGGTAGTTTAAAGATAGATTAACGCATATTGTGTAAAAAAGGGAGGTGTGGCTAATGAATTCCAAAAGACAGGAAGAACGAATAACAGCTTATTCACGCATTGCCCGGACATACAAAAACCTGTTTATCAATGAACTGCAAAAGAAACCTCTCGACAGGAAGCTGTACGATCTGTTTTTTGAAAAAACCGTAAACAAGGGAAAAGTCCTGGAAATAGGCTGCGGTCCCGGGGAAATCAGTAATTATTTGTGGATGAAAGGTCTTGATATAACCGGTATAGACTCTTCTCCCGAGATGATAAAAGCAGCTAAAGCGTATAATGGCGAAATCGATTTTCAGACCGGCAATGTATTTGATCTGGTGTTTCCTGATGAATCAATTATGGGAGTAGTCGCGCCTTATCTCATAGTCAATTTTGATGTTGCGGAAGTGAGGGAGGCTTTTTCTGAGATAAACAGAGTACTAAACAGGGACGGAATATTCTTGGTTAATTTTCATATCGGAAATGATGAAACCGTGGTATACGAGGATTTCATAGAAAAGGGAAACAGAATATCCTATACGTTTTTTAAAGTGGAAACTATTAAGAAATTGTTGGTTGAGAGTGGATTCGAATTGACCGAGACGGTAACCAAGGAACCGTATGACGGTGAAGAAACGGTGAGGGCGTTTATATTTTCAAAAAAAAATAATTCAAGGTGAGTGTCTATGCGTATAAAGGATTTGATTTATTACGGGAAGAAAGTAAAGCAGGCCGGGCTGGTTCACGGGAGCAGCGGTAATTTAAGCATTCGGTTAGGCGATGATAAATTTGCCATTTCCGGTACGGGAGCTGCACTTGATGAGCTGGATGACAAGTCTGTCAGCATTTGTTCCTTGTCCGGAGAACAGGCTGCCAAAGGTGCTGTCCCGTCCATGGAAGCGGGTATGCACAGGGCGCTTTATAGAAGCCGGCCGGAGATGTCCGCGATTCTCCATTTTCAATCCCTGTATGCCACGATCATCGCCTGTTCGGAAAGGCCGGAATCCGTGAACCTTAACGTCATCCCGGAAGTACCCGTACATCTGGGAAAAATTCTACTGGTTCCCTATTATCCGCCGGGCAGCCGCGAGTTAGCTCAGGCCGCCGCTTCTGTTGCCGCATCCGATACTTCTTCTGTTCTGCTCATGCTTAAGCAGCATGGACAGATTGCCCTGGGAACAAACCTCAAAGAAGTTATCTGCGCCGCCGAGGTTTGTGAGTTTGCCTGTCAACTGGCAATGACGGGGAAGAAACTGGTTGCCTTTGACGGGGATCAGCTGAAGAAACTGCGGAATTACGGGCACCGTTCAGGCACCGCTTCCGGTAACGGGTAGGACAAGAAGGTCTTCCCACGGCATGAGCATCATTCCGGTATATAATTTCAGACGTCCCGCCCTGAATTTTTTCTTCATTTCAGAGCGGCTAATACAGGCAAAACCCGCTTTCTGAAACAGTGACCGGGATTGGGTATTCTCCTTTTCCATTCCCACATACACTTCCTCAACACCGTGTTCGGCAACCAGAATTTCGATGGCCATTTTGGCAAGTGTCTTACCAATCCCCTGTTTCCTATTGTCGGGATGTACGGCAAGCCAGAAAATATATCCCAGTTTCCGGTTTTTCATTGTAAATATCTTCCAATTAATGACACCGGCTATTAGGCCGCTTTCATTCTTTGCCACCAGGGCGTTGGTAATGAGTTTAAAACTTTTTTTGGCATATCCTGCGTATACGGGTGAAAAAGACAGTTTTAGAATTTTTTCGATCCCGTCCAAATCATTATTATTCGCCTTTGCGTATTCCATGATGTTTTCCCCTGCCGGGAATATATCCTTTTAATAACCGGATGCCAATTCAAAATATAGATATATTAAAATTTTATGGTCGACAGAAACAGAAAATATGGGTATCCTTCGACCGAAAGGTTGAACAATGAAAGTAACAACGGAAAAAATGACAGCCAGCGGGATACAAAGCAAGGAATATTGAACAATGCCCTTGATAATATGGGATTGGAACGGCACGTTATTGAACGATATGGGCGCCTGTATAGATGCGATTAATGTCATGCTTGAAAAAAGGGGCGTGAAGACAATCGATTTCGATACCTACAGGGACATGTTCACGTTTCCCGTTATCGAATACTACAGGGCACTGGGGTTCGATTTTGACAGGGAGAATTTCGGGGAAGTATCAGGTGAATTCATCGGTCTGTACACGGAAACCGCCAGGCACTGCCCGCTTCAGCCGGGAAGCAGTGAAGTGATCATGGCCTTCAAAAAAAGGAATTACGAGCAGATCATCATTTCCGCGATGGAAAGACGTTTATTGGTGAAACAGGTGGCTGAGCGGGGCCTAAAGGAATATTTTACGGATATAGTCGGCCTGGAAAATATCCGGGCAAAGGGCAAATATAATAGCGCCAGAGAATGCTTAAATCGTAGGAATGCCGGAGACAATGAAAAAATATTATGGATAGGCGATACCTTTCACGATTATGAAGTTGCGATGGAATTAGGAATCAAATGCCTGTTGGTAAAAAACGGTCACCAGAACCTTGACCGCTTTCATTTAAATGGCGATGTTCGATTATTAACCGATTTGGATGAATTGAAAGAATATCGTGTGTGAATAAAAATATTATTAGGCGGTATAACTGGAATAGGGTTTGAGTTTAAGCAGCTGCAACGCACTTTATCTTGTAATGATTCACATTGTATATTAAAATTAAGTAATGAAGAAAACAGAGGTATTATTTTTTTGTATAATTTATCTTGCAATATATAATTCAACACCAGTGATATCCCAGACATGGTCGTGTAATAAAATTTCCCTCGTTAATGATTTGTTTGACGATGATTACGTGAGAATGGCTGCCATATCCCCGGATGGCAAACTGGTGGCGGGATACGCACTTCACAATATTTTTCTGCTTGACCCTGATGCGGAAAAATTAAAGGTATATTCGTTTCCCGAAGAAGTAAAAAGCGTTCACGGATTTACCTGGTCCGCCGATTCCAGATATATTACTTTCACCGAAAATTTCCATCTATATTTTCATGAACCCGATATATGGCTTTGGGACACGAAAACAGGGGTATTCCTGGATTTGACGTCTGACGGTTCTGATAATTTTGATCTGAATGATTTTGGCAAGAATGATTCACCCGTTGATATCCTGCCTTTTTTTGACAGAGATGGAAAATACATCTGGTTTTTGCGTCTTGTAGTTAAAAAAAATGTGGAAACGGCACAATTAATGAGAATTTCGGTATCGGGTGGAAAGCCTGAATTGATTTACGATTTTAAAAAAAAGTTTGGCCTTTTCGACATTTATGAGGGAGTAATGACCTTTTCACACGATTATTCAAAAATATGTTTGCCGGTGATAAGGTCGCAGAAAATCCCTTCATACAATGGGTTGTGGATTCTTGATCTTAAAAGGAAAAAACTCGACCAGATATGTTCCGTTATGGAGGTTGAGAAACAGATACCTGATTCCCTTAAAACAAAATTCAAGAAAAAATGGATTTTCGGAGGCCATTGGACCCAAAAGGATAAAGGGATTTTATTTTTAATTTTCGGATTCCTTCCTGAAAGCGGTATATCGTTTTCCGCTTCTTTTTCACTTCTGTTTCATTATTCTTTTTCTAATTCAAAGTTGACTGCATTGGATAATCAGTTAAATGACAAATATAAAAACGACGGCATAAATACCTTTCAAACCAGAAGCGCGTTCATCACACTGGACGGTACCATGCTGTTCGTGCTGGGTGCCTTTGGTGAAAAAATCGAATTAAGAACGGCAAAAGCTCCGGATTTCATGATCTCATCTATTGGTGAAAGCATAACACTCCCCGATTTCAATCTTTTCGGATTTGACCTGGGTTTAATTTCTATTGTTTCCAAAAATTACAGGTGTGTGGGAGACGTTTTTCCATATTTATTTCAATTTGCTTCGGATTAATTTACATTGGATTTATATACCATGTCCGACAACCGGAGAAATCCCGTTATATAGGATTTTGACCGGGACGGCATTGATGAGCCCGTTCTGTTAAATGAGGAGGCCGGGTATAATTGTTACAGGCTTCTTGCATTAATTCTCGCCAAAGTCAATCGATTGAATAAAGGGAACTGTCAGTCGGTCGATAGTGCACCGATAACCACGGCCCTGCCGGCACAGGGTAATTTTCTCGATTTAAACGGCACATTCCAGTAGATCTACTAGCAGGGATACCTTGAAGAAAATTATTAAATGTGATATAAAAAGTTTCCATATGGTCACTGTTTGGATAATTTTGGGAATAGCAGGTCTTTTTATTGGCGGGTCGGCTGTTGCCGGAATCGTCTGCTATTACAGACTGGCCCTCCCGAATATGAAATCCTTAACTGAAGAACAGCTGTCCATATGCAAAAAAGTCATCGACTGCGGCAGGAATTTCCCGTGGCTTTGCAGGCGGGCCCTGAAGAAAAAAGAGTGCCCCTGTTTCCCCTGCGACCGTTTCAAGGAAGCGGGAGCGTAGGACCGTGTGCAGACCGACGAGCCCGGCGGCTATTTCAATATGGAGATGATAAAAGACGTGGCTTTATGAAATATTTTTTTTTGCTTTCCGCATTCATCATGCTTTCCCTTTCCTGTGTTTCCGGCAAACCGGACAACCCATTCACCGCAACCGGAACGGTGCGGTATATTTCCCTGGAAGGCGGTTTTTACGGTATCGAAACGGATACCGGGGAAAAGTACGATCCCGTTAATTTGGAGGATCAATACAAGGTTGATGGATTAAGAGTTCGGGTTGTAGCCGAGTTAAGGGATGATTTATCCAGCTTTCATATGTGGGGAATGATTATTGAGATTAAAGAAATAAAGGTACTGGAGTAATTCCCGTATTTATATTTGCGAGGACTAAAATGTTTAATGAAATAAGCCCGGCTATGCTCGAGCGGATGCGATTTCTTGAGAAAATGGATGCCGCCGACCGGGCAGATGGCACCGAAAGAATGAAACGTCTGCGGCAGATACCGCCGGAAACGGGTAAATTTCTGGCCCTTTTAGCTGTCAGTTGCCCAATGGGTGATATTGTTGAGATAGGGACCAGCGCAGGTTATTCCACAATGTGGTTGTACCTGGCTGCACGGGAGAAAGGTGTCAGGATAAGAACGTTCGAACTACTGGAAGAAAAAATCAAGCTCGCGAAAGAAACCTTTGTCAAGGCGGGAATCAGGGAACGGGTTGATTTGATAGAAGGGGATGCTTTGGAGAACCTTTCTGTAATAAAAGAAGCGGCGTTCTGCTTTATGGATTGTGAAAAGGAAATATATGAGCAATGCTGGGAACTTGTTTCTGAAAAGGTAATTAAAAGCGGTTTCATAGTGGCTGATAATGTCATAAGCCACGGGGATGAACTGCAGAAGATGATTGACAGGGTAATGAAGGACGAACGGTTTGACAGCATGATCGTACCCATCGGCAAAGGTGAGCTTGTATGCCGCAGGAAATAACGGCCGGTTAAAGAAGTATTTGCCAATTATTCGTTTTCTGTTTATAATGATTCAAAAAGTAAAGGGAGACGGTAATGATCAAGGAAAAAATACATAAAATAAAATCAGGTTTGAGCCTGGGAGTCGAGGAAGCCAGGGCAACTGTTTTATCCCTTCTCGACGATGAACACAGCGACGAAACGATTGCCGAGCTTTTATGTGCGCTGGCTGACAAGGGAGAGACGGTGGATGAAATCACCGGCTTTGCCAGGGGTCTGCTTGAAAAGGTGGTGCCTTTGGACCTGCCGGACCGTTCGATCGACCTCTGTGGCACCGGCGGCGGCAAACGTGACAGGTTCAACATATCCACGGTTGTATCATTTGTCCTGGCCGCAGGAGGCGTACCGGTTGTCAAGCACGGCAACAAGGGTTCAAAAAAACCGAACGGCAGTTTTGACCTCCTCGAGGAACTGGCCATCCCGTACAATCAGTCGCCGGACAGGATAAAGACGATCTTCAATAAATCGAAATTATGTTTTGTTTTTGCCCGGGCCTTCCACCCGGCCATGAAGAAGGTCGTGAAGGCCAGGCAGATTGCCGCGCGGCGGACTATTTTCAACCTGATCGGTCCCCTGTGCAATCCGGCGCAGCCTAAATACCAGATTATCGGTTCCGTGCAGGTCAAGACGAGTCAGCTGCTGGCCCGCGCGTTGTATAAGCTGGGCAGAACGAAATGCCTGGTTATAACGGGAGAACCGGGCATTGACGAAATATCCATATCCGGCAAGACCCGTATTGTGGAATTAACAGGAAGCAAGCTCAAGGAATACAACATAACACCCTCGGATTTCGGCATTAAACCGGTTCCCTATGAAACTATTCCTGCAGGAGACTGCAAGGAAAATGCTAAATACTTTAAATCTTTGATGCAATCCGGTGAGCCGGAATCCCTGCTTGACATGGTTTCATTGAATGCCGGTGCCGCTTTTTACTGTTTCGGGAAAACCGCTTCCATAAAAGAAGGGTACGAACTGAGTAAAAAACTCTTCAGTGAAAAAAGGGTCACGGCCAAATTCAATGGGTATAAGAGCCTGCCTGAATTAAACCAGCCGTGATTTTAAAAAGGAGATGAACTATGAAAATTGTCATTGTTTATGATTCTGTTTTCGGCAATACGGAAAAAATCGCACAGGCAATGGGGAAAGGACTTGGGTCAGGCCATGATGTAACCGTTGCAAAGGTCGGTACTCTGGATGCTGAAATTCTGAAGAATGCCGAAGGGCTGGTGGTAGGCTCCCCGACAAGGGCCTTTCAGCCCACCAAGGCAATCAAGAATTTTCTTAAATCCTTTTCACGGGAACGGCTTCAGGGAATTCGTGTGGCTGCCTTTGATACCCGCGTCCTGCTTTCAGATGTAAATTCCGGCTTCCTGAATTTCATGGTAAAGCTTTTCGGTTACGCCGCTGAACCGATAGCCGCCAAACTGGTCAAATACGGAGGCAAGTTAAGCCTTTCCCCGGAAGGATTTTACGTGAACGGTACGGAAGGGCCGTTAAAGGACGGCGAGGAAGGCCGGGCTGTTGAGTGGATTAAGCAATTATCGTTAAATGGATAAAAACTGAAATCTGTTCAGGCTTCTCTTAACATTAATGAACGGCTGTTTTACACCGGCGGCATCAACGGGCAATATTCCGTGTTTTAATGTCAGCCGCCATTTTCCTGAATTCGTTCAAGGTTTCCCTGTAAAAGGATTTAATGCCTTCACACAGGAAACTTAGTTGCTGGAAATTTTCCTGCCCGTATTTGCGATGTTTCAGGCAGTCGCCATGGCAGAATTCAACGAAACCGCACTGCCGGCATTCCCTGTTGTATTTCATTTTATTCTGGCCGAATTTCCTGTATTTACCCGTGTTCAGGAAATATCGCCAGCCGTTCCTTGTTACGTTCCCCAGTTTGAGTTTTTCCTCCACAAAAAAATCGCAGGGAAAAACATCGCCGTTGTATTCCACGACAAAGTACTGGCAGCAATTGTTGTCTAGGACGCATGTATGAGGTTTACCCAAAACCATTTTATTGATGATTGCGTCAAAATTCCGGATGGAAACATGCGTCCTGTCCCTTTTTTCCCATTCATAATAAATTTTGAGGAGGAAATCACCCCATTGTTTACCCGTAATGGAAAAGGGGAGCTTGTTTCCCTTCTCATCGAATTCCACGCATGGTATGAATTGAAAAAAATTGGTGACGTTCAAGCTCTTTAGATAATTATATACCTCGAACGGTTTATCCACATTCGCTTCCGAAACCAGGACAAGGAAATTGAAATCAACCTTGTTGTTTACCAGGTGCCTTAAGCCCTTTAAAACCCTGTTATGCGAACCTGATCCGGATGCGTTAACCCTGTATTTGTTATGGATGTTTTCGGGCCCGTCAAGGCTCACCCCGACCAGAAAGCGGTATTCGGCGAGGAAAGCGGCGAATTCGTCGTTGATCAACGTCGTATTCGTCTGCAGTGAATTGGAGACATGCTTGCCCGACCTTCCGTATATTTTCTGGAATTCTATGGCATCTTTAAAGAAATTGAGTCCCATCATGGTCGGTTCGCCGCCCTGCCAGTTAAATGAATATACCGGCATTTCCATGGCCATATAACTGGAGATAAGCTGCTTTAAAACGGGAGTACTCATCCTGTGTTTTTTTTCATCCGGATACATTTGCAGGTGATCAAGGTAAAAACAATACGTGCATCTTAAATTGCAGTCAGCGGAAGCCGGTTTTATCAGCAGGGAAAACGGTCTCTCCATACGCTTCAATTTATATTTTCTTTACCGATGAGTCAACGATTGCGACGGGGATACCCCCATATAAAAACAAGGGAAGGCTGCTGAAGCATCCTTCCCCGTTTATAAAGGGTATATTACGCAAACCTCCTGAGGGGTTTGTTTTATTTAAGTCATTTAATTAAAATCCGGTTTTGCAAATTTGTAAAGTTTCTTTTTTTGACAATAGGTACGGGTAATTTGATTTAAAATTGAAAGTTAAGCTGTTTCAGCTCCCGTTCCCGTTACCATTACCATTACCGTTAATCCGTTTGGGTATGTGTCTTTTGTTCATCTTTGTCCGGATATTGTTTGTACGGAGGAAGAACAGGGCCGCTACCAGCGAGGAGAACGCCGATATCCCGATGATACCGAGCCAGGCAAAGGGATTTTCCATAAAGGGCAGGGGGACATTCATGCCGTAAATACTGGCAAAAAAGGTGGGGATCATGATTATAATGGAAACCATGGTAAGCCGCTTCATGACAATATTCAGGTTGTTCGAGATGACGGAGGCGAACGCATCCATCATTCCGCTCAAGATATTGCTGTAAATGTTCGTGGTTTCCATGGCCTGCTTATTCTCGTTTACCACATCTTCCAGGATGTCGGCATATGTTTCCGGCAAGTTCTTGAAATGAATTCTTGTGAGTTTTTCTATCATCAATTCATTGGAGCGAAGGGACGTTGTAAAGTAAACAAGCGATTTTTCAATTTCAAGAAGGTTCACCAGTTCGGTGTTCTTGACCGACCTTTGGAGCTCCCTTTCTATAATCGTTGTTGTTTTGTTGATTTCTTTCAAGTATTTCAGGTACCAGATGGCTGCGCGCTGGAAAAAGTATAGCACGAAACCGGTCTGGTCCACTACGGTAAAACCCCGCACACGGTTTTCCACCAGCTCGTGGATAAAATCGATTTCCCGTGAACTTATAGTGATGATAAGATTACCAAGCAGAATAATACCGATGGGTATCGTGGAGTAGGGGTATTCGGCCGTCGGGGAATAAACGGGCATCCTGAAGATAATCAATGTATAATCGTCTTCCTTTTCATAGCGGGACCGCTCGTCCGCGTCCTGTATATCCATTATATGGTCAAGAGCTATACCGTATTCCTGCTGCAGGCTTTCAATTTCATCATGAGTCGGGGTTGTTACCTGAAGCCAGCAGTTCTTTTCCAGGATGGTGGTATGGTTGATTTTATTACCGGTTTGTTTCCAGATTTTCAACATGGCGCACCCCCCGCCATGTG
Source organism: Spirochaetales bacterium (assembly GCA_016928415.1). Lineage (GTDB taxonomy): Bacteria > Spirochaetota > Spirochaetia > SZUA-6 > JAFGRV01 > JAFGKU01. Next base: position 50,108 of record JAFGKU010000113.1, read on the forward strand.
GTTCAGGGAACGGGATAAACACATCGTGTCAAAAATAAATTCCAGTAATATTTTGCGATTGTTTTGTTTAAGAATAATCATAGTTTCCTCCTTCATTTTTGGGTCACCCCCTGATGAAGGATAAAAACTACGTCAATAGACGGATTGATTCCTCAAAAGGAGGTGAAATCGGATAATGTAACGTTGATGACCTATGCCGTCATTGTCCGACATATATACCTCCTTTAAAGAAAAGATTTTGCATGGGTTCATAATATTACCCATCTAAAACATAACCGGTTTTTACACGAATGTCAAGGAATTTACCTGTTGAGTTTTTTGCGCTGTACCTTTTCAGGCCATTTGTCGGGCTGCACAGGAAGCCCGGCTCTACTTCGCTCCGCTCAGATGCCGCCG